>JALHNV010000137.1 GCA_022843325.1 Pseudolabrys sp. | reverse complement strand
CCGGTGGCGGCGCCGAAGCCGGTCGCCGTCGAGACGATCGTGCCGATGCCGTCGGCGCGGCCAAAGGTGCCGGTGGTGGCCGTTGCGGTCGCCGCGGCGATGCCGAAGCCCCGCCCGGCGGCGCCCGCAGTCGTGACCGCATCGCTGCCCGCCAATTTGTTCCAGAGCCGCGGCTACTGGCAGGGCGCCGTCAACGCCGGCGTGCTGCACGGTACCGCGGAGCAGCCGTTCCAGGTCGCCAGCGCCGATCCGTCCACCCCGATCGCGCTCGGCTACGCCGCCGACAGCGAGCCGGCCCGCCCCGCCCGCGCCAAGCCGATGGGTGCGTCGGTGCCGCAGCTGGCGCGTGAATCGACCGTGATGCAGGTGTCGGCCGCCAACACCACGGTGGCCCATAAAGCGACGCCGTTGATGAGCGGTGCGCAGCGCACCGACAGCCCGTGGCTTCGCGCCGCGATGCTGACGCCGAGCGTCAGCGGCTACATGACCGCGACCCGCCTCGGCGAGGTCGACATGCGGCCGTTGCAGGACATGCTGCACAAGCCGCAAGACGTGCTGCTGATGTCGTTCTCGGCCGATCCGCATCTCGGCCTGGTGGCGACCGCGTTTACCGGCAGCGCCGTGGTGTTCCTGGCGACCGCGTCGTTCACGGCGCAGACGACGGCGTCGCTGCGGTAGGCGCACGCATCGAGCCGGCCGTCATGGCCGGGCTTGACCCGGCCATCCATGATGACCTTGCCCAGTTCGAGGACGGTAAGGCTTTTTCAGGCAGCCATGGCATCATGGATGCGCGGATCAAGTCCGCGCATGACGCCGTCATCGGGGCAGGCTCACGAAATAATTACTGCAACATGCCGAGCGCGTGCAGGTAGGTCTCGAGGATTTCCTCGGCCTCGCGGCGCTCGTCGGAATCCATCTTGCGCAGCTGCACGATCTTGCGCAGCGCCTTGGTGTCGAAGCCGTTGCCCTTGGCCTCCGCATAGACGTCGCGGATGTCGTCGGCGGTCGCCTTCTTCTCTTCCTCAAGCTTCTCGATGCGCTCGATGATCGCCTTGAGCTGATCCTTCGCGAAGCGGGTGGAGGGTTGTTCGTCCAGTTCGGCGGCCGCTGCGGATGCAGGCATCGATATCTCCTTGGCAGATGGCGGTCGCAACCGCTGCATTGACAGGGAGGTTTGGGATCTGGGCCGGGTCAGGTCAAGGCAGCCGCACCGTCATCCACGCTAATCACACCCGCGCGCGATCTGTCAGTGACCCGGGCTGGACTTTTGAAATGCCGCTTGCTGCGCCGGCGAGGCTTCTTTCTGGTATTTCTGGCGCCACTCGTCATAGGGCATGCCGTAGACGATCGCGCGGCTTTCGTCCCTGGACATCGGCAGGCCGGAACCGTCGGCGGCCTCCTTCATCCAGTTCGACAGGCAATTGCGGCAGAACCCGGCGAGGTTCATCAGGTCGATGTTCTGCACGTCGGTGCGGTTGCGCAGATGCTCGACCAGACGCCGGTAAACGGCGGCTTCCAGCTCGATGCGGGTTTTGTCGTCCATCTGGTCAGCCATGCCACACCCTCCGTCATGCCCGGGCTTGTCCCGGGCATCCACGCCTTCTCGCGTGAATGTAGAGACGTGGATGGCCGGGACAAGCCCGGCCTTGACGAAAGAAATGACGCAGAAACCTACGCCCCGGCTCCCAGATAGGCCCGCTGCACCGCCGGGTCCTGCTGCAAAGCCGCGCCGGTGCCGGAACCGACAATGCGGCCGGATTCGATGAGATAGCCGCGGTCGGCGATTTTCAGGCTCTGCTTGGCGTTCTGCTCGACCAGCAGAATGCCGAGACCGGAACTCCGAATGCGCGCCAGGATCTGGAACAGCTCCTTGCACATGATCGGCGACAGGCCGAGCGACGGCTCGTCGAGCAGCAGGATATCCGGCGCCGACATCAAAGCGCGGCCGATTGCCACCATCTGCTGCTCGCCGCCGCTCATGGTGCGCACCGTCTGCTTCATGCGCTCGTTGAGGCGCGGGAACAGGCCGAGCACCATGGCGAGGTTGGCGGCCTCGTCGGCGCGGGCGCGCGCCGGATAGGCGCCGAGCAGCAGGTTCTCGCGCACGTTCAGCTCGCCGAAAATGCCGCGGCCTTCCGGCACCAGCGCGACGCCGGCCTCGACGATGCGGTGCGGCGCCATTCCTGTCAGATCCTTGCCGGCCATGTTGGTGCCGGCCATGGCAATGCGCGCGCCGGGCGCAGGCTTGACCAGCCCGCCGATCACCTTGAGCAGCGTCGTCTTGCCGGCGCCGTTGGCGCCGAGGATGACGACGATCTCGCCGCGCGCCACCGTCAGCGACACATCGGCCAGCGCCTGGTGCTTGCCATAGAAGGCAGAGACGTTACCGACCTCAATCATCGGCGTCTCCCAGATAGGCGCGGATCACTTCGCGATCGGCCAGCACCGCGGCCGGCGGGCCTTCGGCGATCTTGCGGCCGGTGTTCATGACGACGCAGCGGTCGCACAGCGAGCGGATGGCGTCCATCACGTGCTCGACGATGATGATGGTGAGCCCCTCCTCACGCAGCATCTTCACCAGCGCGATGCCGACCTGAAGTTCGGACGGGTTGAGCCCGGCCAGCCATTCGTCGAGCAGCAGCACGTCGGGATCGAGCGCCAGCGCGCGCGCCAGCTCGAGCCGCTTCTGGTCGATATAGGTCAGTTGCCCGGCCGGCGTGTCGGCCTTGTCGCCGAGGCCGACGCGGGTCAGCAGCGCATCGGCGCGCGCTTGCGCGGCCGCGCCCCACAGGCCGGGGCCGTGAAACGCCATGCCGGCGATGACGTTCTCGCGGCACGAGGATTCGCCGAGCACGCGCACCAGCTGGAAGGTACGCGCCACGCCGCGCTGCGCGATGCGGTGCGCCGGCAACAGCGTGATCGGGCGGCCCTCCAGTTTGATTTCGCCGGCATCGGGCAAAATCGCGCCGGAGATGAGATTGAGCGCGGTGGTCTTGCCGGAGCCGTTCGGTCCGATCAGGCCGAGTATTTCGCCGCGCTTCAGATCGAAGCTGAGATCGTCGACCGCGACCAGCCCACCGAACGACTTGCGCACATGGCTGAGCTGCAGCACCGGCGCATCGCCGGCCGCCATCCGCTCGGCAGCGCGCGGCCACACCGGGCGCATCACGGCTTCGGCCGGCGACGACATGTTCACCTGCAGCGCGGCACGGCGCAGCGCCGGCACGCGTTCCTGCAACAGGCCGACCACGCCGCGCGGCAGCGCATAGACGATCAGGATGAAGACGAGCCCGAGCAGGATGCTGAAGTAGTTCGGGAAGTAGGCGCCGAGCACGTCGAACAGCAGCACCAGCGGGATGACGCCGAGCAGCGGTCCGAACAGCGTGCCGGCGCCGCCGAACAGCGCCATGATCACCACCTCGAACGACACCACCGGGCTGAAGGCGATGACCGGATCGAGATAGGTCCAGCGCGGCGCCATCACCGCGCCTGTCACCGTCATGAAGGCGGCGCTGACGGCAAACAGCGCCAGCTTGGCGCGCGTTGTGTCGATGCCGCAGTGGCGCGCCACCATCTCGTCCTGGCCGATGACGCGCACCGCAAGCCCGAGCCGCGAATGCCGGATCAGCCAGCCGGCGCCCAGCACCATCACGGTCAGCACCAGCAGCCGCCAGTAGATGCCTTCAGTGGTGGTGTCGGCGAAGATGTAGCGGCCGATCGAGCCATGGATGTTCACTTCATACCAGGTGACGATCTGGCGGATCAGTTCGGCCAGGCCAAAGCTGAAGATGACGAAAT
>JALHNV010000136.1 GCA_022843325.1 Pseudolabrys sp. | reverse complement strand
GACGCGCTCAAAAAAGGCGACGTCGTCAAGAGTCAGGAAGTCAGTACCTGGTTCGTCATCGCCGGCGGCACGCTGGTGCTGATGATGTTCTCCAGCACCATGAACGCCAGCCTGACCACAACGATGCGCGGGCTGATCGCCAACTCGCATCAGATTTATGTCGACGGCAACGCGCTGCCGCGGCTGTTTCAGAAGCTCGGCGTCGAGATGCTGGCGGCGATTTCGCTGCCGTTTTTGCTGCTGCTGCTGGCGGCCATCGCCGGCAACATGATCCAGCACAAACTGGTCTGGTCCTACGAGTCGCTGACGCCGAAGTTTTCAAAGATTTCGCCGCTGGCGGGGATGAAGCGGCTGTTCTCCAAGCAGGCGATCGCCAATTTCGTCAAAGGCATCGTCAAGCTGGTACTGATTGGCAGCGTGATGACCATGCTGATGTGGCCGGAGCGCGGCCGCTTCGAGACGTTCGTGCAGACCGATCCGATGGCGATCATGTCGCTGACGCTGGCGCTGGCGATGAAGATGATGATCGCGGTCATTGCGATCCTGGCCATCGTGGCGGCCGCCGACTATCTGTTCCAGTACCGGCAGTGGCACGAGAAGCAGAAGATGTCGATGCGCGAGCTCAAGGAGGAGTTCAAGCAGTCGGAAGGCGACCCGACCATCAAGGGCAAGCTGAAACAGATGCGGCAGATGCGGGCGCGGCGTCGCATGATCGTCGCGGTTCCCAAGGCCACCGTCATCATTACCAACCCGACCCATTACGCCGTCGCCCTGCAATATGAGCGCGGCATGGAAGCGCCGATTTGCCTCGCCAAGGGCATGGATCTGATGGCCCTGAAAATCAGGGAAATCGCCGGCGCGCATGACATCCCGATCGTCGAAAATCCGCCACTGGCCCGCACCTTGCACGCCACCGTCGAGATTGATCAGGCGATTCCGCCGGAACACTATAAGGCAGTGGCGGAAGTGATCGGTTACGTGATGAAGCTGCGCCGGTCGCTGCGCCGCTAGCTTTTGCGGCAATCCCGGGTGCGCGCGCGGTGAAACACCGGCAAAAGCCCTGAATCGGCGCTGACAGGCTCTTGCGCCGGCCGGTCACTATAAGGCACTCAGGAGTCGCGGTGCGCAGTGCTCGCTGCGGCGAGGCAAAGGTCGAGATGGCAGGGCAGGAACCGGCAACAAAGCAGGGGCGGCAGGCGTTCGACAAGAGCGAGAGTGCGCCGCGCAGCGGCTCGGTCGGCATGGTCCTGCTGGTCGTGGTCGGGCTGGTCGCCGCCGGCGTCGGCATCGTCTATGTCGGCCGCGACTACGCTGGCACCTATATTCTGGCGCTGCTGGCGCTGCTGGCCACGGTCGGCGTGTTCTCGCTGTTCGCGCTCGCCTCCGGCATCATGCGGCTCGCCAGCCGCGACCAGGGCCATCCGCTGCTCAAGGCCGTGGTCGACAACGCCTTCGATGGCATTCTGGTCACCGATCAGGCCGGCCGCCCGTTTTACGCCAATGCCACCTATCTCGACCTGATCGGCGCCGTCGACTCCAATGACGCGCGGCCGATCGAGCGTGTCTTCATCGGTGACCCCGACGTTTCCGAATCGATCTACCGGTTGCTCAAGGCGGCGCGCGAAGGCCGCCGGTTGCAGGAGGAAGTGCGCGTCGCCGGCGTCACCACCGAGGGAGCACGCTGGTTGCGGATGCGGGTACGGCCGCTCGGCGACAGCGGCCGCGATGCGCGCCTGACCGTGTGGTCGATCGCGGACATTACCCGCGAGCGCGAGCGGCAGGAGAATGTGTTCCAGGAGCTGCAGCACGCCATCGACTATCTCGACCATGCGCCGGCCGGTTTCTTCTCGGTCGATGCCGCCGGCGACATCATCTATCTCAACGCCACGCTGGCGAACTGGCTCGATCACGATCTGGCGCAGGTCGGCGCCGGTTCGCTGAAGCTGACCGATATCGTCGCCGGCGAAGGCGCCGCGCTGCTGACCATCAATGCCGCGCCTGGCGAAGTGTTGACCGAGGTGCTGGATCTCGACCTTAGAACCCGCGGCGGCAAGCCGGTGCCGGTGCGGCTGTTCCACAAGGTTGCGTTCGGCGCCGATGGCGCGGTCGGCGCGTCGCGCACGCTGGTGCTGAACCGCGCCCGTGACGACGGCACCGATCCGCAGCGCGCGGCCGAAGTGCGCTTCATGCGGTTCTTCCAGAATACGCCGATGGCCATTGCCACGGTCGATCGCACCGGACGCATCGCCCGCAGCAATGCGCGCTTCGCCTCCGCCTTCGAAGGCCTGATCAAGGACGACCGCTCGATCCTGGCGACGGTGGCGGAGCGCGACCGGCCGGCGCTGGAAGCCGCCATCCGCAAGGCGGGCGAAGGCCAAGGCGACATCGCGCCGGTGGAAGCGGCGCTGGAAGGACCGGGCGAACGCTTCGCCAATTATTTCGTGTCCGCGGTCGAAGACGACGACAGCGAACGCGAAGCGGCGATCGTCTATGCGCTCGAGACCACCGCGCAGCGCACGCTGGAAAACAGGGTCTATCAGCAGCAGAAAATGGAGTCGGTCGGCCAGCTTGCCGGCGGCATCGCCCACGACTTCAACAACGTGCTGTCCGCCATCATGATGGCGACCGATTTCCTGCTGAACGCCCACAAGCCGACCGATCCGTCGTTCCAGGACATCATCCAGATCAAGCAGAACGCCAACCGCGCCGCGGCGCTGGTGCGTCAGCTGCTGGCGTTCTCGCGCAAGCAGACGCTGCGTCCCCAGGTGCTGGACCTCGGCGAGTCGCTGAGCGATCTCGGCATGCTGCTGAAGCGGCTGATCGGCGAGAAGGTGGCGCTGGATGTGGTGCACGGCCGCGACCTGTGGCCGGTCAAGGTCGACATCTCGCAATTCGAACAGGTGGTGGTCAATCTGGCGGTCAACGCCCGCGACGCCATGCCGGACGGCGGCAAGCTGACGGTGCGCACGGCCAATGTCGGCGCCGATGCGGTGGCGGACTTCGCCTACAAGGGCATGCCGGCGGCCGACTACGTGCTGGTCGAGGTGTCGGACACCGGCACCGGCATTCCGCACGACATTATCGAGAAGATCTTCGAACCGTTCTTCTCCACCAAGGAAGTCGGCAAGGGCACCGGGCTCGGCCTGTCGACCGTCTACGGCATCGTCAAGCAGACCGGCGGCTTCGTCTATGCCGACAGCGAGCCCGGCCGCACGTCGTTCCGTATTTTCCTGCCGCGCCATATTCCCGGTGTGGCAGAGGAGGCTCCGCCCGTCGCCGCGACGCTTCAGCCGGCGATCGAGGGCGCCATCTCGGCCGCCAGTTCAATGGCCAAGACCGCGGCGGCCGATCTGACCGGGCAGGGCGTTATTCTGCTGGTTGAGGACGAGGAGGGCCTGCGCGCGCTGAATGCCCGCGGCCTTGCTTCGCGCGGTTACACCGTTCTGGAAGCGAGCAACGGCGTCGAAGCGCTCGAGGTGCTGGAGAAAGAAGGCCGCGTCGATCTGGTGGTTTCGGACGTGGTGATGCCGGAGATGGACGGGCCGACGCTGCTGAAGGAGCTGCGCGCGCGCGATCCGAATGTGAAGATCATCTTCGTGTCGGGTTACGCCGAAGAGGCTTTCGCCAAGAACCTGCCCAGCCAGGAACAGTACGCGTTCCTGGCCAAGCCGTTCACCCTCAAGCAATTGGTCGCTGAAGTTAAAGAGACGCTGACGAAAGCGTAGGTGCCGGGCTTCCCGTCAGCACCACTGCGCCAGTTTCACCTTGTCAAACAGGCTGCCGTTGTTCCCGCAGCGGGTTAAGCGATCCGGCTCGGCGACGGGCGCAGGCGGCGCGGTGAAGTACTGCGATTCCCGGACAGCGCTGAGCGGTTGCGCGGGCGCTGCGTAATCGGCCAAGGCCGACCGGCTTGGCTCATAGGGCGCAAGCTTGGCGTGGGTGGTGGCGCCCAGCAGCGTCATCAAACCGGCGGCCAGAACAATTGCTTTCATGACACGTCGCTCCGTCTGTCTCCCGATAGATAAGAGTCGCGAGGCCTGCCGGTTCCGGAACCGTTGTGACATTCACGTGAGCGCGACGGTGCCGCGACGTTGGGCCGCAGTCCCCGGTCGCCACTTACAAAACGGGCGATTCATCCCTATCCTTGAAGTCACTCTTTTTGTCGGGGCAAAACACATGAAGCGTTACCGTCTTTCGATCGCGCTGGCGGCCGTGTCCGCCGCGTTCGTCCTTGTCGCTGCCGACTACGCCGACGCCCGCGCCGGCCGCGGCTTCTCGGGCGGCAGCCGGGGGAACCGCACCTTTATGGCGCCGCCGGCGACCAAGACCGCGCCGACCCAGGCGCAGCCGATCCAGCGTTCGACCACACAGCCTGCCGCGCCCGTCGCGGGCGCTCCTGCCGGTGCTGCCGCTGGCGCCGCCGCT
>JALHNV010000135.1 GCA_022843325.1 Pseudolabrys sp. | reverse complement strand
CGACGGCCGACAGCGCCGATCCCGAACAGAAGCAAGTGCCCGGCGAGTGGATTGACGCAAAAAGGGATTGACGAACCAAGGCCCGTTACAGAAGCCCGCATGGAGCGCAGCGCAATGCGGGGAGCGGCTGACTGAGAGTCAGCCCCGGATTTCGCTTCGCTCATCCGGGCTACGGGCTTTCGCGGGCATGACAGTGGTGGTCGGCGTTCACCCTCACGTCCCTGGCGGCCACCACGCCATCTTGTTGACGGCGAGGCCCGACACCGGGTTCACGTCCTCGCCGGCATAGACGAAGCCGTGCCGGGTATAGAAATGGATGGCGCGGGCATTGTCCTTGTTGACCAAGAGATGCAGGCCGCGCGGCGACAGCCGCCGCGCTTGATCCATCAGCGCGTCGGCCACGCGCGCGCCCCAGTGTTCGGGCGCGACCACGATCTGGTCGAGATACATGGTCGCCGCATCGACGGTGACAAAGCCGGCCAGCACGCCGTCTATATCCGCCAGCACGATCTGCGCGACCGGCACCAGTTCCTCGCGCCAGCGTTCGCGCCACCAGCCGACGCGGGCGTCGAAGTCGATGTGCGGATAATGCTGCGCCCAGGTGCGCCGCCACAGATCGATGGCGGCGTGCTCGTCGGCGGGCGTGTAGGGGCGCAGGGTGATGGCGGCGGGTGTCACGGCCGCCCGGTCGTCGGTGCTCGATGTTTTTTGAAATACGCTGCGACGACGTCGTCGGCGACGAATTCACCGCGACCGGCTTGCGCGATACCCTCACGGACTGCGGTCCGTTCGTCATCGGTGAGACGGTAAACGCCGATGCTCTCGACGATCTTGTTCATGGCGATAAAATACCACGCGCAGGAGGGCCAAGACAGCCCCTAGCTCAGCCTCCCGCAGCCTGGCGGCGCAGGCGGCGCACGATCATGACGACGGCCGTGCGGTCGCAGGGCGCGGCGCCATAGGCCAGCGCGCGGCTGCGCTCCATTGCGGTCAAATCGTAATGCGGCTTCGCGGTGCGGGGCGGGCCCTGATACGAGATGCGGTGCAGGCCGAGCGTGCGGGCGAAGCGATGCAGTTCATCGATATCGTCGGCCAGCAGGTGGCACCACTTGCGGCCATGCCAGCTCCAGATCGCGTCGTCGACGTAAACGGACATGGGAGCTACCGCTCCGTCAGTTTGAACTCGATGCGGCGGTTGCGGCGGTAGGCCTCTTCGTTCTTTTCCGGATCGATCGGCTGGAATTCGCCGAAGCCGGCGGCGACCAGCCGCTGCGGGGGAATGCCCCGGCTGGCAAGATATTGCACCACCGCGATAGCGCGCGCCGACGACAGGTCCCAGTTCGATTTCATCACCGGCCCGGAAATCGGCCGGATATCGGTATGGCCGTCGACCCGCAGCACCCAGGCAATGTCCGGCGGAATCTTTTCGCTCAGTTCGAGAATGGCGGCGGCGATCTTGTCGATCTCGGCGCGCGCTTCCGGCTTCAATTCGGCGCGGCCGACATCGAACAGCAATTCCGATTGCAGCACGAAACGGTCGCCGACGATGCGGATGTCGGGGCGGTTGCCGAGAATCTCGCGCAGGCGGCCGAAGAAGTCGGAACGGTACTTGGTCAGTTCCTGCACGCGCGCGGCCAGCGCTACGTTGAGCCGCTGGCCGAGATCGGCGATGCGGGCCTGCGATTCCTTTTCCTTGCGCTCGGTGATGTCGAGCGACTGCTCGATCGCCGCCAGTTGCCGGCGCATGGCCGCGATCTGCTGGTTGAGGATTTCAACCTGGGCCAGCGCGCGCGCCGAAATCTTGCGCTCGCCTTCGAGCGCCCCGGCGAGTTCGGCGGCACGGCCCTGCGCCGCCGCGACGCCGGCGCCGGCGCCTTCGGCCTGGCTGCGCAGGCGATCGCGGTCGCTTTCCGCCGCCGACAACGAGGCGCGCAACTGCGCCAGCTGGTCGGCGCTGTCGGCCTTGTCGGAACGTTCCATCGACAAGAGTTCCGTCAATTGCGCGATCTGGGCGTTGAGGCGGGTGAGGGCGGTGTCCTTGCCGGCGACTTCCTGCTGCAGGAAGAACTGCACCACGACGAACACGGTGAGCAGGAAGATGATGCCGAGCACCAGCGTCGACAGCGCGTCGACGAAGCCCGGCCAGTAGTTCATCCCGCTGTCGTTGCGGCGCGTGCGTGCAAGGGCCATGGTTCTACTCGACTCCCGACCTTTCGGCTGTCATGCGCGGGCTTGACCCGCGCATCCATGAGGCGAGGCAAAACACAAAAGACTTAGCGTTAAGACTTTCTGTGTCTCGCTTCATCATGGATTGCCGGGTCAAGCCCGGCAATGACAAGAAAAATGCGGTGCGCGTCTGCACGCGATCACCGGTTGACCTTCTCGCGCACCATCGTCTCCAGCAGCCGCTTGATGTCGCGCTGCTGCTCGGCCTGGCCATCGACCCAGTCGCGGATCATCTGCTGCTCGGTGCGCATGTGATGCACCAGGCCCTGGATGGCCTCGGCCAGATTGGCCATCGCGGCCGAGGCCGCCTTGCCGGAGCCGGCCTGGTCGACCGCCTCGCGCAGCTTGTCGATCGCCGAGCGCACCTCGCCGGTGACGCCGACCGCCGCCGCGCCGGGCTCGCTGCCGTGGTCGTAGACCGTCGTCGAAAGCCAGTCTTCCAGTTCGGTGTAGAAGCGGTTCTGCGCCTGGCTCGATTGCAGGTCGAGGAAGCCAAGGATCAGCGAACCGGCCAGACCGAACAGCGACGACGAGAACGAGATGCCCATGCCCGACAGCGGCGCGGCGAGACCTTCGCGCAGCGAGTCGAACATGGTGCCGGCGTCGCCCGCGGGCTTGAGGTTCTGAATGACGTTGCCGACCGAACTGACGGTCTCGATCAGGCCCCAGAAGGTGCCGAGCAGGCCGAGGAACACCAGCAGGCCGGTCATGTAGCGCGAGATGTCGCGCGCCTCGTCGAGGCGGGTGGCGATCGAGTCGAGCAGGCTGCGCATCAGTTGCGCCGACATCGCCATGCGGCCGACGCGGCTGCCGAGGATGGCCGCCATCGGCGCCAGCAGCACCGGCGGCCGCTCGACCGCCAAACCGGGATCGGCGAGGCGGAAATTGTTGACCCAGGCGATTTCCGGATAGAGCCGCACCACCTGACGCACCGCCAGAATGATGCCGATCAGCAGCACGCCGAGGATCAGGCCGTTGAGCCCCGGATTGGCCAGGAAGGCCACCTGGATCTGCCGGTACAGCAGAAACGCCACCAGGCCGCCGAGCACGACAAAAATCAGCATCCGGAACAGGAAGATGCGGGGCGATGAGAGTTTCAGCGGATCGAGTTCTTTTGCCATGATCCCAAGGTGGTATGCCGACGCAGAATCTAGCGTCCAATATGACACAGACCTGTGACAAGCGAAAATGTGTTGCACCGGAACCACAGGATAATGCGGCCGATTGAGTTCAAATTGCGTCCCGGCTGATGATCCGCTTCACAAGCTGGAGAGCGTTACGATGGCGATCAAGGACTGGCTGCCCGCGGCGGTGCGCGCGGCGGCGACCGAGCGCCGGCTGACCGCCGGCGAAGCGCTGTTCCGTCTCGGCGACAAGACCGCCGGCCTGTGCGAAATCGTTGCCGGCCGGGTGCGGCTGGCGCGCGTCGACCGCGACGGCCACGAGATCGTCCTGCATGTCGCGGGGCCGGGCGACACCATCGCCGAGGCGTCGCTGTTCTCGCCGCAGTATCATTGTGACGCCATCGCCAGCACCGATGCTGTGGTGCGCATCTATCCGAAGCGCGCGGTGCTGTCCGCATTCGATCGCGACCCGAAGGCGGCGCTGGCCTTCAGCGCGACGTTGGCGCGGCAGGTGATGGGGCTGCGCACCCGCATCGAACAGCGCAACATCCGCTCGGCGCGCGAGCGCGTGCGCAACTATCTCGCGCTCAACGCCGGCGCCGACGGCCGCACGGTGACGCTGACCGGCACGCTGAAGGATGTCGCCGCCGAACTCGGCCTGACGCACGAGGCGCTTTATCGAACGCTGGCGGCGCTTGAGCGGGTGGGGGAGATCAGGCGGGCCAAGCACATGATCACAGTAGCGCGCCCGCGCCGGGTATGATCCGGATCATAGGATGAATTCGCGCGCCGCGCTAAAGGCACAGGCGGGGCCTCACGCGAAAGAGAGATCACGATGGCGACATTTCCCTGGAAGTCCGCGCTGGCCGCTGTGGCGGTGCTCGGCGCCACCGCCTATGCCGTGGCCCAAAGCGGACACGGCGCGATGCATGACAAGATGATGCACGGGCAAGGCATGCACGGCGGAATGCACGGCCAGACGCAGGCCAGCGCATCGCCGGTCATGCCCGGCCAGGACGCCTTCGGCACCATTCAGGAGATTGTGCAGATGCTCGAGGCCGATCCGGCGACCGACTGGTCCAAGGTGAACATAGCTGCGCTACGCGAGCACCTGATCGACATGCACGAGGTGACGCTGCGCGCCCGCGCCGTCGAGCGCATGATTGACAACGGCATCGAGATCACCGTGACGGGCGAAGGCCGCACCCGCGACGCCATCAAGCGTATGGTGCCGGCGCATATGCGCGAACTGGCCAACAGCGGCTGGACGACCAAGACCGAGAATCTGGCCGATGGCGTCAAGGTGACCGTGACCACGGCCGACACGGGCCGCATCGCGCGGCTCAAGGGCCTCGGCTTCATGGGCCTGATGGTGCAGGGCGGCCATCACCAGCCGCATCA
>JALHNV010000134.1 GCA_022843325.1 Pseudolabrys sp. | reverse complement strand
CGGACCCGGGCGGCGCCGTCCTCGCGCTGCCAGTTGCCGAAGATGTCATTGGTATTGGCTTCCGCCATGCCGACGGGGAGGGCGAAGGCCAGGACGGCCGGAAAGAAAGTCGCGCGCATGGATCAGCCGTGCTCCCATTGCGGTGGTTGGAACAATACGGTTTGGGACGCCGTTTGGATCACCGCAGCGTCAATTATCGGCCGGGGTTACGCCTACGGTTTGGCGAGCAGACGTTCGTAAGCCGGCCGGTCGGATAGCAGCGCGCGCAGTTCCGCCGGGGTCAGGAAGCCAAGCGCCTCGTCCATGGTCTCGGCCTCGTCGGCCTTGGCGCGGGCAATCACCAGATCGCGGTCGACGTCGCCGCGCCGCCTCTGGCTTTGCGGCGCCAGCATGTCGCGGTGCGCCTGTCGCAGGCCGTCACTGCCGCGCAGCAGTTCGCCGACCGGCACCGTGTCGTCCGGCAGACTGACCGCCAGTTCGTTGGCGCGAAGCAGAATGGATGGCGGGTCGTGTTCTTCGGGGATGAGCAGCAGCCGCATTTTGCGCAGGCGGCGGCCGACGTCGGCGCGCGCCGTCCATGCCGCCAGCGGCATGGCCAGCAGCAGGCCGACGATCACCGGCGTCATCCAGAGGAACAGCGAGAGCGAGACCGCATAGGCGGAGGCGCCGAGCAGCACGCCGATCAGGGTCAGTTTGCCGAACCGGCTGGCCAGCTCCGACCAGGTCAGGCTGCCGTCGTCGCGCCGTTGCACCTGCCAGCCGGAATCCCGGCCGCGCAGCACCTCGGCGACCGATTGTGACTGCAACAGCATCATCATCGGTGCAATCAAACCTGACAAAATGATTTCGAACAGCACGCTGACGAAAGCCATGAAGCCACCGCCGAAACCCCTGCGCTCGGCCGCATGAAACAGAGCGACGATGTAGCCAAGCAGCTTGGGCGCAATCAGAAGGCCCATCGTCCCGGCGAACACCCAGGCGGCGCGGATCGGATCCTCCGCCGGCCATTGCGGAAACAGCGAAAAGCCTTTCGGGAAGTATTCCGGGCGGATGAAGTGGGCTTGCAGCGAGATCAGGATGCCGACCAGCAGGAAGACGAACCATAGCGGCGCGGTGAGATAGGCGCCGATACCGGTGAGAAAATGCAGCCGCGACAGCCAGTGCAGCCGATGCGCGGTGAGGACCTTGATGTGCTGCAGGTTGCCCTGGCACCAGCGGCGGTCGCGCGCCGCATATTCGGCGATCGACGGCGGCGTTTCTTCGTAGCTGCCGCGCAGTTCCGGCGCCATGACGATGGCCCAGCCGGCGCGGCGCATCAGCGCCGCCTCGACGAAGTCGTGGCTGAGGATATGGCCGCCGAACGGCTTGCGGCCCGTCAGCAGCGGCAGACTGGCGTGTTCGGCGAAGGCCTGCACGCGGATCGCTGCATTGTGGCCCCAGTAATTGCTTTCCGGACCGTGCCACCAGGCGATGCCGCGCGCCAGCATCGGGCCGTAGAGCCGGCCGGCGAATTGCTGCAGGCGGGCAAACAGGCTCTGGCCGTTGACGATCATCGGCAGCGTCTGGATGAGCCCGACATGCGGATTCTGTTCGAGCGCGGCGGTGATGCGGACGATCGTATCCCCCGTCATCAGACTGTCGGCGTCGAGCACCACCATGCTCTCATAGTGGCCACCGAAGCGCGTCACCCATTCGCCGATATTGCCGGACTTGCGAGCATAATTTTTCGGCCGGTGCCGGTAGTAGATTTGCTGACTGCCGGTGCGCTCCAGCAGCGCCAGATACTGGGCCTCCTCGTGCAGCCAGGTCGCCGGATCGGTGGTGTCACTCAGAACGTAGAAGTCGAAGTGCCCGAGGCGGCCGGTCTCTCCCACCGACTCGTAGATGGCCTGCAAGCGGGCCATGATCCGGCTCGGGCTTTCATTGTAGGTCGGGACCAGCAGCGCATGGCGCACGGTCAGCGCCGGCAGTTCGGCCGCGGGATCGATGCCAAGCGTCCGCGCCGGCCGGCCGAAGGACAGAAAAAATCCGACGACTGCGCTGGCAAATGAGAAGGCGATCCAGGCAAACAGAACAACGAAAAGGACCACCACCGTCCCTTCCAGAACGGTCAACGTCGCCACGGCCATGACCAGATACATCTGGTTCGCGGCAAAGGCGGTCATGCCGAGGGTCATCAGAAAGATGAGGGCGCGCCGCAGCCAAAAGCCAGCCGGCGCCGGCGCCTTCGGCTCTACTTTCGGCCCGGAGCGGCGCAAGGCCTGCTCCGGCATGCAGATCGGCGCTTCCGGCGGAAGATAAGACGGGCTACCCCGTCCGCCGGCGAGCGCGTGCGCTGGCGTCACGGCGTCCATCGATAGACCCAGACCTCGGAGAGCGGATCTTCGTTGGCCTGGACCAACTGGGCGCGCAGTTCGACCACCTTGGCGTTTTCAGGCGACAGATTGAACGACAGGCGCCAGCCGCCGGTTTCGGGGTTGGGCTGTGTGACGATGTTGCTGAGCTTGCCGAAATTCGACGTCACGACGCCGCGCACCGTCTCCGGCTTGAGGCCCTTCAGATTCTCTCCGACGATATCGAGAACGAACAGCCGTCCGCCCTCGCCCCCGGCGCCGACACGCGTTTTCAGAAACTCCGCCGGCTTCTGACCGGTTTCCCCCTGGCCCCAGTGCAGCCGGTAGGTGAAGGCGTGTTCGCTCTTGGCCCGCAACGGCTCGCGCGGATGCCAGAACGAGACGATGTTGTCGTGCACCTCGTTGTTGGTCGGAATTTCGATCAGACGGACTTCGCCATTGCCCCAGTCGCCGATCGGCTCGACGCGCAGGCTCGGCCGCTTTTCAAAGCGCGACTCGAGATCCTCGAAAGCGTGGAAATTGCGTTGCCGCTGCATCAGCCCGAAACTGCGCGGATTGGTATCGTAGAAACTGCTGATCTGCAGGTCGCGCGGGTTGGTCAGCGGGCGCCACAGCAATTCGCCGCGGCCATTGCGCATGTAAAGCCCGTCTGAATCGTGCACCGCCGGCCGGAAGTCGTCGACATTGTCGCGGTCGTTCGGCGCGTAATAGAACATGCTGGTCATCGGCGCGATGCCGGCTTCGGTCATGTCGGCGCGGGGATAGAGGTTCATCTCGATGTCGTAGACCGTCGTATCGCCGGGGCGGACCGTGATCCGGTAGGCGGCGGTGGCGCTGCGGCTGTCGAGCAGCGCATGGATGACGATGGAGTCGGTTTTCGGTTGCGGCTTTTCGATCCAGAACGTCTTGAACAGCGGAAACTCTTCGCCCTTGGGATTGGCGGTGTTGATGGCCAGCCCGCGCGCCGATAGCCCGTAGCCCTGACCCTTGGCGACAGCGCGGAAATAGGTCGCGCCGAGAAAGACCCCGACCTCATCGAAATAGTCTGGACGGTTGATCGGCGCGTGAATCCGGAAGCCGGCGAAGCCCAGATTGGCGTCCGGCGGGGGCGGCGCGATGTCGTCGAAGGTGAACAGGTTGCGCGAATAGGAGATGGGACGGGCGCGCCCTTCCGAAACCTCGAAAATGTCGATCCGGTTGGAAAACAGAAAGCCGCGGTGAAACAGCTGAATGTTGAACGGCAGATTCTCGTTCCGCCACAGCGCCTGCTCCGGCCTGAAACGGATTTTGCGGTACTGGTCGTAGTCGAGATCTTTGAGATTCCCCGGCAACGAGGTGTCGGGCGCCTGATAAGGCTTGAGCGCCAGCTCACGCGCGACGCGGCGCACATTGGAGGCGTCAAAGGGAGCGTCCTGGGCGTACCCCGGGGCCATCAACGCGGCGCCATACGGGAGTGAAGCGACAACCGGCACAGCGGCCGATGTCATGAGAAACTGACGCCGATTCAAAGGTTACTCCCGCTCCGAAGCCCCTTTCCCGGAGAAGCCCCTTCCCATGTGTGAAAGCACTGCGGATAATTCCGCAGTGCAGTGAGAGTTCCATCCGATCTCAGGAATGAATCGCCATGCTCGGCTCAGCCGCCCAGCAGCGCCAGCGCGGCCTGATGGACGCGCTTGTCGCCAGCGGCGACGATGCGGCCGCCGGCGTGTGCGGGGCCATTTTCCCAGGTGGTCACGATGCCGCCGGCGCCGGCGATAATCGGGATCAGCGGCACAATATCGTGCGGTTTGATCTCGGTTTCGATGATCAGGTCGATATGGCCGGCCGCCAGCATGCAATATGCGTAACAATCGCCGCCGTAGCGCGACAGTTTGACCTTGTTTTCGACGCCGGCAAACGTGCTGCGGTCGTCGGTGTTCATCAACAGCGGGCTGGTGGTAAACAGAACCGCGTCGCTTAATCCGGGACAGGGACGCACGTGCAGGTCGCGATCGCCGCCCGGTCCCTGATAGCGCGAGGCGCCGCCGTCGCCCGAAAACCGTTCGCGGGTGAGGGGCTGGTGCATCATGCCGAAAATGGGCTCGCCAAACCGCATCAGGCCGATCAGCGTCCCCCAAGCCACCATGCCCGAAATGAACGACTTAGTGCCGTCGATCGGGTCCAGCACCCAGACGTATTCCGCGTCGCCGCGCTCGGTGCCGTATTCCTCGCCAAGAATACCGTGTTCGGGGAAATTCTGGCGTATCAGCGCCCGCATGGCATCTTCAGCGGCGCGGTCGGCGACCGTGACCGGATCAAAGCCACCGCTTTTCTTGTTGTCGATTGCCAGGGCGGTGCGGAAGAACGGCAGGATAGTGTCGCCGGACGCGGTGGCGAGTTCATTCACAAAAGTTCCGAAATCCA
>JALHNV010000133.1 GCA_022843325.1 Pseudolabrys sp. | reverse complement strand
TGTCGCCTCGACCGCGCTGATCGCCGACCGATACGAGTCGGCCGAGCGCGGCCGCGCCATCGGCGTCGCCGACAGTTTCGCCGGTGGCGCCGCGGTGCTGGCGGCGATCGTGACCGGACCGCTGATCGACTACAGCGGCCTGCCGGCGGCCGGCCTGACCGCGGTGCTGGTCGCCGCGGTGCCGCTGGTGATGCGGGCGCTGACCCGGGTCTGATCCCGCGCGCGTGCGCCGCACGGCCGCTGCCTTGCATTATCTCACCCTTAGAGGCACCATTTCATATGGTGGCATCGGAGGTCCGGGGCTGCCGATGTCAAAGCGCCGGTTCAACGAGCGCAAACACGGGAGAGAGACCTTATGAAACGCCTGATGATGCTTCTCATCGCGCTGTGCCTGGTCGCGCCGGCCACGACGCCCGCCCTGGCCCAGGATTTTCCCAACAAGCCCATCACCATGATCGTGGTGTTCTCGCCGGGCGGCGCCACCGACGTGCTGGCCAGCATCGCCGCCGACCACATGAGCCGCACGCTTGGCCAGCGCGTGGTGGTGGAAAACGTCACCGGCGCCGGCGGCACCATCGGCGGTGCGCGCGGCGCGCAGGCCGCGCCCGACGGCTACACATTGACCGTCGGCAGCATGGGCAGCCACTCCGCCGCGCCGACCATCTATGCCAACAGCATCCGGTTCAATCCGCTCGATCTCGAACCGGTCGGGCTGATCGGCGGCACGCCGCTGTATCTGGCGGTGAAGAACGACTTCCCGGCCAAGACCTACAAGGAATTCGCCGACCACGTGAAAGCCAATCCTGGCAAGGTGTCGCTGGCGCATGCCGGCGTCGGCTCGACCAATCACCTCGCCTCGCTGCTGCTGATGCATCTGACCGGGCTCCAGTTCAACTCGGTCGCCTACCGCGGCGAAGGCCCGGCCGCGGCCGATCTCGTCGCCGGCCACATCGACTCGAGCGGCCTGTTCGCGCCGGCCGCAGTGCCGCACATTCAGGGCGGCAAGATGCGCGCGTTGCTGATCGCGCAGACCGACCGCGCCGAGGCGACGCCGAATGTGCCGACCGCCAAGGAAGCCGGCATCGACAAGTTCCTGCTGCAGGGCTGGAGCGCGGTGTTCGCGCCTCAGGGCACGCCGAAGCCGGTCATCGCGAGGCTGTCGCAGGCGCTGCAGGCGGCGGTCGCCGATCCCGCGGTGCGCAAGCGCATCGAGGAGCTCGGCGCGCTGCCCTCGACCGGCAAGACGGCGACGCCGGAGTATCTCGGCGCCATGCTCAAGGACGACATCGAGCGCTGGTCGGTGGTGATCAAGGCCGCCGGCATCAGCGAGCCGAAGAACTGAGGCGGACGCAAAACCCGGTGTCATGCGCGGGCTCGACCCGCGCATCCATGATGAGGTGCCATGCGATGCAACCTTACGTCAGGCACGGTTCATGGCAAGGCATCATGGATGGCCGGGTCAAGCCCGGCCATGACAACCGATAGGTCTCAGCTCCTCAGCCCCGGCGCTTCCTGGCCGGTGCGGGCGACGTATTCGGTATAGCCGCCGCCGTACTGGTGGATGCCGTCCGGCGTCAGCTCGAGCACGCGGTTCGACAGCGCGGCAAGAAAATGCCGGTCGTGCGACACGAACAGCATGGTGCCCTCGTATTGCGACAGCGCATCGATCAGCATTTCCTTGGTCGCCATGTCGAGATGGTTGGTCGGCTCGTCGAGCACCAGGAAGTTCGGCGGATCGAACAGCATCAGCGCCATCACCAGCCGCGCCTTCTCGCCACCCGACAGCACGCGGCATTTCTTCTCGACGTCGTCGCCGGAGAAACCGAAGCAGCCGGCCAGCGCCCGCAGCGAGCCCTGCCCGGCCTGCGGAAACGTGTATTCGAGCTGCTCGAACACGGTGCGCTCGCCGTCGAGCAGATCCATGGCGTGCTGCGCGAAGTAGCCCATCTTGACGCTGCCGCCGAGCGCCACGGTGCCGTCGTCGGGCGGCGTCGCGCCGGCGACCAGCTTCAAGAGCGTCGACTTGCCGGCGCCGTTGATGCCCATCACGGCCCAGCGCTCGCGGCGGCGGACCGCAAAGTCGAGCCCGTCATAGATGCTGCGTGAGCCGTAGCCCTTCTGCACGTTCTTCAGGCTGACGACGTCCTCGCCGGAGCGCGGCGCCGGCTGGAATTCGAACGTCACCGACTGCCGCCGCTTCGGCGGCTCGACGCGCTCGATCTTGTCGAGCTTCTTGACGCGGCTCTGCACCTGCGCGGCATGCGAGGCGCGCGCCTTGAAGCGCTCGATGAACTTGATTTCCTTGGCCAGCATCGCCTGCTGGCGCTCGAACTGCGCCTGCTGCTGCTTTTCGTTCAGCGCGCGCTGCTGTTCGTAGAATTCGTAATTGCCGGAGAACGACGTCAGCGATCCGCCGTCGATCTCGACGATCTTGGTCACGATGCGGTTCATGAACTCGCGGTCGTGCGAGGTCATCAGCAGCATGCCCTCGTAGCCCTTGAGGAAGTTCTCCAGCCAGATCAGGCTTTCGAGATCGAGATGGTTAGACGGCTCGTCGAGCAGCATGGCGTCGGGCCGCATCAAGAGGATACGCGCCAGCGCCACGCGCATCTTCCAGCCGCCCGACAGTGCGCCGACATCGCCGTCCATCATCTCCTGCGTGAAACTGAGACCCGCCAGCACCTCGCGCGCCTTGCCTTCGAGCGCATAGCCGTCGAGTTCCTGGAAACGATGCTGCACCTCGCCGTAGCGCTCGATGATGGCGTTCATCTCGTCGGCGCGGTCGGGATCGGCCAGATCCGGATCGGACATGGCGGCCTCAAGCTCCTTCAGCTCGGCGCCGACGACGCTGACCGGGCCGACGCCCTCCATCACCTCGGCGACCGCGGAGCGGCCCGACATCTCGCCGACGTCCTGGCTGAAATAGCCGATGCTGACGCCGCGATCGACCGCGACCTGACCCTCGTCCGGCGGTTCCTCGCCGGTGATCATGCGGAACAGCGTGGTCTTGCCGGAGCCGTTGGGGCCGACCAGACCGACCTTCTCGCCGCGCTGGAAGGCCGCCGAGGCCTCGATGAACAGGATCTGGTGGCCGTTCTGCTTGCTGACGTTATCGAGGCGGATCATGGGGTCTCAGAATGGGCGCATAAGGCGGAAAAGGATGAGATTGCGGCGCCCTTATGCCACGTCTCGCGCGCGGCGAAACACCCTTATTCGCCACCGCCGCATACCTCTGGCGATGGCTCCAAGGGTTGCCCCTGCGGCCGCCAATCCTTAGATTGACCGCCATGGAAGCCTTCACATGACCTACGTCGACGCCGCCGTCGCGCCGCTGCGCAAGACCGGCCAGATCAAGATTCACGGCGCCGCCGCCTTCGAGGGCATGCGCAAGGCCGGGCAGCTCACCGCCCGCTGCCTCGACATGCTGACGCCCTATGTCGCGCCCGGCGTGCCGACCGACAAGATCGACCAGTTGGTGTTCGAGTTCGGCATGGACCACGGCGCCGTCCCGGCGACGCTGATGTACCGCGGCTACCGCCGCTCGACTTGCACCTCGATCAACCACGTCGTCTGCCACGGCATTCCGAGCGACAAGCCGATGAAGGACGGCGACATCGTCAACATCGACGTGACGCTGATCGTCGACGGCTGGCACGGCGACTCCAGCCGCATGTACACGGTCGGCGCCATTCCGCGGCGCGCCGAGCGGCTGATCGACGTCACGCATGAGGCGATGATGCGCGGCATCGCCACCATCCGCCCCGGCTCCACCACCGGTGACATCGGCGCCGCGATCCAGAGCTATGTCGAGGCCCAGCACATGAGCGTGGTGCGCGACTTCTGCGGCCACGGCCTCGGCCGGCTGTTCCACGACGAGCCGAACATCGTCCATGTCGGCCGTCCCGGCGAAGGCATGACGCTGAAGCAGGGCATGTTCTTCACCGTCGAGCCGATGATCAATCTCGGCCGTCCGCATGTGAAGGTGCTGTCGGACGGCTGGACCGCGGTGACGCGCGACCGCTCGCTGTCGGCGCAGTTCGAGCACACCGTCGGCGTGACGGCCGACGGGGTCGAGGTGTTCACCTTCTCGCCGGCCGGCCACGACAAGCCGCCGTACAAGGTTTGAGTTTTTACACAATCGTTCGCGGCACACGCTGCGCACTCCTCTCCCCCTTGTGGGGAGGGGTTGGGGGTCGTTGTCCCGGCTCCCCATAAATACCCCCCTCCCTGACCCTCCCCCAATAAAAGGGCGTTCACGCCCGTCTTCGACGGGCTATGGGGGGAAGGAACAGGCAGAGGTCGCGGCCAGGCCCACTGCCGAACCGAGATGCGGCCTCAAAAACCACCCTCGTCGATTCCATCCGGCTGGCCTACAATCGCCCGGGGACTGTATCGGGCGTGGGGGCCGATGGCGGGCAAGGGCGACAGCGCAGCGCAGGCAGACGGCCTCGACGAGGCGACCGCGCATTATCACGGTCACCGCGGGCGGCTGCGGGCGCGGCTGCGTGACGCCGGGCCGGAGGCGGTCAGCGATTACGAATTGCTCGAACTGGTGCTGTTTCGGGCCATCCCGCAGCGCGACGTCAAACCGCTGGCCAAGGAGCTAATCGCCAGGTTCGGATCGTTCGCCGAGGTGCTGGCGGCGCCCCGTGCGCGGCTGAAAGAGATCAAGGGCGTCGGCCCGGCCGCCATCGAGGAACTCAAGATCGTGCAGGCCGCCGCGGCGCGCATGGCCCGCGGCCAGGTGAGCAAGCGGACGGTGCTGTCGTCATGGTCGAGCGTGCTCGATTATTGCCGCACCACCATGGCCTATGAGGACAAGGAGCAGTTCCGCCTGCTGTTCCTCGACAAGCGCAACCAGCTGATCGCCGACGAGGTGCAGCAGAAGGGCACCGTCGATCACACGCCGGTCTATCCGCGCGAGGTGGTGAAGCGGGCGCTGGAATTGTCGGCGACCGCACTGATCCTGGTGCACAACCATCCCACTCGGGGTCAAAACATCACGTTCGATCACACCCAATCCCATTGAATCACTACGTTTTTTATTGAACCCGGCTGGGGGCGGTTTAGACTCAGCAT
>JALHNV010000132.1 GCA_022843325.1 Pseudolabrys sp. | reverse complement strand
ATAACGATGAGCACCGACGGCAGACGGCGCCGCACCCTCTCTTACGAAGAGCGCGTGCTGTGGACCACCGTCACCCAGGCCATCAAGCCGCTGAGTGAACGGGCGCCGGCGCTGTCCGATGACAATCCCGCTGATGCTGTTGCGCACCCTGCGCCGGCCAAGCGACTGCCGCCGGCGCCGCGGATCAAGCCGCCGCGACCGGTGGCGGCACCGCCGCCCGTTCCGCCGAAGCCGTCCGCGCCGCCGCTGACGCAACTCGGCCGGCGCGAGCGTTCGCGCGTGGCGCGCGGCAAGCAGTCCATCGACGCCCGTCTGGATCTGCACGGTCTCACCCAGGACGAGGCGCACGGCACGCTGTTGCGATTCCTGCGCACCGCCAGCGCGCGCGATGCGCGGCTGGTGCTGGTGATCACCGGCAAGGGCGATCGCGACGGCGGCCGCGGCGTGCTCAGGCGGCAGGTGCCGCAATGGTTAGGACTGCCGGAATTCCGCACGCTGGTGGTCGGCTTCGAAGACGCCGCGATTGGCCATGGCGGCGAGGGCGCGCTTTATGTGCGTGTGCGCCGCACGCGCTGATCGGGCGTCATGCCGTCCGGTGACGTGATGGGCGACGGCTCGCAGCAAGCCGCCCGCCGGATGCTCGCTTGGCCAGCTCAGGCCGGTCGGACCCGTGGACCCGCGCCATCAGGCGGGAAATTCCGACCCAGAGCTCGAACACATCGGTGGCAATTTCGTCGCGCCAGACACGGCGCGCGCCATCGGCCGAACCGCTGCTTTTCCTTTTCTGCCCAGACATCCCCCGTTTCCCCCGTTCGCGGAGGCTTCGCCAAAATTGGCCGAATGGCCCCTGCAACTTTAAGGATACTAAAAAGGACTTTACAAGTGTCAAGAAATATTTGTCAGCGGCCGCGCCGCGCTGCAACGGGACTGTCGTCCGGCACTGCGCCCAGCCGCATGATCTCGAGGCCGATCACTGGGGTGCCGGCCTGAAGGCGGAAAGAGGTTCCACCGGCATTGAACAACCGGAATTGCAGCTTGCCGGCAAAGCCTGGTTCGATCTGGAAGGCATGCGACACGATGATGCCCGCGCGGCCGACGTCATGCAGAGTGCCAATTCGGCCCGCATGATCACGGGGCAGCGTGACGCGTTCGGCTGTGGACGCCTCCACGCCACACCCGGCGCGAAGCACAAACCCCGTTGCGCCTCTCCTGTCGGTCGCTTTGTCGCCAGCGATGACAACATCGCCAAGTGTCAGGTCTACCGACGCCGCGCGAATACGGCCGGCCTCGAAAGGCTCAATAGCGATGATTCCACGCTTTACCGCCTCTGCAATCTGGTGATTAACCAGGACACCGGCGCGATCGGCGTGCGGCGGGGCGCCGGATGGAAATCGATCATCGGCGGTGGGCGAAAACGAGGCGCGCAGCCAGTAATCCGGATTCTGCCCGGTGAGACGGCCGAGCTTCTTCGCCATGGCGCGCGAGATCGGTTGCCGGCCGTTGATGATGTTGTTGATCGATTGCCGCGAAACACCGATCGCCCTGCCGACGGCGACCTGATCGAGAGCGAGCCGCCTGATTTCCGCTCGGAGGTGTTCGCCCGGACTGACGCGGCCGGGCGCCATTGCTTTGGCTCTATCGTCCGCAGTCATGCGCTGCTCCCAAGGAAAAATTTATTCCTACGGAGCCCAATGTAAATCCGGATTTGTTTTATATGACAAATACACTTAAAACGTGTATTTGTAAGAAAAATGAACTAAAACAATGGCTTGAAGCTTAAGCATCTACAATCCAAGGTAGTAGACTATAAAATAAACCGGCTGAGATCGGCATTCTTGGCCAGATCGCCGATATGCTTCTCCACATAGACGGCGTCGACCGACACGGTCTGGCCGCCGAGATCCGAGGCACGGAACGACACGTCGTCGAGCACACGTTCCATGACGGTCTGCAGCCGCCGCGCCCCGATATTCTCGATCGCCGAATTCACCGACACAGCGATGTCGGCCAGCGCATCGATGGCGTCTTCGGTGAAATCCAGCGTCACGCCTTCTGTGCCCATCAATGCGATGTACTGCTTGATCAGCGAGGACTCGGGCTCGGTCAGAATACGGCGGAAATCGTTGCGGGTCAGCGCCTGGAGTTCGACGCGGATTGGCAGCCGGCCCTGCAGCTCCGGCAGGAGGTCGGACGGCTTGGAGATATGAAACGCGCCCGAAGCGATGAACAGGATGTGGTCGGTCTTCACCGGCCCGTGCTTTGTGTTGACGGTCGTGCCTTCGATCAGCGGCAGCAGGTCGCGCTGCACGCCTTCGCGCGACACGTCGGCGCCGCTGCGGCCTTCGCGGCCGGCAATCTTGTCGATCTCGTCGAGGAACACGATGCCGTTCTGCTCGACCGTCCTGATCGACTCCTGCACCAGCTGTTCGTCGTCGAGAAGCTTGTCGGATTCCTCATTGATCAGGATAGCGTGGGAATCCTTGACGGTGACGCGCCGCGTCTTGGTGCGGCCGCCGCCCATCTTGCCGAAGATATCGCCGATATTGATGGCGCCCATCTGCGCGCCGGGCATGCCGGGAATCTCGAACATTGGCATGCCGCCGCTGCCGCCCTGGACTTCGATCTCGATTTCCTTGTCGTCGAGTTCACCGGCGCGCAGCTTGCGGCGAAAGCTTTCGCGGGTCGGCGGGCCCGAGCCCGGACCGACCAGCGCATCGATCACGCGCTCCTCGGCCGCCTGTTCGGCGCGCGCCTGCACGTCCTTGCGCTTACGCTCGCGCGTCAGCGAGATGGAAATTTCGACGAGGTCGCGGATGATCTGCTCGACGTCGCGGCCGACATAGCCGACCTCGGTGAACTTGGTGGCCTCGACCTTGAGGAACGGCGCGCCGGCCAGCTTCGCGAGGCGGCGCGAGATCTCGGTCTTGCCGACACCGGTCGGCCCGATCATCAGGATATTCTTTGGCAGCACTTCCTCGCGCAACTTGTCGTCAAGCTGCAGCCGGCGCCAGCGGTTGCGCAGCGCAATGGCGACGGCGCGCTTGGCATCGTGTTGCCCGACGATGTAGCGGTCGAGTTCGGATACGATTTCGCGCGGGGAGAAGTTGGTCATTTTGGCCTCTTTTCCCGGGGGCAGCGCAGCACATTGCGGCGCTGCAGACCCGGGATCGTTACAAACTCGGCACGCAGTCGCGGCCCCGGTCTGCGTCGCATCAGTTCGTGATGCAACGCGTCCGGGGCAGCATCAACCCTTCAAACTCTCGATCGTCACGTTGCGGTTGGTATAGACGCAGATGTCGGCGGCGATATCGAGCGACTTGCGCACGACTGCCTCGGCATCGAGCGGTCCGTCGAGCAGCGCGCGGGCGGCCGCCAGGGCGTAGTTGCCGCCGGAGCCGATGCCGGCGACGTTGGCTTCGGGCTCCAGCACGTCGCCGGTACCCGTCAGCACCAGCGACACGTTGGCGTCGGCGACGATCATCATGGCTTCGAGCCGGCGCAGGTAACGGTCGGTGCGCCAGTCCTTGGCCAATTCCACAGAGGCGCGCAGCAACTGACCCGGATACTGCTCGAGTTTGGATTCCAGCCGCTCGAACAGCGTGAAGGCATCGGCGGTGGCGCCGGCGAAGCCGCCGATGACGTCGCCTTTGCCGAGTTTGCGGACCTTCTTGGCATTGGACTTGATGATGGTCTGGCCGATCGAGACCTGGCCGTCGCCGCCGATCACCACCGTGCCGCCTTTGCGGACGGTAAGAATGGTGGTGCCGTGCCAAGTGGGAATTTCGTTAGAGGCCATAGGCGGGTTCCTTGACGCTGGGCGCTCATGTAAGGGCGGCGGGTGGCCGATGCAAACGTGCCCAAGGGCCGCTTTGACAACCGGCTTATCCTACCTATATTCGCCCCATGAATGCACCGAAACGAGTAACAGCGCGCCGTTTTAACCGCGCGGGCCACCTGCACGCAGGCAGGTAGCCCGGACGACGTCTGTCGTCCGGGGTTCAGTTCATTCACCACCGCCACAATTATTTGTCACCTCCCGCTTTCGATGCACGGCATCGGCAGCGCCAGGGCTCATTTCAACAGGTGTCCCATGACGTCTGACCTTCAGCCATCGTCCTCCCTGCCGCACGGCGAGCCGGTGCTTTCGGCGCGCAAGGAACTGCCGCCGATCATGATGAGCGGCATCGACTTTGACCGCCTCGACCGGCTGGTCACGGCGGTGGCGGACAAACACCCCGACACCGCCGCGTTCCTGTCGCGCGAGATTTCGCGCGCCACCATCGTTCCCTCGACCATCGTGCCGCCGGGCCTGGTCACCATGGGCGCCCTGGTGGAATTCAGGGACGACACCACCGGCCAGACCCGGACGGTGACGCTGGTCTACCCGCACGAGGCCGATGTCGAGGCGGGCCGGGTGTCGATACTGACCCCGGTCGGGGCCGCCCTGATCGGTCTGTCGGTAGGGCAGTCGATCGAATGGCAGACCCCGGCCGGCGGCTGGCGCTCGCTGACCGTGCTGGGGGTCCGCGGCATCGGCAGCTGACCGCGTTTTGGGGGCCGTCCGGCACGAATGGCCGGACGGTGGCGAATCCCGCAAACCCCTGATAAAAGGCGCGCAAATGAAGGACACCGCCATGCGCACTGCCACCGTGAAGCGCAAGACCAAGGAAACCGACGTCGAAGTCGCTATCAACCTCGACGGCAAAGGTACGTCGACGATCTCGACGGGCATCGGCTTTCTCGATCACATGCTCGACCTGTTGGCGCGGCATTCGCGCATCGACATCACGGTCAAGGCCGTGGGCGACCTGCACATCGATCACCACCACACCACCGAGGATGTCGGCATCGCGCTCGGCCAGGCGGTGAAGCAGGCGCTTGGCGATATGAAGGGCATCACCCGCTACGCCGACGTCCACATGCCCATGGACGAGGCGCTGACGCGCGTCTGCATCGACATTTCCGGCCGGCCGTTCCTGGTATTCAAGGCCGAGTTCGTGCGCGACAAGGTCGGCACCTTCGACACCGAACTGGTGCAGGAATGGTTCCAGGCTTTCGCCATGAACGCCGGCGTGACGCTGCACGCCGAAACCCTGTACGGGACCAACGATCACCATATTGCCGAGTCATGTTTCAAGGGTCTGGCGCGGGCGCTGCGCGCCGCGGTGGCGATCGATCCGCGCAGCAAAGACGAAGTGCCGTCGACCAAGGGTTCGTTGGGCGGGTAGCGAGATAGTTTGAGGTTGTCATCGCCGGGCTTGTCCCGGCGATCCCTAACCGGAAGCACAGTGCTCTCCTAAGCGAGATGGCCGGGACAAGCCCGGCCATGACACGTTGGTTCTGAGGATTGCAGATGCCCAGTTTCACCGTTCACGCTCCGAAGCCGCGCAAGGACGAAGCGGCGGCCGATCCCGAACGCTTCGCGTTCGTGCGTGACGGATTCCATTTCTGGGCCTTCGTGTTCGGTCC
>JALHNV010000131.1 GCA_022843325.1 Pseudolabrys sp. | reverse complement strand
CGGCGCGGGCCAGCTGCTGCGCGCAGGCCATGCCGGCCGGGCCGGAGCCGACGACAGCGACCTTCTTGCCGGTCTTGTGCGTGGCGACATCGGGCTTGAGCCCTTGCGCGATGGCGCGGTCGGCGATCTCGCATTCGATCGTCTTGATGGTGACCGGGTTGTCGTCGATGTTGAGCGTGCAGGACGCCTCGCACGGCGCCGGGCAAACGCGGCCGGTGACTTCCGGAAAATTGTTGGTCGAGTGCAGGTTGCGCGCCGCCTCGGTCCAGTTGCCGCGGTAGACCAGATCGTTCCAGTCCGGAATCTGGTTGTTGACCGGGCAGCCGGTCGGCGCATTGGAGATGCGGCTGGTGCCGTGACAATACGGAATGCCGCAGTCCATGCAGCGCGCGGCCTGCGCGCGCACTTCCTGCTCCGGCAGCGGCAGCACGAACTCGCGATAGTGCTTCACACGCTCCGCGACGGGGGCGTATGTGCGGTCGTGACGTTCGATTTCGAGAAACCCGGTGATCTTGCCCATTATTCCGCAGCCTGCATCGTGGCGGCCTTCTCCTTTGCCATCTCAGCGAGCGCGCGGCGGTACTCGACCGGCATCACTTTCCGGAACATCGGACGATAGCGTTTCCAATCGGCGAGGATCTCGGCCGCGCGTTTCGAGTTGGTATAGCGCGCATGGTCGGAGATCAGCATGTGAAGGCGTTCGGCGTCCTTCTGGGTCAGGTCCGACAGCACATCGACGCGGCCGCTGGTTTCCAGCTCGACGCCGTATTCGCGCTCCGCGACCGCTTCTTCTTCCGGCACCGGCTCCAGTTCGACCATCGCCATGTTGCAGCGCGATTCGAACGTGCCATCCTGGTCGAGGACGTAAGCGATACCGCCCGACATGCCGGCGGCGAAGTTGCGGCCGGTCACGCCCAGCACCACGACAATGCCGCCGGTCATGTACTCGCAGCCATGGTCGCCGGTGCCTTCCACCACGACGGTGGCACCGGAATTGCGCACGGCGAAGCGTTCCCCGGCGATGCCGCGGAAATAGCATTCGCCGGCGATGGCGCCGTACAGCACGGTATTGCCGACGATGATCGACTCTTCCGGCACGATGCCGGAGTCGGCCGGCGGCCGGATGATGATGCGGCCGCCCGACAGGCCTTTGCCGACATAGTCGTTGGCTTCGCCTTCCAGTTCGAAGGTGACGCCGTGCGCCAGCCAGGCGCCGAAGCTTTGCCCCGCGGTGCCGGTAAAGCGCACGTGGATGGTGCCGTCCGGCAGCCCGGCATGACCGTAGCGCTTGGCCACTTCGCCCGAGAGCATGGCGCCGCAGGCGCGGTCGACGCTGCGGATTTCGGTTTGCAGCCGTACCGGCGCGCCGCGGTCGAGCGCCGCCTGCGCCTCGGCGATCAATTTGCGGTCCACCACGTCGGCGAGGTGGTGATCCTGCGGCTCGGTGCGGAAGATCGGCGTATTGGCGGCCGCCTTCGGCTTGGTGAACAGCCTGGAGAAGTCGAGACCCTTGGCTTTCCAGTGCTCCACCAGCTTGCGCTGGTCGAGCATGTCCATCTGGCCGATCATCTCGTTGAAGGTGCGATAGCCGAGCGCAGCCATCATCTCGCGGACTTCTTCGGCGACGAAGAAGAAATAGTTGATGACGTGCTCGGGCTGGCCCTTGAAGCGCTTGCGCAGCACCGGGTCCTGGGTGGCGACGCCGACCGGGCAGGTGTTGAGATGGCACTTGCGCATCATGATGCAGCCGGCCGCGATCAGCGGCGCGGTGGCGAAGCCGAATTCGTCGGCCCCGAGCAGCGCCGCCACGACAACGTCGCGGCCGGTGCGCAGGCCGCCGTCGGCCTGCACGCTGATGCGCGAGCGCAGCCGGTTGATGACCAGCGTCTGGTGGGTTTCGGCCAGGCCGATTTCCCACGGGCTGCCGGCGTGCTTGAGCGAGGTGAGGGGGGAGGCGCCCGTGCCGCCCTCGTAACCTGAAATGGTGACGTGGTCTGCGCGCGCCTTGGCGACGCCGGCGGCGACGGTGCCGACGCCGACTTCCGAAACCAGCTTGACCGACACATCGCCGGCCGGATTGACGTTCTTGAGATCGAAGATGAGCTGGGCGAGATCCTCGATCGAATAGATGTCGTGGTGCGGCGGCGGCGAGATCAGGCCGACGCCCGGCGTCGAGAAACGCACCGCGGCGATGGTCTTGTCGACCTTGTGGCCGGGCAACTGGCCGCCTTCGCCGGGCTTGGCGCCCTGCGCCATCTTGATCTGCATCATGTCCGAGTTGACGAGATACTCGGCGGTGACGCCAAAACGGCCCGAGGCAACCTGCTTGATCGCCGAGCGCATGCTGTCGCCATTCGGCATCGGCTTGAAGCGGTCGGCTTCCTCGCCGCCTTCGCCGGTGTTCGACTTGCCGCCGATCCGGTTCATGGCGATGGCCAGCGTGGTGTGCGCCTCGCGCGAGATCGAGCCGTAGGACATGGCGCCGGTGGAGAAGCGGCGCACGATCGCCGCCGCGGGTTCGACCTCGTCCAGCGGCACCGGCTTGCGGCCCACGTCTTCAGCCGACTTGATCTCGAACAGGCCGCGAATGGTGAGCAGGTTCTCGTTCTGGTCGTTCACGATCTTGGCGAAGGCGCGGTAGTGATCCTGCGAATTGCCGCGCACGGCGTGCTGCAGCCGCGACACCGTCTCGGCGGTCCAGACGTGATCCTCGCCGCGCACGCGCACGGCGTAGTCGCCGCCGACGTCGAGCATGGTGCGGTAGATCGGCGCGTCGTTGAACGCGGCACGATGCCGGCGCACGGTTTCCTCGGCGATTTCGGCCAGGCCGACGCCTTCGATGCGGGTGTGGGTGCCGGTAAAATAGGTATCGACGAAATCCTGCCGCAAGCCGATGGCGTCGAAGATCTGCGCGCCGCAGTACGACTGATAGGTCGAGATGCCCATCTTCGACATGACCTTCAGCAGGCCCTTGTCGATCGACTTGATGTAGCGCTTGACGATTTCCTTGACCTCGAGCTTCTGCGGCAACTCCTCCTGCATGGCAGCGAGGGTCTCGAAGGCGAGGTAGGGGTTGATGGCCTCGGCGCCGTAGCCGGCCAGGCAGGCGAAGTGATGCACTTCGCGTGGCTCGCCGGTCTCCAGCACCAGCCCGACCGACGTGCGTAGACCCTGACGGATCAGGTGATGGTGCACGGCGGCGCAGGCCAGCAGCACCGGAATCGGAATGCGCTCGGCGCCGGCCTTGCGGTCCGACAGGATGATGATGTTGCAGCCCTTGCGGACTTCTTCCTCGGCGCGGAGGCCGAGTTCTTCAAGCGCCCAGCCCATGCCGGCGGGCCCGTGCTCGGCCGGGAAGGTGATATCGAAGGTCAGAGACTTGAAATGGTCGCCGCTCATCTCGGAAATCGAGCGGATCTTTTCCAGGTCGTCATTGGTCAGGATCGGCTGGCGGACTTCGAGGCGCTTTCTGTCGGCGAGGCCTTCGAGGTCGAACAGATTCGGCCGCGGCCCGATGATCGACACCAGGCTCATCACCAGCTCTTCACGGATCGGGTCGATCGGCGGGTTGGTGACCTGCGCGAAGTTCTGCTTGAAATAGGTGAACAGCGACTTCCACTTGTTCGACAGCGCCGAGATCGGCGCGTCGTTGCCCATGGAGCCAATGGCTTCCTCGCCGGTGGTGCCCATCGGCGTCATCAGCAGCTTGAGGTCTTCCTGCGTGTAGCCGAAGGTCTGCTGGCGATCGAGCAGCGACAGGTTGGAGATGTGCTTGCCGTTGCCGGTCTCGGGAAGGTCTTCGAGCACGATCTGGGTGCGCTCCAGCCATTCCTTGTAGGGATGGCTCTTCGCCAGCGTCGCCTTGAGTTCTTCGTCGGGAATCAGGCGGCCTTCGACCAGGTCGACGAGCAGCATCTTGCCCGGCTGCAGACGCCACTTCTTGACGATGTCCTTTTCCGGAATTGGCAGCACGCCCATTTCCGACGCCATGACGATGCGGTCGTCGCGGGTCAGCAGATAGCGCGCCGGCCGCAATCCGTTGCGGTCGAGCGTGGCGCCGATCTGGCGGCCGTCGGTGAAGGCGAGCGCGGCGGGGCCGTCCCACGGCTCCATCAGCGCGGCGTTGTATTCGTAGAAGGCGCGCCGCTCTTCGTTCATCAGCGGATTGCCGGCCCAGGCCTCGGGCACCATCATCATCATGGCGTGGGCGAGCGAATAGCCACCCTGCACGAGGAGTTCGAGCGCGTTGTCGAAGCAGGCGGTATCGGACTGGCCTTCGTAGGAGATCGGCCACAGCTTGTTGATGTCATTGCCGAACAACGGCGACGACATCGAGCCCTGGCGGGCCGCCATCCAGTTGACGTTGCCGCGCAGCGTATTGATTTCGCCGTTATGCGCGATGTAGCGGTACGGATGCGCCAGCGACCAGGCCGGGAAGGTGTTGGTCGAGAAGCGCTGATGCACCAGCGCGATGGCGCTCTCGAAATCCGGATCGTGCAGATCGGGATAATAGGAGCCGAGCTGATCGGCCAGGAACATGCCCTTGTAGATCACGGTCCGGCACGAGATCGACACCGGGTAATAGCCCGACGTGCGGCGCTCGACGCGCCGGTAGATCGCGTTGGAGATCGACTTGCGCAGGATGTAGAGCCGGCGCTCGAACTGGTCTTCGTCGAGCTTGGTCTTGCCCTTGCCGATGAAGACCTGCGTGTGGAAGGGCTCGGTCGGCTTGACCGATTCACCGAGCGACTTGTTGTCCTTCGGGATGTCGCGCCAGCCGAGCAGCACGAAGCCCTCGCGGACGATCATGTCCTCGTAGATGTCGCGGATGATCTCGCGCCAGTTCGGGTCGCGCGGCATGAACAGCTGGCCGACGGCGTATTCGCCGGGTCCGGGCAGGGCGAAGCCGAGACGCGTGGCTTCCTTGACAAAGAACTTGTGCGGCACCTGCACCAGGATGCCGGCGCCGTCGCCCATGCGCGGGTCGGCGCCGGTGGCGCCGCGGTGTTCGAGATTGCAGAGAATGCGCAGGCCGTCTTCGACGATCTGGTGCGACTTGCGGCCCTTGATGTCGGCGATGAAGCCGACGCCGCAGGAATCCTTGTCCAGCGCCGGATCGTACAGACCCTGGGCGTGCGGCGTGCCGGGATCGGCGGTGGAGCCGACAAACGGCGCGTCGTCGCGCGCCGGTTCGGCAAACGCGCGTCCCACAAAATCTGCGCCGTTGTTCGATTCACTCATCGTTATCCTGCCTCGCCATTCGGCCATGCGGCCTCGGGCGTACCCGCCTCGTTTACTGCGCCGTGAAAGGTCGCCGCGGTGTCTGCGGCGATGTCTGCCCCCCAAAAGGCCCTCATCGCGGCAACCGCCATTAGGACAGTATCACTGTCCTAATGGACCATGCCAAATTTTGCACCGCCATACAAGGCGGGTCCACGCTGGAATCGCTCCAGCCCTCATTTTGTTGCGAGCACTCTGCCCTGCGAAGCAAGAAGGGGACCACGCGCGCAGGTTCAGCGCAATCCCATTGCGTCCGCCTGCCTACAAAAGTGCCAGCCGGGTTAACCGTTTAACCGTGGTTCCGGGAATCCGCTGCACCGGTTCCGGCTTTGGCTAAGCTGCCGGAAAATCGGACTGGGAGAGTCAATCATGACCGACACCTTCGCGCCCGCGCAGCGGCCGGTGGACAATATTGCCGGTGCCGCCGCCATGGCCCGGCTGGCCGACCGGCTGATGGCGGTGACGCCGCCCCGCCCGGCGCCTGCCCAAGCGGCTCCGTATAGCCCGCCGCAGTTCTCGCCGGCGGTCACCGCCGCGCTGAATACCAGCGCCCAGATCTCGGCCCGCGCTGCCGAGCGGGCGCGCCGCTCGCGCTCGGTGATCGGCATGACGGTCGACAGCTTCGTCGCCGCCTGCTCGTACATCCCCTATGCGCTGGTCGCCCTCGGCCTGCGCCTGGTGATGGCGCGCGTGTTCTTCCTCGACGGCCAGACCCGGATCGCCGGCCCGCAGGTGCCGCTCAATGTGCAGGATTACAGCTTCACGCTGACCTTGCCGGCGCAGGTCCGGCCCGAAACCTTCGGCGCCTTCCTGTCGCAGTACCCGCCGCTGCCGGTGCCGCCGGCCATCGCCGCCTATGCCGTGAGCTATGCCGAATTCATCCTGCCGATCATGCTGGTGCTCGGCTTCGCCACGCGCTTCGCCGCGATCGGCCTGCTGATCATGACGGGGGTGATTTCGTTTTATGTGATGCCGCAGGCGCTGTGGAGCGTGCACGTGTATTGGGCGGCGATCCTGCTGGTGCTGGTGTCGAAGGGCGCCGGTGCGCTCTCGATCGACAACCTCATCCGCATCATCGCGCGGCGCTGACAGGGACCCGGCTCATGAAACGCGCGCTGACGATCGCACTAGCGGGCGCCGGGCTGGCCGGCACCCTGACGCTGGTCGGGGCGGCCTCGACCAAGCGCGCGCCGGCGGTGGCGGCGGAGCCCGCACCCGCCCGGCAGGTGATCAATGCGGCGCGCGCGATCGGGATGAGCCCGCTGGGCGAACCGGTTCGCCGCGGCACTTTTTACGTGCTGCACGCCA
>JALHNV010000130.1 GCA_022843325.1 Pseudolabrys sp. | reverse complement strand
GCGTCGCACCGGGCCGCGTTGAGATATCGCTCGTGCCGCAGGCCGCCATCTCGCAGCAGCACGGCTTCGTCCATGCCGGCGCAGTGGCGGCGATTGCCGACAGCGCCGCCGGCTACGCGGCGCTCAGCGTGATGCCGGAGGGATTGGGCGTGCTGACCACCGAGTTCAAGATCAACCTGATGGCGCCGGCGGCGGGCGAGCGCCTGATCGCGCGCGGCCGCGTGGTGAAAGCGGGCCGCACGCTGACCGTGGCGCAGGCTGAGGTGTTCGCCGTCGCCAACGGCACAGAGAAACTGGTCGCGCTGCTGACCGCGACCCTGATGGCCATCGCCGGCCGCGACGGCATCGGCGACTGACGTCGCCGCCGCGCCCATTAGCCATGATGCGCGGCGCCATGACGAATTCGTCCGTTCCGGTTGCGGGCGGCGCGTTTTTGTCTGTAAATGCTCGCCAGGGAAACGGGGGTTTTCAAGATGCGTATGATGTGGCTGGCCGCGCTGTGTGGCGCGGTTGTGGGCGGCTGCGCCAAAAATGCCGACCAGGTCGCGGCGACCTATATCTCGCCGGTCACCTACGAGGCCTATACCTGTCCACAGTTGGCCGAGGAGGCCCAGCGCGTGTCGTCGCGCGCGGCGCAGGCCGCCGGCGTTCAGGATTCCAAGGCGACCAATGACAAGGTGGCGATGGGCGTCGGCCTGATCGTGTTCTGGCCGGCCATGCTGATGACCAAGGGCGACGACGAGACGACGGCGGAACTGGCGCGGCTGCGCGGCCAGATGGACGCCATCGAACAGGCCTCGATCAAGAAAAAATGCGGCATCAGTGTCCGGCCGGTGACGCCGGTCGCGGCCGCCGGAACCGAGACCGCCGTCGCGGCGCGGTAATGCCATGGAGTTCCGGATCGCGCCACCGCGCGATCCGGCGCCGGCATCGGCGACGCCGCTTCAGTTCTGGTATTCGGAGAGCATTCGCTTCAGCGCGGCCTTGCCGGCGCGGTTGGCTTCGCTCATCGACTCGAAATAGACCTCGGAATGGCCGATCGGGCTGGTGCGCCCGGCGCGATAAATCTCCCAGCGCCATGGCTTGGGCGGACGGGCGCGGTTCTTCACCACAACGGAGAAATCGGCGTGTTCGATCATGACGCGGACCCTACCGCACCCCGCCGCGTTTCGATACGAAATTCGCGCCGCCCCGGTTTAATTGCGCTGCGCGCGGCATAACGTCATAGTTCAGCCCAGAACGTCCCCCTTATTCGTCCCTTGTATCGGTCACGGCCGATCTGTCGGCCGGGGCGGCCCACCAGGCTGCATCAGATGCGGTCACGAACGGAGTCGCGCGCATGACCGATCAACTGGTACGGCTGTTCATGGCGATCGTCATCATCGTTCTGATCTCGCTGGTCCTCTATGGATTCAGCGGCCGCGCCAGCGCGTTCGATCCGGCGGTTCCGTTCATCAGCCAGACCCGCTAGAGCGCCCGCGGGCCAAGTCTGCCCGACGAATCCTGCCCGACAGGTCCTGCCGGCCAGCGTCGCCAATGGGTCGGCCGTATATCCAGCCGCTCCCGGGGCAGCCGGTCCTGAGGAGGCGCGCAGCCGTCTCGCAGGATGAAGGCCCGCGCGCTAGCCCAAATTCAATTCCTTGAAGAAGTCGTTGCCCTTGTCGTCCATGACGATGAAGGCCGGGAAGTCCTCGACCTCGATGCGCCAGATCGCTTCCATGCCCAGTTCGGCATATTCCTGCACTTCCACCTTCTTGATGCAGTGCTCGGCGAGGTTGGCCGCAGAACCGCCGATCGAGCCGAGATAGAAGCCGCCATATTTCTTGCAGGCGTCGCGCACCGCGGCCGAGCGGTTGCCCTTGGCCAGCATCACCATCGAGCCGCCGGCCGCCTGGAAAGCGTCGACAAAACTATCCATGCGCCCCGCCGTGGTCGGGCCGAAGGCGCCGGAGGCGTAGCCCTCCGGCGTCTTGGCCGGACCGGCGTAATAGACCGGGTGGTTCTTGAAATAATCCGGCAGGCCCTGCCCGGCCTCCAGCCGCTCGCGGAGTTTCGCGTGGGCCAGATCGCGCGCGACGATCATCGGCCCGGTCAGCGACAGCCGCGTCTTGACCGGATAACGCGACAGCTGGGCGCGGATCTCGCTCATCGGTTTGCTGAGGTCGATCCTGACGACGTCGCCGCCGAGTTTCTCCTGATCGACGTCGGGCAGATACTGCGCCGGATGATGCTCGAGCTCCTCGAGGAACACGCCATCGCGCGTGATCTTGCCGAGCGCCTGGCGGTCGGCCGAGCACGACACGCCCAGACCAATGGGAAGCGACGCGCCGTGGCGCGGCAGCCTTATGACGCGCACGTCGTGGCAGAAATACTTGCCGCCGAATTGCGCGCCGACGCCGGACGACTGCGTCATCTTCAGGACTTCCTGCTCCATCGCGAGATCGCGGAAGGCGTTGCCGTCCTCCGAGCCCTGCGTCGGCAGTTCGTCGAGATACTTGGTCGAGGCGAGCTTGACCGTCTTCATCGTCATCTCGGCCGAGGTGCCGCCGATGCAGATGGCGAGGTGATACGGCGGGCACGCCGCGGTGCCGAGCGTCATGATCTTCTCTTTGAGGAAGGCCAGCATGCGGTCATGCGTCAGGATCGCCGGAGTCGCCTGGAACAAAAACGCCTTGTTGGCCGAGCCGCCGCCTTTGGCGATGAACAGAAACTTGTAGGCGTCCTCACCCTCGGCATAGATCTCGACCTGCGCCGGCATGTTCGACTTGGTGTTCTTCTCCTCGAACATCGAGATCGGCGCGAGCTGCGAATAGCGCAGATTGCGCTTGAGATACGCGTCGCGCGCGCCCTCGGCCAGCGCGCCCTCGTCGGTACCGTCCGAGAAAATGTGGCGGCCCTTCTTGCCCATGATGATGGCGGTGCCGGTGTCCTGGCACATCGGCAGCACGCCGCCGGCGGCGATGTTGGCATTCTTCAGGAGATCATAGGCGACGAACTTGTCGTTGCCGGTCGACTCCGGGTCGTCGAGAATGCGGCGGAGCTGCTTGAGGTGCGCCGGGCGCAGCAGATGATTGATGTCGGTGAAGGCGGCCTCCGACAGCGCCCGCATCGCCTCGTGGCTGACCACCACCATCTCGCGGCCCATCACCGTCTCGACCCGGACGCCCTCCGACGTGATCTTGCGATACACGGTCTTGTCGGGGCCGAGCGGGAACAGCGGCGTGTGCTTGTAGGGCGGCGTGGCCGGGGTGGCGGCGGCGGGCGGGGTCACGGGGGCGTTCATGGGGGCTACTCACCGCAACGTGTTAATATTGGAACTTACAACCGATTCGGTCTCAAGGAGACCCGATGGATACCAAATTTAGTACGCCCATAGACCAACTACCAACGTTTCTTTCAACCATTTCGATGGTCGGAGATGACAGGTCGGCAATTATTCAAAAGCTGAGAGAAGCGGAGCGCAAATCGCCTTCGGTATATGAACCAACGCGAGAACTATTTCTTACTGTCTTGGAGGGAAAACTGAGCTTTGAAAAGGCAATGGTCCAAGCTTGGCGAGTAGCGGACTACACCGAAAAGAAGTGCGCCACACAGGTTCTCGAAGCATCGAAAGACTTCTTACAGAATCAGCGGCCTGCTTACATTTCGCGATTGAGCGGAATGAAATTCACTTTACCGAATGGCTTGCCTCTAGCGGTGTCCCCTGTATGGATCAGACACCTCAATCCAGACCGGCTTCTCATCCTCCATTTTTGGCAGGCATCTTTTTCGCAATGGCAGCTTAGTGCTGCAGGAGCCGTCCTGCGCTCCGCATTACTCGATCAATTGCCGCAGTATGCCGCCTGCGAAATCGACTTCATATCCGTACCATTCGTTGAAACTGCGAACGGCCGAAGATTTGACAAGTATTCTTGGACCAAGCTGAGGCCACTGAATGAAAGCGAGACAAACCGATTTTGGAATCGTTTCCTTTCAGCTTGGACGGACTATCAGCGCGGCCCTTCAAGAGTGATAAGATTGAAACGAGGCCCAACTCTATTTGAACCATAATTATTTCATTCACCTAGGCACTCAGCAAACGAGAGCCAAGCATGCGAGTTACATTCGACAGCAATGCTTGGGAGCGCATATTTGATTCGAGCGACGTTACATGCGCCCCGATCCGAGATTCGCTTAAGCGCGGAGCAATTAGAGGATTTATAGGCGCCAATAGCTTTCGGATTGAAGCGATCCGAAAACGCGACCGCCCAGATTATTTCGCCGAACCTTACTTAAATGTACACGTAGGTTCCGCAGCATTTGATGGTCAGCCGCATTTAAGAATGTCTATCGGCCCGGACGACCGACGCCATCCCGGCCTACACTCGAAACAAGCTGAAAAACTGCAACGAGCACTTAGTGCGGGTATTCTCTTGATGTATGGCTGCAACTGGATGGGACTGCCTGAGCCGCCGCAGCTACTCGACCGAACTTTTTTCGTTTCGGAATCACCTAATGAGCGCAAACAGAGGGAACGGAGACATTATGACGTGTTCTTTAGCATTAAGAAGCGCGGGGTCGGCATGGCAGCGTTTGATGCCGCCGGCGGATGGTCTGCTTTTGATGAAGGGGTGATTAACGCAGAGAAACTTTCGAGCGCTTGCGCCGAATGGGCCGATGGCGAATTAGTTGCCTCTCACATAGCCTATGGAAATGACATTTTGTGTACCGAAGATCGCGCTAGAAATGCGGGCGTATCGGTCTTTGACTTACAGAATCGGAATTGGCTGACCAACAGTTTCAACGTGGTATTTAAAACTATCGATGAACTGATCCCGATTTGCAGCCAACGGATGGGTTGAAATACTGAAAACCCATCGTCGCATTACGCTCAGCACAAGTCTCCCCCGCCCTCATATCGAAGAGAAGCGTCAGCGATGCCTCCCGAAGGATCGACTCCGCCTATCCTTCGAGGCTCGCCGCGAAGGGCGGCTCGCACCTCGGGATGAGGCGGAGGGAGGTCACGCCAAACTCAGGCTTGTCATCACCGGGCTTGTCCCGGTGATCCCGCTGAGGTGGGTACGGCGCATCCTAAGCGAGATGGCCGGGACAAGCCCGGCCATGACAACGAGAAACGCCTCAAGCGACCAGCGTCTACGCCTCGACGTAATCGGCAATACTGGTTGGCTTGGGAACGGGCTGGCCGTCCTCCTTCAAGCCCTCGATATGAAACCGGATGGCGTCGCGGATTTCGCGTTCGGTTTCTTTCACCGTCGCCCCGGTCGCGACGCAGCCCGGCAGGTCCGGCACATAGGCCGAATAATTGCCGTCCGCCTTTTCGATCACGACCGCGTAGCGCATCAGATTTCCATTCTCCCTCATGCCAGCACTTGTCGCGCGCACCACCTCTTGCTGGCCAGCGAGCCAACCCGTGGATGGCCGGGACACAGGCATCGCGAAAGCGACGACGTTCTACGTACGGCTATGCCCGGCCATGACGGCGGAAAATCACGCCGCCTTTTTCCCTCTCGCCTTGCTCAGCAGCTCCAGCACCCGCCGGGCGTCGCGCTCGATGATCAGCAGATAAGCCCGCACGCCGCCAAGCGGGCGCGCCCGGCCCTGCTCCCAGTCCTTGATCTGGTTGATGGTGAAGCCGAAAGCGGCGGCAAAATCTTCCTGCGACAGTTTGGTGCCCGCGCGAATGGCGCGCACGTCGATCTCGGGGGGAATATGCAGCTTCGCCGGTTTGCTTTCGCCGCGCGCGATGGCGAGCGCCTCGCCTAGTCCCGCGGCGATCTTGTCAAACGCTTTCTTGCTCATCGCTTTCGATCCTTCCTTTGCGCCAGGGCGGCGATGGATTGGCGATGCTCCGCGGCAATCGCCCGCGTCAGCGCCCGCAGCGCGTTACATTCCGCATCCGACAGGTTGGCCTTCTCACCCTTGCCGAACGCCGTCAGCAGATAAACCGGCATCATCGTCCCGCTGTAGAACGTGATGGTGCGATAGCCGCCAGACTTGCCCCTGCCACGGCCGGCCCAGCGCAGCTTGCGGCAGCCGCCGGTCCCGGCCATCACGTCACCGGCGTCCGGATGCTCGGCCAGATAGTCGACGAGCGCCGCGATATCGTCCTCGCTCATGCCGGCGCCGCTGGCCGCGCGACGAAACGCATGGGTTTCGCAAACCGCGTGCATGGCGTGTTATACGTAAGTTACGTAGTCGCGTCAAGGCGCCTGCGGGTGCCGGTGCTTCGGCGTGCAGGCAGCCCCCACCATGCGATCGAACGACGCAACACGCCTCGTTGCAAATCCGTCAGCGATGGGCTTCGCTGCGCGCAACGCTTCGTTCCAAGAAAAGTCAGGCAGGAAATGAAAATGAAAGTCTTCACAACAACGATCGCTGCGGCGCTCCTGGCGATCGGTGTCCACGCCTCTGCCCATGCGCAACAGACAGACTATCCGCAGCGGCCGATCACCCTGATCGCGGCCACCGCCGCCGGTGGCCCGGGCGATATCGCGGCCCGGCTGATCGCGGAGCATATGTCCCCTCTTCTCGGCCAGCAGGTGGTCGTCGAAAATGTCGGCGGCGCCGGCGGCATCCTGGGCGCGGCGCGCGCGGCGCGGGCCGCGCCGGACGGCTACACGTTGCTGCTGCATCAGACCGGCATTGCCGTGGCGCCAGCCCTCAACTCCGATCTGACGTTCGACATCCGAAAGGATTTCCAGACCGTCGGACTGGTCAACACCAGCTACTTCTTCCTGATTGGCCGGGAAAACCTTCCGGCCAAGGATTTCCGCGAACTCGTGGCCTGGATGAAGAGCAACCCGACCAAGATCGCGCATCCCGGCGTCGGGTCCCTCGGTCACCTGACCACCATGCTGTTCGCGAACTACGCCGGCGCGAATATCGACGCCGTCGCCTACCGCGGCATCGGCCCGGCGATGAACGATCTGCTCGGCGGACACGTCGATCTGCTGTGGCCCGGCGCGGCGGCCGCCATTCCGCATATCAGGTCGGGCAAGGTGAAGGCCTATGCCTTCGGCGGCACGGCGCGGTCGAAGCAGCTTCCGGATATTCCGTCGGTCGTCGACCTCAACGCGCCGGAACTGGTCACGCCGTTCTGGCACGCGCTGTTCGCGCCGGCCGCGACGCCGAAGCCGGTCGTCGACAAGCTGAATGCGGCCCTGCGCCAGGCGCTGGCCAATCCCGAGCTTCTCAAGATCTACGAGAAGACCGGCGTCGAGGCCTTTCCGCCGGAGATGCTGAC
>JALHNV010000129.1 GCA_022843325.1 Pseudolabrys sp. | reverse complement strand
CGGCGGTTGCAAACTGCAGCTGAAACGCCTTGCGCTCGAGCATCAGCGCGGTATCCAGCGGCGCATTCAACCCGGCCGTGACGATCTCCTTGATCTGCAGCGCCGAGATCGGCGGCATGGTGGCGATCTCGCGCGCGATCTCCAGCGCGCGCGCCAGCGCCTGACCGGCCGGCGCCACATCGCTGATCACGCCCATGCTGAGAGCCTCGGCCGCGCCGAACATGCGGCCGGTCAGCAGCAGCAACATGGCCCGCTTCGACCCGATCAGGCGGGCCAGCTTTTGCGTGCCACCGCCGCCGGGCAGAATGCCGACCTTGATTTCGGGCAAGCCAAGCTTGGCGGTGTCGCCGGCGACAATGATGTCGGCGCACAGCGCCAGCTCCAGGCCTCCGCCAAGGGCGTAACCCTCGACCGCGGCAATCAATGGCTTCGGGCAATCGGCGATGGCGCGCCAGTACTTCTGCACGTTACGCGCCATCACCTCGACCGCCCCTGCTTCCGCCATCTCGCCGATATCGGCGCCCGCGGCAAAAGCAGCGTCCGATCCGGTGACGATCAGGCAGCGGATCGCCTCGTCGGCGCCGAAGCGGGCGATCTCATCGGCCAGCCGGATGCGCAGGTCGAGGTTGAGCGCATTGCGGACCTGCGGCCGGTTGAGCCGCAGCACGACGATGTCGGGGGACGGGCGCTCGATCAGCAGCGTGTCGGACGCGGTCATGGCGAAGGGTCCCGGTGGGTGCGGCGGCTATTCGGCACGCGCCGCCACGCCATCCAGCAGCTTGCGGCATTCCGCCAGCTCATGCAGCGCGGCATGGAGCTTGTGCAAATCCTCGCGGCCCAGCCCGGCAGGAGCGACGGCAGCCTGCGGACGCGGCGATGGCGCGGGCATAGGTTCTGCGGCCATCGGCGGGCGCGCCGGTTCGGGCTCTCTATAGATCTGGCGGTCGGCCGGATCGATGCGCGGCTCTGGCGCACTTTGCAGTGGCGGATCGCGGCGCGGCTCAACCTCGTGGCGTTCGCCAAGATCGCGGCCGATCAGCGACGACAGCGCGCCGCGCAGACCGCGGCCCTCCTCCACCTCGATGGCCTCTTCGGCGCCGGTATCAATCTCCTCGACGAATTCCTCATCGTCGGCGGCGCCGTGCGGCGGCTGCGCCGCGCCTTCCTGCCATACCGTCTGGACGAACTTGACGCCCTGCTCGCGCAGGATGCGCTGCGCGCCCCGGATGGTGTAGCCCTCGCCGTACAGCAGGTGGCGAATGCCGCGCAGCAGTTCGACGTCGTCAGGGCGGTAATATCGTCTTCCGCCGCCGCGCTTCATCGGTTTGATTTCGCGGAAGCGGCTCTCCCAGAACCGCAAAACATGCTGCGGCAGATCGAGCTCATCTGCCACTTCACTGATGGTGCGAAATGCGTCCGGCGCCTTGTTATCCAAAGCGGCCTACTCCCTGCTGGAATGAAACGCGTTTACTCAGGCGTGCTCGGCTTCATCGGCCACCGTATGGCCGTTGATGCGATGCTTCAGGATGGCCGATGGCTTGAACACCATGACGCGGCGCGGCGAAATCGGTACTTCCTTGCCGGTCTTGGGATTGCGCCCGATACGCTGGCCTTTCTTGCGCACGACGAACGATCCGAACGACGAAAGCTTCACGGTTTCGCCACGTTCAAGGCAGTCGGTGATCTCTTTGAGCACCAACTCTACAAGGGAGGCAGACTCGGTGCGGGAAAGGCCTACCTTTTGGTAGACCGCCTCACACAGATCGGCTCGCGTCACTGTCTTACCGGTCATCGCCTGCTCTGCCCCCGGCGAACATATCCCGCTGAATTATCAACGATATTAGCATGTTCCCGGTGGGTCAACCGCTCAATGAGATAAAGTGGAGGGGCGCCGGAAAGGCGGCCAGAGGCGGACGGGACGGGCCGTCTCACCAGCGCAGCATCGCCGAGCCCCAGGTAAAGCCGCCACCCATGGCTTCCAGCAGGACCAGATGGCCCCGTTTGATGCGCCGGTCGGCCACGGCGTCGGCCAAAGCCAGCGGAATCGACGCCGCCGAGGTGTTGCCGTGCCGGTCGACGGTCATGACCACCTTTTCGGGGGCAATGCCGAGCTTGTGGGCGGAACCGTCGATGATCCGCTTGTTGGCCTGGTGCGGCACGAACCAGTCGATATCCGCGGCGCTGGTTCCGGTCGCCTTGAAGGCGTCGTAGATCACGTCGGTGATCATGGCCACGGCGTGCTTGAAGACCTCGCGGCCTTCCATGCGCAGGTGGCCGACCGTCTGGGTCGAGGACGGGCCGCCGTCGACATACAGCTTGGATTTGTGGCGGCCATCCGAACGCAGGTGGGTGGTCAGAATGCCCCGGTCCGCGGCCGTCCCCGGCTGTTCCTGCGCCTCCAGCACCACGGCGCCGGCGCCGTCGCCGAACAGCACGCAGGTTGTGCGGTCGTTCCAGTCGAGAATGCGGGAGAAAGTTTCAGCGCCGATGACCAGCGCGCGCTTGTACATGCCCGTGCGCAGCATCGCATCGGTCACCGACAGCGCATAGACGAAGCCGGAGCACACCGCCTGCAGGTCGAAGGCGGCACCGCGGGTAATGCCGAGGCTAGCCTGGACCGTGACCGCGGTGGCCGGAAAAGTGAAGTCGGGCGTCGAGGTTGCCAACACGATCAGGTCGATGGTGTCGGCCTCGACATGGGCATTGGCCAGCGCCGAGCGGGCGGCGGCAATGGCGAGATCGGACGTCATTTCGCCGGGCGCCGCGATATGGCGCTCGCGAATGCCGGTGCGCTGCACGATCCACTCGTCGGTGGTCTCCACCGAGCGCGCCAGCTCATCGTTGGAGAGGATGCGGGCCGGCAGATAGCTGCCGCAGCCCAGAACGACGGAACGGATCTGGGTCACGAAACAGCTCCGCTCGCTTGCCGGGCGATGTCATCGGCCTTCGCGGCGGCCGTTGCGGTGGCCAGACGATCGCGCGCCATCGATTGACCGATCTTGCCGAGCAGTTCGTAACGCACCATGTCGTAACCCATGTCGATGGCGGCGGCGAAGCCCTCGCCGTCGGTGCCGCCATGGCTCTTGATCACCACGCCATTGAGCCCGAGGAACACGCCGCCATTGGATTTGCGCGGATCCATCTTGTCGCGCAGCGTCTGGAAGGCCGGCCGGGCCAGCAGATAGCCGAGCCGCGACATCCAGGTGCGCCCCATCGCCCAGCGCAGGTACTGGCCGAACTGCCGCGCAGTCCCTTCCGCGGTCTTGAGCGCGATATTGCCTGAGAAACCTTCCGTCACCACCACGTCCACAACACCTTTGCCGATATCGTCGCCTTCGACGAAGCCCTGATAATCAAACAGCGGAAACTGGCCTTCGCGCAGCAGCCGCCCTGCCTCGCGCACCTGCTCAAGGCCCTTGACCTCCTCGACGCCGATATTGAGAAGGCCGACGGTCGGCCGCTCGATGTCGAACAGCACCCGCGCCATGGCGCTGCCCATCACCGCGAGATTGACCAGATGCGCCTCGTCGGCGCCGATCGACGCGCCGACATCGAGCACCACGGATTCGCCCTTGAGCGTCGGCCACAGCGCCGCGATGGCCGGGCGCTCGATACCCTCGATCATCTTGAGATTGAAGCGCGCCATCGCCATCAGCGCGCCGGTGTTGCCGGCCGAGACCGCGACATCGGCATCGCCCTTCTTGACGGCGTCGATCGCCAGCCACATCGACGACTTCCAGCGGCCATAGCGCAGCGCCTGGCTCGGCTTGTCGTCCATGCGGATCGACACCTCGGTATGCACGAAGGTCGATTTTTCCTTGAGCCGCGGCAGCCCCTCGAGCAGCGGCTCGACCACGGCGCGGTCGCCGAACAGGAGATACTCGGTTTCGGGGTGGCGGGTCAGCGCGATATCCGCGCCCGGCAAAATGACCGACGGGCCATGGTCGCCGCCCATGGCGTCGAGTGCAATGCGGACTTTATCCGGCATGGATCGAATGCACCTTGATCGGGTCAGAACGATTGCGGGCGAAACAACACAGGCGCCGGCAAATCATGGGTCGAGTAATGGCGCATCGGCGCGACCATAACGTCTCGGGGGCGGCAGACAAGCCGGTTGACACGAGTTTCCATCGCTCAGGCCGGACCGCCGCCGGGCGGCTTTTTCAGCGCCGCCAGCGCTGCAAACGGCTTCGGCGGCTCGTCACCCGCCGCTGGAGCGGCAAAGGCCGCGTCAGGCTTGCGGGGATATGGATCGATCCCGAGTATCGCGAATTCCGCCGCCAGCGCGCCAAGATCGACCTTGCCACCCACCAGCGGTTCCGGTGGCTCAGGCTCGTCCAGCGTGTGCTCATGGTGATCACCCGGCACCGGCGCGATCGCCGCCGCCGGCGCAAACGTCACATCCACAGGCTCGGCCACGGTCGTTTCGAGCGGCTCCAGCGTCACCACGCAGGACTGGCCGACCCGGGCATCCACCTGCCCCGTTACATGCACCGCGGCTCCATGTCGGCTCAGGTCGAACGACGCCGCCAGATGCGGCATGTCCCGAACCGACGCCAATTTGGCAACCGCAGCCCTGACGTCGGCCGGCGCCTCGATCTCGAGGTGCAAGCCGCCGTCGGGAATGTCGTCAACATTGACGGGAACACTCCAGATATTTCCGTGGCTTGTGGAGTCTTTCTTATCCATTCAATCAACTCTTGTCCTGGCGCGGTGGGATCGCACCCGGATCGGGAAACCCGATTGTCCCGGCCGCCAAATCGGCGGACGGCTGCGTCCGCAGACCAACTACCGCTTCCTGCATATAAGCTGCAAGCCGCCGCACCACAGCCGTGTCTGGCGGCGCACCGCTATAGATGTTCCGGGAAAGCGCCTCGACCAGCCCCTGTCCGCCATCTGACGCCGCCAGCGCCGCGTCGTAGGCCCGCGCCCGCCCATAATAGGCTTCGCCCATGCGCCGCATCTCCTTGGCCACTTTGACGTCGCTGATGCCCATTTCCCGCAGATTACTGTCCATATCCACGCAAAACTGGTCGAAAACGCCTTGGCCGAGCGCCTTGAGTTCGGCATCCGGCATCAGGCGGCCCAGCGCCAGCGCCAGATGCAGGACGATGAGATCGAAGCGGCCATTAACCGTATCGGGGACGGCATAGTCGCGATAGAAACAGGGTAATCGCGCCTGTGCCACGATCATGCCATACAGGGCGGAAATGGTGTCGCCGCGCCGGTCCCGGCGAAACAGAGACAAGATCATGGTATCGCTTCCGGGCTTGAGGGCAGCGATCCGCCGGTTAGGTCAAGTCGCCGACCGTTGCAAGAGCCAATTGGGGTAGAATTCTTTGCGTTCAGACATCGCATTCACATCGACCTTCACGAGCGCATCCGCCCGCGTCAAGGCATCCGGCCGGGCCCTTGTTCTGGCCTGCGCCGTGGCGCTGGCCGGCTGCGGCAGCATGACCGAGACGCTGCAGCGCGGCTATGTGCTGCCCGAAGGCGCGCTTGAGCAGATCCCGGTCGGCGCCAGCCAGGATCAGGTCCTGATCGTGCTCGGCACCCCCTCCACCGTCGCCACCGTCGACGGCGACGCGTTCTATTACATTTCGCAGAAGGCCGAGCGCCAGGCCGCCTTCATGCCCCACGAAGTGGTCGACCAGCGCGTCATCGCCGTCTACTTCGACAAGGAACGCCGCGTGACCCGGCTGGCCAATTACGGCGTCAAGGACGGCCGCATCTTCGACTTCCTGTCGCAGACCACGCCGACCGGCGGCCAGGACCTCAATTACGTGCGCGGCATCTTCCGCGGCCTGAAGCTGTTCTAGCGCCACGCCTTACCCAACAAAAAGGGCCCGCGCGATGCGCGGGCCCTTTGTCGTTTCAGGTGTGTGGCGATCAGTGCGCCAGCATCGCCAGCAGCAGAAGTGCCACGATGTTGGTGATCTTGATCATCGGGTTTACGGCCGGGCCGGCCGTGTCCTTGTAGGGATCGCCGACGGTATCGCCGGTCACCGCAGCCTTGTGGGCCTCGGAGCCCTTGCCGCCGTAATGGCCGTCTTCGATGTACTTCTTGGCGTTATCCCAGGCGCCGCCACCCGAGGTCATCGAGATCGCGACGAACAGACCGGTGACGATGACGCCAAGGAGCATGGCGCCGACCGCGGCAAAGCCGGCCGACTTGCCGACCGCGCCGCCGCCCGCCACCGCGTAGATGGCGAAGTAGACGAAGATCGGCGACAGCACCGGCAGCAGCGACGGGATGATCATTTCCTTGATCGCCGCCTTGGTCAGAAGGTCGACGGCGCGGCCGTAATCCGGCTTCGTCGTGCCCTTCATGATGCCGGGGTTCTCGCGGAACTGACGGCGCACTTCCTCGACGATGGCGCTGGCGGCACGACCGACCGCGGTCATGCCCATGGCGCCGAACAGGTAGGGCAACAGGCCGCCGAACAGCAAGCCGACCACGACGTAAGGATTGGTCAGCGAGAAGTCGAGCGTGATGCCCTGGAAGTACGGGTAGGTCTTGGCGTTCTGGATGAAGTACTGCAGGTCCTGGTTATAGGCTGCAAACAGCACCAGCGCGCCGAGACCGGCCGAACCGATCGCGTAGCCCTTGGTCACCGCCTTGGTGGTATTGCCGACGGCGTCGAGCGCGTCGGTGGCCTTGCGCACTTCCTTCGGCAGGCCGGCCATTTCGGCAATGCCGCCGGCATTGTCGGTGACCGGGCCGAAGGCGTCGAGCGCCACGATCATGCCGGCCAGCGCCAGCATCGTCGTCACCGCGATGGCGATGCCGAACAGACCCGCCAGGCCGTAGGTCACCAGGATGCCCGCGATGATGACGATCGCCGGCAGCGCCGTCGACTCCATCGAGATCGCCAGACCCTGAATGACGTTGGTGCCGTGGCCGGTGACCGAAGCCGCCGCGATCGACTTGACCGGGCGATAGTCGGTGCCGGTGTAATACTCGGTGATCCAGATGATCAGGCCGGTCACAACCAGTCCCATCACGCCCGCGAAGAACAGCGAGGTGGTGGTGTAGGTCGCGCCGCCGCCCGACAGCGGGACGCCGAAGCCGACCAGCCAGTGGATAACGCCGGCGATGCCGACCAGCGACAGCACGCCGGTGGCGATCAGGCCCTTGTACAGCGCATTCATGATCGACGGGTTTTCGCCCGGCGACAGCTTGACGAAGAACGTGCCGGCGATCGAGGTCAGGATGCAGACGCCGCCAATGGCCAGCGGCAGGGTCATCATGGTCAGCAGATACGGCGTACCGGCAAAGAAGATCGCCGCCAGCACCATGGTCGCGACC
>JALHNV010000128.1 GCA_022843325.1 Pseudolabrys sp. | reverse complement strand
TCCGGTGCCCGATGATATTCCCGACGATGCCGAATTACCGCAGCAGCGCGGAATGCCGCCGCAGCGCCTGCAGGATGCCTATAACGCGCCGAGCTACCCGCCGCCGCAACAGCAACGCCCGTTGCCGGCGCTCGGGCCCAGCCTTGGATCCATGCGCGGACCGATGTCGACCGGCGCGATCATGCCCGCCACCGTGCAGCCTGCGGCGACTCTGTCCTGCCCGATTGTGTCGGCGCTCGATAAATGGGTCAGCGAAGGCGTGCAGCCGGCGGCGCTGCGCTGGTTCGGATCGCAGGTGACGGAGATCAAGCAGATCTCGGCCTATTCATGCCGCGGCATGAACGGCGCCGGCGGTCACGGCATCTCCGAACACGCTTTCGGCAATGCGCTCGACATTGCCGGCTTCACGCTGGCCGACGGCCGCAAGGTCGTCATCAAGAACGCCTGGCGTAACGGCACGCCGGAGGAACAGGGCTTTCTGCACGACGTGCAGCTCTATGCCTGCGACACGTTCAACACCGTTCTGGCGCCCGGCTACAACGCCGCGCATTACGACCACATCCATGTCGACCTGATGCGGCGCAAGAACGGAAGGCGGCCGTGCCGTCCCGCGGCGATCCCCGGCGAAGTGGTCGCCGCCAAGGCGCGCGCGGTCTACGCGGCGCGGCGCGGAACGACCTATACCGGATCGATCGGCGGCAGACCCGGCAACGCCACCACCAAGCCCGGACAAATCCCGTCCGCCGTGCCCGGCGCCGATGGTCTCGATGACGAGGATGCCGACGATGCCGTGACCGGCTCGATCGCGGGCAAGCCTGCAAAACCGTTCAACAGGGTGGCGCCCGGCGACGACGGCGAATTCGACGACGACGATGTCACCGGCTCGATCCCGGCGCCGGCAAATCTCGGCTGGCCGCGGCTGGCGCCGGCTCCGCCCCGCATCGACGATCGCCACAACCGCTGATTTTACCGGCCTGGACGGCGCGCCAGCGCGGCCTGTGCCGCGGGGCGTTGGCGTGTATTCAACGGAAATTACCCGGCTTGTTAGTCCGTATTCCGGACTACTATATTGCATTTATTGACACTCTGATTGCCATTTTGCACACTCATCACTGCGGAGTCAGCAACAGTCCGCATAATGGACGATCAGGCAGTAGGGGCGCGCAAATGGACAAGGCCGTGTCAGGATTGAATCGCCGCAAAGTCACGTTGGGTCTGCTCGGTACGAGCGTGCTCGGTGCGGGCCTGCTGCCGGGAACGGCGCTGGCCGCCTTTCCGGACAAGCCGATCAAGCTGATCGTGCCGGTGCCGCCGGGCTCGGGCGTCGATGCGGTCAGCCGCGCGCTTGGCCAGGCGATGGGTGAGTCGATGGGCGTGCAGGTCGTCAACGAATACAAGCCGGGCGCCAGCGCGGTGGTCGGCAGCGAGGCGCTCGCGAAGTCGCCGCCCGATGGCTATACGATCATGATGGGCTACACCGCCCATTCGACCAATCCGCTGTTCAACGCCAACGTGCCCTACGACACGTTGAAGGATTTCACCACGGTGATGTACGTCTGTTACATCCCCACCGTGCTCATGGTGCACCCGTCGCTGCCGGTCAGTACGGTGCCGGAGCTGATTGCCTATATGAAGTCGAAGCCCGGCAACTACACCTACGCATCGGGCGGCGTCGGCGCCACTGCGCATCTGTGCGGCGAATTGCTCAAGCAGGTCTCGGGCGTCGATATCCAGCATGTGCCCTACAAGGGCAATGCGCCGGCGCTCAACGACATGCTTGGCGGCCATGTCACCATGATGTTCGACATCATTTCGACCGGCCTGCCGCAGGTGCAAGGCGGCAAGCTCAAGGCGCTTGCCGTCACCAGCGCCAAGCGTTCGAAGGACGCGCCGCAAATCCCGACCATGCTGGAGCAGGGCTTCAAGGATTTCGACGTCGTCGGCTGGTACATGCTGCTGGCGCCGGCCAACCTGCCGCCCGACGTGCTGGCCAGGCTCAACGCCGAGGCCAACAAGGCGCTTAAGAATCCCGCCGTCCATGAAAAACTCTCGACGCTTGGCTTCGAGACCGTCGGCGGCTCGCCCGAGGATGCCAACAAGTTCCTGCGCTCGGAAATGACCAAATGGGCCGAGGTCGTCGCCAAGTCCGGTCTGAAGGCAAAATAGCGGCGAATGAGAATATTCGACGTTCATTCGCACTGGGGCACCCGGCGCGGCTATCCGCTGCAAAGCGAAGCCGAACTGGCGCAGCAGAAACGAGTCTGGAATTCCGAGGCGCGTTATCACACCGATGACGAGATGGCTGACTACTTCCGCAGCCAGAGCGTCAAGACGATCCTCGATTTTGGATTTACCAAGAATCTGCCGCTCGACCAGGTGCGCGCGTTGCACGACTACGGCATGGAAGTGCAGGCGCGGCACGCCGACGTCATCCATGGCTTGTGGCTGCAAATCCATCCGAAGGAAGGCGAGGCCGGCGTCAAGGAGTTCGAGCGGTGCAGCGCGGCGAGCAAGGGCTTCATCGGCTATCTCGTATCCGGCGCCGGTATCGGCAAGCCCTGTGACGACGAGGTTTACGCGCCGTATTACGACATCAGCGAAAAGACCGGACGGCCGGTGCTGGTCATGGTCGGTTATAACGGCGGCGGCGCCGGTCATCCCGGCGGCGGCGGCATGAAGCTCGACCATTGCCATCCGCGCCATGTCGACTCGCTGGCTGCGGAGCGTCCCAACCTGACGATCATCGCCGGCCGTCCGGCCTGGCCATGGCAGGACGACATGATCGCAGTGCTGCTGCACAAGCCGAACGTGCACAACGAACTGCACGGCTGGTCGCCGAAATATTTCACCGACGCGCTCAAGCGCGATATTCCGCGCCGTCTGACAAACCGGATGATGTTCGGCGCCGACTATCCGCTGTTCACCTATGAGCGGCTCGTCGCCGACTGGCGCGGGCTCGGTTATGACGACGCGGTTCTCGACAAGGTCATGCACGGCAATGCCGAGCGGCTGTTCAAGATAGGGGCGGCCGGATGACGGACTTGCAGGGCAAGGTGGCGATCGTCGGCGGCTCGAGCGACGGCATCGGCTACGCTATCGCGCGGCGGCTGGCCGGCGACGGCGCCGATGTCGCCGTGGTGGCCCGGCGCAGCGAAAAGCTCGAAGCGGCGGCAGCGCGCATCCGCGAAGAAACCGGCCGGCGCGTCTTCACGGTCGCCGCTGACATTCGCAAGGCCGAGGATTGCGGCCGCATCATCGATGACTCGCTCAAGCATTTCGGCCGGCTCGATATCCTCATCAATAACGACGGCGCGCCGCCGCTCGGCGATATCGCCGATTTCGACGACGCCGCCTGGGACAAAGCCTGGCAGCAGAATTTTATGAGCGTGGTGCGGTTGTGCCGCGGCGCGGTGCCGGCGATGCGCGCGGCCGGCGGCGGCCGCATCGTCAACATCACCGCGCTGTCGGCGTTGCAGCCGGTGCCGAAGTTCGGCCTGTCGGTGGCGACCTGGGCCGGCGTCATCGGCTACGCCAAGACTCTGTCGCTGGAAATCGCCGCCGACAACATCACGGTGAACACGATTTGTCCCGGCCGCATCGCCACCGGCCGTCTCGCCAAGGTGTTCGGCGCCGAAGGCATCGGCGCGGCGGCCGAGGACGGCGAAGCGGAAAAACTGAAAAAGGTGGTGCCGCTCGGCCGTATCGGCGAGCCGCGCGAAATCGCCGCGCTGGTGGCGATGCTGGTTTCCGCCGACGGCGGATATATCACCGGCGCGACCATGCATGTAGACGGTGGAAGGCGGACGAACCTGATATGAACGCCAGCCTCGACAGCAACGTGAATTATCCCTGGCTGCACAAGTCGTTCGACATCGACCGGCTCGTCGCCGACTATCCACCGCCGCCGACTTTCTTCAATGGCATCTTTCGCGCGTCGCGCGACGAAGTGCGCGCACTTCAGGAGAAGCGTTTCCTGCAAACCATGAAGCGCGGCTGGGAGATCGCGTTTTTCCAGCGCCACTGGCGCGGCGCCGGCATGCAGCCGGGCGACATCAAGGGCCTCGACGACCTGCCGAAAATTCCGGCCTACACGGTCGAGCACATCCGCAAGAGCATCGAGGCGCATCCGCCATTCGGCGATTTCATGGGTGTCGCGCCAGGCGGCCCCAATCCGATGCCGCTCGTTTTGCAAACCAGCGGCGGCACCACCGGTCTGCCGCGGCCGATGCTTTATTCGCCACATGACCGCGAGGTGATGGCGATCCTCGGCGCGCGCCGCTACGCCATGCAGGGCATGATGCCCGGCGACATGGTGCTGGTGGCGTTCTCGCTCGGCCTCTCCAATGGCGGCATGGCGAACCGCGAAATTCTCTGGAAATACACCGGCGCCGTGCCGGTGATGACCGGCGGCGGCGCCACCACCCCGACGCGGCGTCAGATCGAAATCTGCAAGGCCTGGGGCATCAATGTCGTCCTGGCGTTTCCGTCCTACCTGCGCCACATGGCGCTGGTCGCACGCGACGAAATGGGCATCGACGTGCGCGATTTCAAAGTGCGCATGCTCGGCTCCCATATCGGCATCGAGGACCGCAAGACGATCGAGGAACTGTGGGGCGCGCCCTGTTACGATTCCTACGGCACGCACGAGAACGGCACCCTGGCGACCGAGTGCAAGCTGCAAAACGGCATGCACATCAACGAGGACGCTTTCTTGCTTGAAATCGCCGATCCGGAAACCGGCGCGGTGGTAGAGGACGGCGAGCGCGGCAGCCTGCACATCACCACTCTGTTCCGCGACAGCGCGCCGCAAATCCGTTTCAACATCAACGACGTTTCTTCGTACATGACCGGGCCGGACTGCCCGTGCGGCTGCACCTTCCGGCGGCTGACCAAGATCTACGGCCGCAACGACAACATGATCAAGGTGCGCGGCGTCAATGTGTTCCCCGAGGCGGTCGGCGTGACGGTGGCCGCCGACACGCGCACCAACGGCGAGTTCTTCTGCATCATCGAGCGCGTCGGCGAAAGCGGCCGCGAAGAACTCACGGTGATGGCCGAAGTGCGCGACATGGCGGCGCATTCCGGCGCGGTCAAGGAAGATCTCGAGCGGCGGCTCAAGGAAGTGATCGGCCTGCGCACCACGGTGGTCCCGGTCGGCCTGAAAGAACTCGACCCGCATACCGGCACGTCGCAGACCTCGAAAGTGAAACGATTGCTCGATAAACGAAAGGCGACCTGATATGGGCGTACAGACGATCGATCGGGCGGTGGCCATTCTGCATTGGCTCGGCAACAGCGGCGAGCAGGGCATGCGGCTGGTCGAACTGCAACGCGCGCTTGGCCTGAAGCGGCCGACCGTGCATCGTATTCTGTCATCGCTGATGGAGCATGGCCTGGTATCGAATGACAGCCGCACGCATCTCTACCGGCTCGGCTGGGAAGCGGCGGTGCTCGGCTGGTCGTCGGTGCCGGTCGGTTTCGATCTGCGCGAGACCGCGCAAGGCGCAATGAGCCGGCTTGCCGAGGAAACCGGGGCGACGGTCGTGCTATGCGCCTGCTCGCGGCGCGAAACGGTTTGCATCGACCGCAAGGCCGGCAGCTACCCGATCAAGGTGTTCACCGTCGAGGTCGGCACGCGCCGGCCGCTCGGCGTCGGCGCCGGCAGCATCGCCGCGCTCGCTGCCTTGCCCGAGGAGGAAGCCGATGCCGTCATCAAGGGGCTGATGGAGCCGCTGCAATCCTATCCGGAAGCCTTGCGGCGCAGCATCGTGCCGTCGGTGCGGCTGGCGCGCAAAACCGGTTTCGCGGTCAGCGACGGGCTGGTGCTGCCGACCGTCATCGGCGTCGGCGTAGCTTTGCGCGATCCGCGCGGCGTGCCGATCGGCACGCTCGGCATCGCCTCCTTCAAGGACAGCGCCTCCGACAAGCGGATTTCCGACTATGCGCAGTTGCTGTTGCGCGAACAGGCCAAGATCGAGCGGGCGTTCCGTGACAAGATGATGGCGCGGGCGAAAACGCAGGCCCTGGCCCCACGCCCGGCCGCCGTTCGGCACGCGGCACCGGCGAACCGTTAGATTGCGGCGTCCAGCAGCATCGCGCCGAACAGAATGAGGCCGGCGTCGCGGTTGGCGCGAAACAGCATCAGGCAATGCGCCGGATCGTCGATGTCGAGCCGCACGATCTGCCACGCCAGATGCGCAGCGAAAGCGGCGAGCCCAGCTAAGAAGACGCCGCCGCCGCCGGCCATAAGCCCGGCGATGCCGATCAGCACGACGGCGAGCGAATAGAACACCGCCAGCATCATCGCCGTGTTCTTGCCGAACAGCAGCGCCGTCGACTTGATGCCGATCGTCATGTCGTCTTCGCGGTCCTGATGGGCGTAGATCGTGTCGTAGCCGATCACCCAGGCGATCGATCCGGCATAGAGCACGAACGCTGCGCCATCGAGCCGGCCGAATGCCGCCGGCCAGCCCATCAGCGCGCCCCACGAGAAAGCCAGGCCAAGAAATATCTGCGGCCAGTAGGTGACGCGCTTCATGAACGGATAGATCGCCACCACGCCGAGCGAGGCGAGGCCGGTGGCCACCGTGAACCAGTTAAATTGCAGCAGCACCGCGAGCCCGACCAAAGCCTGCGCCGCCATGAACACCGCGGCCTGCTTCGCCGTCACCTGCCCGGAGGGTATCGGCCGCGAGCGCGTACGTTCGACCTTGCCGTCGAGATCGCAGTCGACCAGATCGTTCCAGGTGCAACCGGCGCCGCGCATGGCGAAAGCGCCGATGAAGAACAGCGCGATATGCGCCAGGCTCGGCAGGCGGTCGGCGGCGATGCCGGCAAGTCCGGCCGACCACCAGCACGGCATTAGCAACAGCCAGGAGCCGATCGGCCGGTCGAGACGGGCGAGCCGGAGATAGGGCCGCGTGACGGCGGGGGCATGGATGTCGACCCAGTTGCCGGTCGCATCGGCGACGCGCCCGCTGGACTCGCTCATCGGCCGAGCGGGCTGCCGGTCAGCGTGTCGAACGTGCCGCGGCCGGTCTTGATGTTGTCTGTCGTGGGAACGGGCGCGTTGAGCGCATCGCTCAGGCTCGGCGCTGGCGGGCGCGGCGGACCGGCGGCGGCGGCCTGACAGACGCGGGCGCGAATGTCGTCCGACTTGGCGCGCGACTGTTTCAGATTGTCGATGATCTGCGGAGGAATGCCGCACGCCGCCTGGTTCTTGGCGGCGTAGTCGTACATTTTCTTCTCGGCCGCCGTGAACAGGTTGAACAGCCCGCACGCTTCCTTCGGCGACGGCTTGTCCTTGCGCTGGCCGGCCGCCTGGATGGCGCTGCCGCGCTTTTCCACGTCCTTGCGCAGCGCCAGGAACTGGTCGAGGCAGCGCGTATCCTGCTGCGGCGGTCCCGCCATGCCCTGCGGCGGCCGCGACCACGGATCGGGGCCGCTCTGCGGCGGCGGCGCACTTTGCGGCGGCGGGTCCCAGGGCGACGGCCC
>JALHNV010000127.1 GCA_022843325.1 Pseudolabrys sp. | reverse complement strand
GCCACCACCGCCACGGGCTGGCGGCTGCTGCTGTCGCCGGCGATCCTGCTCAACCTGGTGTTCTTCATGCTGCTCGCGATGATGAGCGGCGGCGTCTACAATTATTCCGCGGTCGCGCTCGACGCGCTGTATGGCACGCCGCTCACCACCGCCAACGTGGCCCTGTCGATGTATCTGCTGCTGTCGGCAATCGGCGTGCTGGCCGGCGGCTACGCCGCCACGCATACCGCGCGGCACGCGCTGGTCGCCACGCTGTCGCTGATCGCCATCGTCTTGAGCACCACCCTGATCGCCAATGTAAACCTCGGCTCGCCGCTGATCGTCGTGGCGATGGCATTCGGCGGTTTCTTCTTCGGCTTCATCATGCCGTCGCGCGATATGATCGTGCGGGCGATCACCCCGCCCGGCTCGTTCGGCAAGGTGTTCGGCTTCGTCACCACCGGCTTCAATATCGGCGGCATCATCTCGCCGCTGATGTTCGGCGCCATCATGGACCACGGCAGCCCGCAGTTCGTCTTCATGCTGGTGGCGGTGTTCGCGGTGCTGGCGATTGTGCTGGTGGCGACGGGGCCGAAGCGGACGGTCAGCGCCTGACGGACAAACCGGCAAGCGACGACCGGAAGTCACGACCCTAATTGGTCCTGAAGCCCTCATTGAGCATGATGAGATTCTTGAGCCGGCAGAAATCTGCCCTGTGCTCCTGCGCACCATAATCCGCCCATGTTACGCGAAAGCGGATTGAGCAGTCTCCGGCGTTGCTGTTCCAATCCATGTTTGCCACTTCGCCGGCGGCAATGGGCGCATCCAGCCAATTCCTGCTCCAGCCACCATCCTGGAAGGTTTGGAAGCCAATAATCGTCCAGCCTTGCGAGCGATTGTGTAGCTTAAATGGGTAGTCGCTGGCCGCCGAGGCGGAAGCCATGGCGGCAAACATGCCGCAAACAAATGCAAGTAATTTTAGCTTTGCTATCACGAACCCGCTCCTTTCGTTGTGCGACGGCCATTGAAATCTAGCGCGCAGAGGTTTGACACGGCAATTTGAAAAAAATCTTTTTTGCGGTCGGGCCAAGATCAAACGGGAGAGCGGCGAAGGCCCATCGGTCTCATGCCCCTCAGCGATGTCTCCTGCGAGCCCACGGGGCGATCGAACAACGTTGCTGCGGACGGCATTTGGGACGATGGCGAAGTGGTCGCCGCTTTCCGCCACCCTTTGACAGGATCGCGCAGACGGGACCCGCCGAGGCCCGCGACGGGACGGGACGGGACGGGCGGAAGCGCCAAATCGGCCAAAAGTGAGATTTGGCTGGGGGACTAGGATTCGAACCTAGATTGACGGAGTCAGAGTCCGCAGTTCTACCGTTGAACTATCCCCCAACGGAGCCGGTGGCCCCGGCAGTCGACGTGTTCCGCCGCCGGGCCGTCAGCGCCCCTGACATGGGGCAATTCAGCCGATTTGACAAGTCCATAAGCGCAGGTCGCGCATGGGTCAGGGTGCGGCAAGCCGGCTTTCAACCGCCTCTTGATCTTGCCTGTCCTCAAGCATAATCATTCCAAGCTAACGAATTTGCGGCAAAAAAATTGGGGGACGCCATGAAGTCATTCGTCATCGCCTGCGTGGTCGCCGTTGTCGTCGCGCTTGGGGCGGCCTTCGTGCTGGATGGGTTCAACAAATCGGCCGAGACGGCCTACTCCTCGCCGACCGGGGTCCGGGTCTAGCGCCAGGGGCACCGCCGCGACGGCGGGCGGCGCCGCCCACCGATCGAACGCAAAAAACGCCCGGCGGTCATCCCGCCGGGCGTTTGCTTTTTTCGGGCCCGTGCTCGGGCTACTCGGCCGGTGTCGCCGCGGCGCGGGCGCGGGCCTGAGCCTCGCTGTCGTTCGGACCGACGCGGGCGGCCTCTTCCTCAAGCCACAGCCGGTGATGCTGCTTGGCCCAGTTCTCGTCCACCGTGCCGGTGCCCATCGCCTCGAACGCGCCCTCCATGCCGAGCGTGCCGATATAGATGTGGCCCAGCATCGCCGCCACGAACAGCACGCCGACAATGGCGTGAATGGTCGAAGACAGCTGCATCCCAGCGACCCCCGTCCCGTAGAACGGGAACATCAGCAGATACCCGGTGATGGCGACCGCGGCGCCGCCGATGACGACGATCCAGTAGATCATCTTTTGGCCCGCATTGAAGCGGTAGGCCGGCGGATGGTCCTCGCCAACGATGCCGCCGCCGCGCTTGAGCCATTCGACGTCGGTCTTGTTTGGAATGTTGCCGGCGATCCATATCAGGCAGATGAGGACCACGCCGATGGTAAAGGGGAAGCTCAGATAGTTGTGCGCGTATTTGAGCCACTGCGACCAGCCGGTGAAGGCCTCGGGCCCCATCAAGGGCAGCAGCAGAGACTTGCCGAAGGTGATGTTGAGGCCGGAGATCGCCAGGATGATGAAACAGGCCGCCGTCATCCAGTGCACGAAGCGCTCGAAGGCGTTGAAACGCACCACGGTGCGGCCCGACCGCCCGCGCTCGATCTTGACCATGCCGCGGAACAGATAGAAGGCGATCAGCAGAACGATCATGCCGATCACGGAGATGCCGCCGATCCACTTCAGCGTGCGCTCGTGAAACGATCGCCAGTCCTGACCGGCCGGCTGGATCAACGTCGCCGACTGCTGGTCGGGGATGGTGACGCGGCCGCTGATGGTGCCGCCGCGATTCTGCAGCGCATTGAGTAACTGGTCTTCGCTGACCGCCTGCGCGGTCGGATTGACCGAACTCGGCTGCTGCGCCGCGGCCGGCCCAGCGGCCGCAAAAACGAACATGAGCGCCAGAGCGCCGATGATGAGCCGAGCGTGCGAGATGAAACCCGCCATGCCTCGTCCTCCCTGAATTAATCCTGCCCCACCGAACCGTGCGATCGACCGGCGCCGCTCAAGGCGGCGCCGGCCGTCAAAGTCATGCCTTAAGAGGCGATCGTCTCTTTGTAGGCCGTCTTCCAGCCCCAGGCGCCGGAGCCGTAGCCGCGCTTCACCACCCGCTCCTTGTAAATCTGGGCGATGATGTCGCCGTCGCCGGCCAGCAGCGACTTGGTCGAGCACATCTCCGCGCAAAGCGGCAGCTTGCCCTCGGCCAGCCGGTTGGCACCGTATTTGACGAACTCGGCCTGCGAGCCGTCGGCCTCTGGGCCGCCGGCGCAGAAGGTGCACTTGTCCATCTTGCCGCGCGAACCGAAGTTGCCGACCTTCGGATACTGCGGCGCGCCGAATGGGCACGCGTAGAAGCAGTAACCGCAGCCGATGCAGAGGTCCTTGGAGTGCAGCACCACCGCGTCGGCGGTGGTGTAGAAGCAGCTCACCGGGCACACCGCCGCGCACGGCGCGTCGGTGCAGTGCATGCAGGCCATTGAGATCGACCGCTCGCCCGGCTTGCCGTCATTGATGGTGACGACACGCCGGCGGTTGATACCCCACGGCACTTCGTTTTCGTTCTTGCAGGCGGTGACGCAGGCGTTGCACTCGATGCACCGGTCGGCGTCGCAGAGAAATTTCATTCGAGCCATGGTCGTTGCTCCTTAAGCCGCTCTGATCTGACAGAGGGTGGCTTTGGGTTCTTGCATACCGGTCACGGGGTCGTAGCCGTAGGTGGTAAGCGTGTTCACGCTTTCGCCGAGCACGATGGGGTCGGCGCCCTTCGGATACTTGTCGCGCTGATCGACGCCCTGGAACCAGCCGGAGAAGTGGAATGGCATCCACGCCACGCCCCTGCCGACGCGCTCCGTCACCAGCGCCTTGACCCTGGCTTTGGCGCCGAGCGGGCCGTCGACCCAGACCCAGTTGCCGTCGGTGATGCCGCGCGCGCTGGCGTCGGCCGGGTTGATTTCGATGAAGGAGTCCTGCTGCAACTCCGCCAGCCACTTGTTGGAGCGGGTTTCTTCGCCGCCGCCTTCGTATTCGACCAGACGTCCCGACGTGAGGATGATCGGGAATTTCTCGCCGACCTTGTTCTCCACATTGGCCTTCTGGATGTCGAAACCGATATTCGGCAGCCGGAATTCACGCCGGCTCGGCAGCGTCGGATACTTCGCCACCAGATCCATGCGGGGGGTGTAGATCGGCTCGCGATGCACCGGGATGGCGTCGGGCAAACCGAACGCGTTGGCGCGCGCCTTGCCGTTGCCATAGTGGATCACGCCGTGCTCCAGACAGACACGCTGGATGCCGCCGGACAGATCGATCGCCCACGACACCGCGCCCGGATTGTTGCCGCCGATCTTCTGGATGGTGGCGAGTTCCGGCGCGGTCAGATCCTTGTCCCAGCCGAGCTTCTGCAGCACGGCGTAGGTGAACTCCGGATAACCGTCCCGGATTTCCGAGCCGAGCGAGTACGACCCCTCGGCCAGCATGTTGTGCTTTTCTTCTTTTTCGACCTCGACGCCGTTCTCCATCACCTTGGTCTTGATGACGCGCTCGACGCCGAAACGGGCGCGGAACGTGCCGCCGCCGTCCTTGACGTGGAGATGGGTGTTGTAGAGCTGATGCGTACCGGGATGCTTGATCTCCGGCGTGCCCCAGCACGGCCACGGCAGACCGTAATAGTCGCCCTTGGCCGGGCCATCGGCGGCGCGCAGGCTCACCAGATCGAAGTCCTTCTGGTTGGCCATGTGAACCTTGAGGCGTTCCGGCGACTGGCCGCAGTAGCCGGTCGAGAAGCCGCCGCGGTTGATTTCGCGGAGAATGTCCTCGGCGACCGGCACGTTGTTCTCGACCTTGATGTTCTTGAACATCTGCTCGGCGAGCCCGAGCTTCCTGGCCAGCAGGTACATCACTTCGTAGTCGTTCTTCGATTCGAAGACCGGCTTGACGATCTGCTCGCCCCACTGGATCGAACGGTTCGAAGCCGTGCGCGAACCCGAGCATTCGAACTGGGTGCAGATCGGCAGCAGATAGGTGCCGTTCTTGCGCTCGGACAGAGCCGCCCATGTGGTTGGATGCGGATCGGCGACCACAAGAAGCTCAAGCGCCTCGATGCCCTTGGCGGCTTCCGGCATACGGGTGACGGTATTGCCGCCGTGGCCGAACACCATCATCGCCTTGATGGTGTCTTTCTGGCTGACCTGATCCTTCGGCAGCAGCGTGGCGTCGAACCATCGGGTTGATGGAATGCCGGGGATGCCCATGTTCTTCGGCGTCTCGAAACGTCCTTCGAGATAGGAGTAATCAACCTCCCAGACCCGGCTCCAGTGCCGCCAGGCGCCCTCGGCCAGACCGTAATAAAGCGGCAGCGTACCGATATCGAGGCCGAGATCGGTGGCGCCCTGCACGTTGCAGTGACCGCGGAAAATGTTGGCGCCGACGCCGACGCCGCCGACATTGCCGGTGGCGAGCAGCGCGATACAGAAGGCGCGGACGTTGGCGGTGCCGACCGTGTGCTGGGTTGCGCCCATGCACCAGATCAGAGTCGCCGGCTTCTCGGTCGCGAACATCTTGGCGACGCGCTCAAGCTGGGCGCCCGGCACGCCGGTGACGCGCTCGACCTCCTCCGGCGTCCACTTCTCGATTTCCTTCTTGGCGTCTTCCATGCCGTAGACGCGCTGGCGGATGAATTCCTTGTCCTCCCAGCCGTTCTTGAATACGTGCCACAGGAGGCCCCACATCACCGGAATGTCGGTGCCGGGACGAATGCGGACATATTCGGTCGCATGCGCCGCCGTGCGGGTCAGGCGCGGATCGATAACGATGAAGTTGGCCTTCTGCATCTCCTTGCCTTCGAGGAGATGCTGCAGCGACACCGGATGCGCCTCGGCCGGGTTGCCGCCCATGATGATCATGGTCTTCGAGTTGCGGATGTCGTTGTAGCTGTTGGTCTGGGCGCCGTAGCCCCAGGTGTTGGCAACGCCGGCGACGGTGGTCGAATGACAGATACGCGCCTGATGGTCGACGTTGTTGGTGCCCCAGAAGGCCGCGAACTTGCGGTACAGGTAGGCGCCTTCGTTGGAGAACTTGGCGGAGCCGAGCCAGTACACCGACTCCTGCCCCGACTTGGCGCGGATCTCGCCGAGCTTGTCGCCGATCTCGTTGATCGCCACATCCCAGGAGACGCGGGTCCACTGGCCGTTCACCAGCTTCATCGGGTAGCGCAGACGGCGATCGCCGTGCACCAGTTCGCGCACGGAGGCGCCCTTGGCGCAGTGCGAGCCGCGGTTGATCGGGCTGTCCCAGGCCGGCTCCTGGCCGATCCAGACGCCGTTGGAGACCTCGCCGATCACCGTGCAGCCGACCGAGCAGTGGGTGCAGATGTTCTTGCGGATGGTGACCTGCGCGCCGGCCGCGGCCGGCGGGCCGGCTTCGGCCTTGCGCATGGTGACCAGGGGCAGCGCGCCCACGGTCGCGAGTGCGCCGGCGGCGAGACCGGAGCGGCGCAAGAAGGTACGGCGATCGAGCGCGCCGCCCGACTGCGATGAAAGCGCACCGGCGAGCGATGCGCGGCGGGCCTGACGTTCTGTTCTCTTGATCAACATGTGCGCATCTCCCCTCAGGCCGGATAACGGTTCGTGCGATAGTACGCCTTCACGTGATCGGTCTCCTTGTAGCGGGCCTTGCGTTTTTCATCGTTGGTCTCGGTATCTGCCTTGGCCACGGTGGCGAGCGGCGCCGCGGTGGCGGCGACACCCGCGCCAGCGCCGAGCCCTTTCAACAGATCGCGACGGCCAATTCCGGTCTTGCTGTCGGTCTTCATTGTCGTTCCCTCCATGACGTAATGGCGCAGGCGGCGTCCTCAGGCGGACAACGCGAACGCCTCAGTCTCGATATCAATGAACACACGCCCGAGCGCGCCAACGTGACGATAGAACTTCGCCGTCTCGGCCCGCTCCAGATCGCTGAAGAAACGCCCCATCCAGGACGCAATGTGCTTTTCGAAAATCTGTTCGTCGGCGCCCACCGGCGTGCCGAAGCGGCGCGACGCGAGTCCGGACATGATTTCGCAGAGGATCGCGGCGTGATCCTCCGGCTCGATCTCGCCTTCGGCGCGCTCGACACCAAGCATTTGAAGGTCCGCACGCAACCGCGCCAGTGGCCGCTCATGCAGAAAGCCGGTGAGATAATAAGAGCCGTAAGGCATCATCTCGCCGCGGCCGAGCCCAATGAACAGATCGAAATATTCGCGCTCGACGTTTTCGACCTTTGCGCTCGCCGCTGCATCCGCGAGCGCGATATGGGCCATGCCGAGCGGGCTGGCGTCGCCGCGCAATTGAGCAACCTTGTCGAGGAAGGCCGCGTCCGGCGCGCGCACGAGCAAGGCCGACAGCAAGGCATACTCTTGCGCGCGCGCGACATCGATCTCGTCGATGTCGCCACCGCTGATGCTGGCGAACAGATCGGGGCGCAAGGTGGCGCGGTTGATGCCGGTCGCCGTCTCGACGGCCAGAACGCGTTCGGCCGGTATGCGATCCCAATTCGAGACTGACGGTTGCGCGATGCCAATGCGGCGAGCAAGTTCGCTCACGCCGCCGGCGGCCT
>JALHNV010000126.1 GCA_022843325.1 Pseudolabrys sp. | reverse complement strand
GCCGCCAATGCGGCCGATATGCCGCGCCGCGCCGCCATGCCGACCAAGGCCGTGCCTTACGTTCAAATGTATAATTGGACGGGCGCTTACATCGGCATTAACGGCGGCTACGGCTGGGCTCGCAGCGATTTCTCGGCAGCGCCGGGCTCGTTCGACACGCGCGGCGGCGTCGTCGGTGGCACCGTCGGCTACAACTGGCAGGCCGGGCAGACCGTGTTCGGTCTTGAAGGCGACCTCGACTGGTCGAACATCAAAGGCAGCGCCACCTGCGCCGTCGGCACCATCTGCGAAACCCGTAACAACTGGCTCGGCACCGCGCGCGGCCGCATCGGTTACGCGTTCGATCGCTTCATGCCCTACGTAACCGGCGGTCTCGCCGTCGGCGGCGTCAAGAACTCGATCACCGGCCTCGGCGAGTCGAGCTCCACGAAGGCCGGCTACGCGCTCGGCGGCGGCGTCGAAGCGGCCCTCACCGGCCCGTGGACCGCCAAGGTCGAGTATCTCTACACCGATCTCGGCCGCACCAGCGCGCCGGTTGGCGACGTGCGCTTCAAGGCCAACACCGTGCGCGCCGGCCTGAACTACCGCTTCTAATCAGGGCCTTTGCGTCGAATGGAACTTAAGTTCCTGGAATTGTTGCCGAATTGCCACACGCCTCACAATAGATTGAAGGCGTGCGGAACGACCGAATGCAAAGTGCGTTGAATGTGTAATCGGGGGACGGCGCATCCGCGTCCGTCCGGATGATCCTAACGGAGTGCGTCATGAAAAATCTTCTTCTCGCCAGCGTCGGCGTTCTGGCTCTTGGTGTTGCCTCGGCTTCCGCGGCCGACCTTCCGCGCCGCGAAGCCATGCCGACCAAGGCGCCGGCCTATGTTTCGCAGATGTATAACTGGACCGGCGCGTATGTCGGCATCAATGGCGGCTACGGCTTCCGCGGCTCGAACGGCGCCGACGGCTGGATGGTCGGCGGCACTGTCGGCTACAACTGGCAGTCCGGCGGCCCGCTGGTCTGGGGCATCGAAGGCGATCTCGACTGGAGCCGCATGCGCGGCAGCGACACCGCTTTCACCGAAACCCGCAATAACTGGCTCGGCACCGTGCGCGGCCGTCTCGGCTATGCGATGGGCCCGACCGGCAGCTGGATGCCTTACGTCACCGGCGGCGTCGCCTTCGGCGACATCGAAAATAGCGTCACCGGTTTCGGCTCGGCGCGCGACACCAAGGCCGGCTGGGCGCTCGGCGGCGGCATCGAAGCCGCGCTGTCGGGTCCGTGGACCGCGAAGGTCGAGTACCTGTATGTCGATCTCGGCAATGGCCCGACGGTTGGCGGCGTCGGTTCGAACTTCCACACCAACATCGTGCGCGCCGGCCTGAACTATCGCTTCTAGTTCTCGGCAAGCACTCGAAACGGAAAAGCCCCGGAGTTCACTCCGGGGCTTTTTCTATGCGCGCGACAAACTCTACGCCGCCACCCTGGTCGCGTTGAACGCCGGCACCTGCGCGGCGAAATCGTCGAACCATGCCACCAGTCTCGGATACTCCTTGCGCCACGTGCCGGCGAAACGCAGATCGCGGTAGCCGAGCAAGCAAGCAAGCGTGATCTGTCCGACATTCGGCAGGCCGATCGACGGCTGCAATGCCGGCGGCGCGGCTTCGAGCACGGCGAGCCCGCGCGCGACCTTGTCGCTTTGCCGGTCGAGCCAGCTCTGCACATGCATTTCCGGCGGGCGGTAGCGGCCTTCGTAGACCAGCAGCAGGCAGGCATCGAGCAGGCCGTCGCACAAAGCCTGCAAGCGCAGCGCCTCGAAGCGCGCTTTGGTATCGCGCGGCACGATGTGACCGCCGCCGGACAGATGATCGAGATATTCGACGATGACGCGCGAGTCGTAATAGACGGTGCCGTCGGCGAGAATCAGCGCCGGAATTTTGCCGAGCGGATTTTGCACGCGAATGCTGTCGGCCGGATCGTTGAGATCGACGTCGCGCAGTTCGATCTTGCCGGAGAGCCCGAGCAGGTCGGCGGCGATCCGCACCTTGCGGGCGTAAGGCGAGGCAGGCGACGAACGCAGGATCATCATCAGCGGCCATTTCAAAAATTGCGCCGCGGGCCGAACGAGCCCACGCCGTCACGTGTTCACGACGCCACCGTTGTTACGGAAAACGCTTTAACTAACAACCAGGTTGACCGCCTTCGGCCCTTTGCCTTTTTTATCGGGCTCGACATCGAAGCTGATCTTCTGGCCTTCGTTCAGGCTCTTCAGGCCGGCCTGCTCGACAGCGGTGATGTGCACGAACACATCGCGCGCCCCGTCGTCCGGTTTGATGAAACCATAGCCCCGTTCGGCATTGAAGAATTTTACGACTCCGGTTTGCGCCATCGGGTGTTCCCTTCCCGCACAGTACGCCGCCGCCGGCCCCACGCTCGACGACATGGCCGGCATTTTCCGCCACCCCCCCACGGGAGGCGGAACGCCCAGCCAGTTCCGGAACTACACACCAGTTATGTGTTTGTGGAAAGAGGCAGCGCGCCACCTCTGCCATTTCAGGACGATTTTGGTTTGGCTTTGGCCGCGCTTTTCGCCACCGGCTTGGTTTTGGCCGCGATCGGGGCCGCCTCGCCGCTGATCCAGTCGAGCGTGTAGCCGCCGCTGCGCGGCTGGCGTTCGAGCAGGCGCGCCAGCACCGGCAGCAGCACCTCGAGTTCGGCCTCCAGTGTCCACGGCGGATTGACCAAAATGAGCCCGGAGCCATTGAGCCGCGTTGGGTCGCTGACCGGCGACACCAGCAGTTCGGCACGGAGAATCTTGGCGATGCCGGAGCGGCGCAAACGCTTTGCCAGTTCGTCGGCCTCGAAGCGGCCCTTAATTGGATACCACAGCGCATAGGTGCCGGTCGCCCATTTGCGATGCGCCAAGCCGGTCATGTGCGACAGCCGGTGGAAGTCGGCGGCCTCTTCGAACGGCGGATCGATCAGCACCAGGCCGCGCCGTTCCGGCGGCGGCACATAGGCCTGCAACGCGGTCCAGCCGTCGATCTCGATGGTCTTGATGCGGGGATCGGCGCGCATGTTGCGGGCAAGCGCGACGGACGCATGGCCCTCCAATTCGCAGGCGATCAGCCGGTCGTCGGCTCGCAGCCAGGCGCGCGTGAAAGCCGGCGACCCGGGATAGGTTTTCAGTTTGCCGGGCTCGTTGAGCGCGCCGATGACATCGAGAAACGGCGACAGCAGCGCCGACGCCTGTTCGGGCACCTCGCCCGCGGCTTGCGCCTTCATCAAGCGCTCGATGCCGTCACGCCATTCGCCGCCGCGATTGGCTTCAGTGCTGGTCAGGTCGTAAAGGCCGGCGCCGGCATGCGTGTCGATGACGCGGAACGCGGCCGGCTTCTCCCGCAAATAATGCAGGATGCGGCACAGCACCGCGTGCTTGAAGACGTCGGCGAAACTGCCGGCATGAAAGGCGTGGCGATAGTTCATGTGTCTTCTTAACTCAATGCGGCGCGTTGCGCAGTCCGAAATGCGTGCGCGGCCGCACATAACGGCGCGGCGGCGGCGGCGGGGGTTTTCGCAACAGCCGCAACGGCACGACCGGTGGCGGCGCTGGCACATCCGCGCCTGTGGCGCTTGTCACGCGCACCAGCCGCCACCGCCGCCGCAACGGGCGCAGCAGCAGGCAGATCACAACGCCGCTTGCCGCCATCATGCCGACGAGATGCAGACCCGGCGACAATTGCAGCCGCACGCCGAGGCCCGTCACGTCATAGGCGGTGAACGGCCACAGCCCGGCATAGCCGAGACCCATGAACCACATGGCAAACCGGATGTATTCCCCGACACGATTCATCGCCGCACTCCGCCGCGCTTTGAAAACCGCGCCCGTAACCTTGCGGAATAGCGTTGCGGCAATCTTGTGCCGATTGCAGAGGCGGCCGGGTTATCCCCGCAACCCGCGCTGCGAGCGTTAGCGCGCGCTTAACGCGATCGCCGAGAAAGGGGCCGGGATGGGCGGCGATAAATTTCGCTGAATAAATTATCCGCCGCGCACCGCCGGCATGCGCAGATTGTCGCGGCGGCAACTGCGCCGCGCCACGTCGGGACAGTCGCGGAATTTAAGATCCTTGCTAAGACAAATGCGCACTTCGCTCAGCCACTGGCTGTTGCAGATCACCGCCATACCGGTTTTGCTCAGCCCCGGATTGGCCTTGATGAAAGCCGCGCCGACATCGGCGGGCGACACCAGCATCGGTTTGTCGAGGTCGCCGTATTCCGGCGGGATCGCCACCGCCATGCGCGCCTTGCGCACCGTGTCGAAATAGGCCGCCGCGCTCTGTCCCGAACAGGTGCCGTGCTTGTCCCATTGGTGAAAAATCAATCGGCGGCTCGGCATCAGGTCGAGATTGGCATCGACGATGCCCCGGTAGAGCCGCGGCGCCGGCACCTGGCAGTTCGACGGAAAGCCCTGCTCGTATTGCGGCCACAGCCCGTGCACGACGAAAGCGAATGGCCGGCCGCTGCATTGCTGGTCCGGTGTCCGGTTCGGCCCGCGCTCGGCCGAGGTCGCGCAGTAGGACGGCGACCATGACAGAGCCAGCACGTAGAAATCGAAACGGCCCGGCTCGTTGGGCCGGCGCTCGTTGCCTGCCCCTTGCGCAAAAGCGACGACGGCAAAAACGAATAAAAGGCTGAAGGCCACGGCCGCGGTGCGCGCCGCTCGCTCGAGACGCTGAATGATGTTCCGATGCCGTGCGATCATGGCCCCACCCTCATCACGCTTTTGTGAGAACAAACGCTGATTGCGATATCTCAAGAGTTCCAATCGGATAGCAGAAGAGAGGGAACATTTCAAGAACATAGGTACATGGGGACCGGAGACAAAATGGAACCCAATGAGTAACTGGCGCATTATAGGCCGGTTACTCACCCAACTACGGGGTGGGTTTCGGCATAGGGGGATAAGGGCCGTGCCAAACCGTCGCAACGACAAGAATCTGGCGCGCGGCGAGCGCCTGCAAATCATGCTGACGCCGGACGAATTGACCGCCGTCGACGATTTCCGCTTCCGCAATCGCATGCCGAGCCGCGCCGCCGCCGTGCGCGAGCTATTCCGCGTCGGGCTGGCCAGCACCGGCCTGGTGCACAGCGGCGACGGCAAGAAGTCGTCCGATATCGGCGTCTTTGACGAGAAAGCCGGCAAGCACAGCAGCACGCTGCGCATGGTGCCGAAAGACGGCGCCTGAACGGGCGGTGAACAAGCGCGACGAGCCAAGCAAGCAATAAGCGGCAACGCCGTCGAATTGGTCAACTTAGCCGGCACCGCCGAATGAGTGCTTTGCTCTTAGACTACAAGCGACTCGCGTCATCCCAATTGCACGGGCAGAGTTCTTCCTGCGAGGATTTGAGGGGATCCTCAGCACGAGGACACAATGCTAGACCCGTTGGATGCCGATGAACTTCGCCGCTGGGCAAAACAATGCGAAACCAAGGCCGAGCAGATCGTCACGCCCCTCTCCGAGCGCGAACGTCTCCTGAAAACCAAAGAGGCCTTGCTCGCTCTGGCCGACAATGCCGACTGGCTATCCGGCCGTTCGCACGATGTCGCCCTACAGGACGCTGCTGAGTAACCGCGTTCTGCTCAAGGCCGCGCCATCTTGCAGGCCGGATTATAGGCCCAGTTGCGGTCGAGACCGGCGACACACCATTCGACGCCCCAGCCGGCGCCGATCGTGCCGGTGTCCTCGCCGATCCAGTAATCGACGCGGTGCTTGCGGCCATTGCTGACCAGCGCCACCGCGCTGCAGAAGCGGCGCGGAATGGTGTGCTTCGCCCAAGGGCTGAACGCGGTCTGCCACACTTTCTCGAAGCCGAGAATTTGCAGGCTCGAATTCCAGAACCGGCTTTCCTTGTGCGCGAAGCGCGACGCGATCTTGCCGAGCGCGGCTTCGCAGGCCGGCAGGTCGCCGTCGAAATTGGCGCCGCTCATGTAGATCTGCTTTTGCAGGAAATTCGCCGCCTGCGCCGGAGCGCCGGCCAGCATGAAGCCGCAGAGCGCGATTGCGGCGATCGCCACGTATCGAACGCAACCAGAAACACGCGACATCGGTAACTCCCTCCAGCGCAGGTTTGGCGCCGACACGCCGCAAAATACCATGCGAACTGCCGGAAATTCAACTTCCGCACAATTATTTCGCCGCGCGCCGGAGTTGATCACAGATTCGGCGGTTCCGGGACTCGTGACTCCGCTTGCCGCGCGGCATCCTTTGATCAAGCGAATCGGATGAGTTGGCCGATTCTTCGAAAATGTTCGTCGCGTCAGCGCGGGTGTAGCGTTCGCGTGTTTTTTTGCGTTCGCGTCGGTGCGTGTTTGCGTTCACCGCGTGTGTTCGCGTTAGTGCGTTCACGGTGTTGGCTGCCGGCACAGAGCCGGCAGCCGCACCGAAATCATTTCCAGCCGCCGAGCACCGCCTGCACCAAGGTCAGCGCCGCGACCGCCGCGGTGTCGGCGCGCAGGATCAGCGGTCCCAGCGACAGCCGCACCACATTCGGCCGCTTGAGCAGCGCTTCGCGCTCCTCCTCGGCAAAGCCGCCTTCCGGCCCGATCAAGACCGCGATCGGCTGCGGTGCACCGGCGACGCCCGCCGGCAGCAGCGCGCTCGGTTGCGGCCGCGCCGCAGCCAAGGCCGCCACCGGGTCCTTGACCTCGGCATCCTCGTCGCAAAACACCAACAGGCGCTCGGCGCCGCCGGCGAGAATCGACTTGAACGGCACCGCGTCGACGATCTCCGGCACCGCCAGCACACCGCATTGCTGCGCCGCCTCGATGGCGTTGGCCTGCATCCGCTCGAGATTGAGCCGCGACACCTGCGTGTGCTTGGTCATCACCGGCTGAATGCGCGACACGCCGAGTTCGACCGCCTTCTGCACCGTGTAGTCGAGCCGCGCATGCTTGAGCGGCGCGAACAGGAAATGCAGGTCGGCGGGATGCGGCTGTTCGCGCGATTGCTCCAGCACTTCCGCCGCCAGCGTCTTCTTGCCGGCGCTGGCCAGAGCCGCGCGCCATTCGCCGTCGCGGCCGTTGAACAGCAGCACGCCGTCGCCCGTTGAGAGCCGCAGCACGTTCAAAAGGTAATTGGCCTGGTCGCGGTTGAGCGGAACCGCCTGGCCGGCGGCCAGCGGCCTATCGAGGTAGATGCGGGGGGTGCGGAAATCGTAGCGGGGCATGGTAACCTTGGTCCGGAGCGTTTGCCGTAAGATGCGCGCCGGCGGTCATTTTTGACGCAATTTGCCGCCTTCCCGACGCATTCGGCAGGTTGTTATATGCCATCCGCGGACGGCCGGTGCTACACGGGTGCGGGCCAAGAGAATCTTAAGGGAATAAGGAACTGTCCATGAAGTTCGGTTGGGCCATTGTCATCGCCGCGAGCGGCCTGTTCGCCGCCGGCCCGGCTTTGGCGCAATCTCCTTGGCCGGAGCCCCAGCCGCAAGCCGCCCCCTCGGCCTGGCCGCAGGCCCAACCGCAGGCCGCGCCGCCGGCGCAAGCCGGGCCGTCGCCCTGGGACC
>JALHNV010000125.1 GCA_022843325.1 Pseudolabrys sp. | reverse complement strand
AACTGCACCGATTGCGTCAACGCGCATCGTCTGGGCCAAGATCGAGGCCGTCATCGGCATGATCGCGCTGCTGTTCGCGCCACTGATCGCCATGCTGTTGTTCGATTCGCTTTTTGCCGCCTTGATCTGCGCGCTGGGCATTCTGCTCTCCGCGGCGGCGGCCACGCTGATCCAGCTCTGCTTCCGGGTGCAGGCGCGGCGCAGCCAGTTTCGCCGCCGCCAGACCTCTTCGCGTATCGCCACCTTCGCCGAGGCTTTTTCGTCCATCGCCTGGGCGGCGGCCGCCGGCGTCGCTGCGGATGGCAGTTGGTTCGCGATTCTCCCGGCGCTGGTGGGACTCGCCATTCTCGGCGGTGTCTGGCTGATAAGGCCGCGTCAGGCCTGAACAGCGCGGCTTATGCGAAGGCCAGCCGCGATTGCTGCCGCTGCCGCAGCACCAGAAATCCGACAATCAGAATATTGAGAATGTTGGCGCCGACGCCGGCCGCGAAGGCAGGGGCGTAGTAGCCGAAGTAGTCGTACAGAACACCCCCGAACCAGCCGCCCAGCGCCATACCGGCGCCGGTAAACAGCAGGATGGTCGGAATCCGCCACGACGCTTCGCGCGCCGGAAACAGTTCGCGGACTGCCAGCACATAGGCTGGAATGATGCCGCTGAAGCCGAGGCCGAACACTGCGGCCACGGTGAACAGGCCGACTTCGTCCTGGGTGCCGAGAAAGCCGATCATGCCGAAGGTCTGCCAGACCGATCCGATCAGCACGGTCATCAGCCCGCCGATCTTGTCGGAGATGAGCCCCCATATCTGCCGGCTGATAAAGGCGGTACCGAGCAGCACCGACAGCATCAGCGCGCCCATCGCGCGGGTGATGCCGAGGTCGGTGCAGAAGGCGACGAGATGGCCCTGCGGCATGGCCATCGGAATGCAGCACAGCACGGCGGCGGCGCAAATCAGCCCGAACACCAGGTTGGGGGGCAGACCGAGCACCTGGGCCTTGACCGGCGCGCTGCCCGGGGCCGCCGGCGGTGCGATCACCTCCGGGGCAGGGCGGAAGAAGATCAAGGCCAGCGGCACGATCACAATGACCAGAGCGGAGCCGTACCAGAACATCGTCTGACGCCAGCCCATCATGCCCAGCGCCCATTCGAACACCGGCGGCCAGACTGCGCCGGCCAGGTAGGTGCCGCTGGAAATCAGCGCCAGGGCCGAGCCGCGCCGGCGGTCGAACCAGCGGCTGACGTAGATGTACAAAGGAGCATTGATGCCGCCGAGGCCGATCAGGCCGATAAACAGGCCGTGCCCGATCCACAGCGGCACCGGCGGGCCCAGCGTCGATATCGATAACCCGAGGCCGACCATCAGCGCGCCGCCGATCACGGTCCAGCGCGTGCCGGTCTTCTCGGCGAGGCGGCCCATGATGATGCCGCCGGCGCCGCCGCCGAACCAGGCCAATGCGACGGCGAGCGCCGGGATCGAGCGCTGGCCGTCAACCTCGGCGGCGATATCCTTGAGCGCGACCGTGGTAATCCACGCCGCGCCGTAGGCCATCAGCAGGGTGACCAACGCCACCGTGGCGACAATCCACGACTGTCTTGTCTCGACCGACGATGACGGCGATTGCATGAAAGGGGTTCCGGCTAGCATTTCCTTTTACAGAACGCCTAAAGATTGACCACCCCGTTCTACGAAGGGCAGGTCTGTCTGGTGCATTGCGGTAGTCGCGCGCCGGCGCATTTCGGCGGTCGCCGCCAGCCGTAAATCTCCTAGCCCCTATGCGGAGAACGAAATTGACCGCATGGTCTTGTGGTGTCAGCCTAATTCGGTTCCGTGGCTTTGCGTCGCGCGGCCCGAGTCTATATGAGTGGAGCGGCGTGAGTTGTGATTCCGCGGCGTTCGCCCAGCAAGGTCATGCATGACGCTCCGTTCGGTCAGCCTCGACGATAAATACGATCTGACCCAGTCCCACGTGCTGGTGACCGGCTATCAGGCGCTGATCCGCGCCTGCCTGATGCAGAAGGAGCGCGACCGCCGCGCCGGCCTCAATACCGGCGGTTACCTCACGGGGTACCGCGGTTCGCCGCTCGGCGGCCTCGACCAGCAATTCGTTCGCGCCGGCCGGCATTTGGCCGCTGCCGATATCAAGTTTCAGCCCGGCATCAACGAGGAACTCGCCGCCACTGCGCTGTGGGGCAGCCAGCAGGCCGAACTGCGCGGCGAAGGTAAGTTCGATGGCGTTTTCGGCATGTGGTACGGCAAGGGCCCGGGCGTAGATCGCTCCGGCGACGTGTTTCGCCATGCCAATTTGGCCGGCTCGTCGGCCCATGGCGGCGTCATTGCCCTGATGGGCGACGACCACACCGCGGAATCCTCCACCACAGCACATCAGTCGGAATTCCATTTCGTCGACGTGATGATGCCGATCCTCAATCCGGCCGGCGTACAGGAGATCATCGACTACGCGCAGATCGGCTGGGCGATGTCGCGCTACACCGGCACCTGGACCGCGCTGAAGTGCATGCACGACACCGTCGAGTCGACCGGCGTGGTCGATGGCCGGATGGAGAGGCTGAACCTTCAGTTGCCGGCGGACTTCGCGTTGCCCGACGGCGGGCTGAACGTGCGGCTGAACGATACTATTCTCGGCCAGGAAGCGCGGCTGCACGACTTCAAGCGCGACGCCATGCTGGCCTTCGTGCGCACCAACAAGCTCAACACCATGATCACGTCCGGCGGGCGGCAGCCGAAGATCGGCGTCATCACCACCGGCAAGGCCTACCTCGACGTCCGTCAGGCGCTGGACGAACTGGGCATCGACGAGATGCGCTGCAACGACATCGGCCTGCGCCTGTTCAAGATCGGCTGCGTCTGGCCGATCCCGCGCCAGGAGCTTCTGGATTTCGCCGCCGGCCTCGACCTGATCATCGTGGTCGAGGAAAAGCGCTCGCTGATCGAAGTGCAGGTGCGCGAGGAATTGTACGGCACCGCCAATCAGCCGCTGTGCATCGGCAAGAAAGACGAGAACGGCAACTGGCTGTTCCCGGTCAAGGGTGCGCTCGATCCGAACGATGTCGCCGTCTGCATCGGCGAGCGATTGCTGCGCTACGGCGCCAATGATGAGCTGGCGGCGAATGTAGCGCGGCTGAAAAGCGCCCAGCACGCGCTCGCCGAAGCGGCCGACATTGCGTTGCGCGTGCCGTATTTCTGTTCGGGCTGCCCGCACAATACCTCGACCCGCGTGCCGGAAGGCAGCCGCGCCTATGCCGGTATCGGCTGCCATTACATGGCGCAATGGATGGACCGCGACACGCAGGGTTACACCCAGATGGGTGGCGAGGGCGCCAATTGGATCGGCGAATCGCCATTCTCGAACCGGCCGCACGTCTTCCAGAACCTGGGCGACGGCACCTACAACCACTCCGGCTATCTCGCCATCCGCGCCGCTATCGCGTCCGGCGTGACCATGACCTACAAGATCCTGTTCAACGACGCGGTGGCGATGACCGGTGGTCAGTCCAATGACGGCGGGCTGACGGTGCCGCAGATCGCGGCGCAGGTGGCGGCCGAAGGCGCCAGACGCGTCGTGGTCGTCACCGACGAGCCTTTCAAGTATCCCAAGGATACCGAGTGGCCGCGCGGTCTGACCGTGCACCACCGTGACGAGCTCGACGCGGTGCAGCGCGACCTCGCCACGGTCCCGGGCGTCAGCATTCTTATTTATGATCAGACCTGTGCCGCCGAGAAACGACGCCGCCGCAAACGCGGCGCCTTCCCCGATCCGGACAAGCGCGTCGTTATCAACGACCTGGTTTGCGAGGGTTGCGGCGACTGCGGCGTGAAATCGAACTGCGTTTCGGTGCAGCCGCTGGCGACGGAATGGGGCCGCAAGCGCACCATCGACCAGTCGAGTTGCAACAAGGACTTTTCCTGCGTCAACGGCTTCTGCCCGTCTTTCGTCACGGTGCACGGCGCGAAGCTGAAGAAGGGTGAGGGCGTCGCCCAACCCGAGCAATGGCCGACGCTGCCGACGCCGGATCTGCCGCTCGCCAACCATCCTTACAGCATCATCGTCACCGGCATCGGCGGCACCGGCATCGTCACCATTGGCGCTATCGTCGCCATGGCGGCGCATCTGGAAGGCAAGGGCGCTGGCGTCATCGACATGGCCGGCCTCGCGCAAAAGGGCGGCGCGGTCTACAGCCACATCCGCGTTGCCAACAAGCCTGACGACATTCATGCCATCCGCGTTGCCGCGGCTGGCGCCGATCTGGTGCTGGGCGGTGACATCGTCGTGGCCGGCAACAAGAAGGTGCTGACCGCGATGAAGCCCGGCAATACCCGGGTGATCGTCAATACCGCCGAATTCCTGCCGGGCGACTTTGCCCGCAATGCCGATTTCTCGCTGCCGACCGAGCGGCTCAAGCGCGCCATCGTCAGCGGCGCCGGGCGCGAGAACACGCATTTCGTCGACGCCAGCCGGCTCGCCACGGCGCTCTTGGGCAATTCCATCGGCGCCAACATGTTCATGCTCGGCTTCGCCTATCAGTCCGGCGGACTGCCGCTGACGGATGAGTCGATCGAGAAGGCGATCGAGATGAACGGTGAGGCAGTGGCGATGAACATCGCCGCGTTCCGTTACGGCCGCCGCGCTGCGGTCGACCGCGCCGCCGTCGAGGCGCTGGTAGCGCCGAAGCCGCGGGAAGAGAATGACTCGCTGAAGTTGTCGCAGACCTTCTCCGAAACCGTGGACCGCCGCGTGGCCTTCCTCACCGCCTATCAGAGCAAGCGCTATGCGCGGCGCTACAGCGCGCTGGTCGAGAAGGTGCGCGCCGCCGAGGCCGAAAAGGCGCCGGGGCAGAGCGCGCTGACCGAAGCCGTGGCGCGTTATCTGTTCAAGCTGATGGCCTACAAGGACGAATACGAAGTCGCGCGGCTTTATACCGACTCGTCATTCGTCGACCGCGTCAAGGCGTCATTCGATGGCGACCTGCGTTTCGAATTCCATCTGGCGCCGCCATTGCTGGCGAAGCGCAATCCGCTGACCGGCGAGCCCAAGAAAATGACATTCGGGCCGTGGATGCTGAAAGTCTTCGGCGTCCTGGCACGGTTCAAATTTCTGCGCGGTACGCCGCTCGATCCCTTCGCCTACAGCGAGGACCGCCGCATCGAGCGGCGATTGGTGGCGGATTACCAGTCGCTGCTCGATAAGATCATCACCGAACTGACGCCGTTCAATCACCAGACCGCGGTGGGGCTGGCCTCTGTCCCTGAGAAGATTCGCGGCTACGGTCCGGTCAAGCAGCGCCATCTCAAAGTGGCCAAGGCCGAGGAAGCTGCGCTGCTGGAGCAGTTCAGCACCGGCGCCATGCCGTTTCTGAAGGCGGCGGAATAGCCGCACCCCCGCTCGCCCCCGCGAAAGCGGGGGCCCCAAGGTGGCGCCTATCGACATCTGCGATGACGGATGGTGCGGCGCAATTGGCTTTTGGGTCCCCGCTTTCGCGGGGACGAACGGCGTGAGATCGACCGCCGTGTGACCGTTTGGGCCGATCCAAGGCTTGACCCGCCCTCATCCGTGTCTTCAAATCGAGATAAGATGACCGCCTGACAAAAGGCGGCGAGGGGAGATGCGGCGCGGTGGAAGCGCGCCGGCCAGGGAGGATACCGGCTGTGGCGTCGCACGTCGCCGCGAGAGCGGACACGTTCCCGAAGCTGTTGGTTCGCAACGCCCAAGCCTATGGCGCGCGGCCGTCGATGCGTCACAAGGATCTGGGCATCTGGCAGACCTGGACCTGGCGCGAGGTGCTGGAGATCGTTCGTGCTTATGCGGTCGGCCTGTCCCGGCTCGGGCTCAAGCGCGGCGAGACCATCGCCATTGTCGGCGCCAACCGGCCGAGGCTGTACTGGTCGGTCATGGCCGCGCAGGCGCTCGGCGCCATTCCGGTGCCCGTCTACGCCGACGCTGTCGCCGACGAACTGGCTTATGTCATCGCGCACGCCGAGGTGCGTTTCGCCGCGGTGGAGGACCAGGAGCAGGTCGACAAGATATTGTCGGTGGCCGAGCGGCTGCCGAAGCTGGAGTGGCTGATATACGACGAGATCCGCGGCCTGCGCGATTACGATCATGGCCGCCTGAAGTCGATGGACGACGTCATCGCCGACGGTCGCAACGCGATCGCCGCCGATCCCAAGGTCGGCGCCTGGATCGACGGTGAGATCGCGGCCGGCAAGGGTTCGGACCCCTCGATCATCCTTTACACCTCCGGCACGACCGGCACGTCGAAGGGCGTGGTGCTGACCGGCGAGCGCTCGATCGCCGCCGCGACGGATACTGTCGCTTTCGACGGCTTGAATGAGACGGACGTGGCGCTGGCCTATCTGCCGATCGCCTGGGTCGGCGATCACTACCTGAATTATGCGCAAGGACTGGTGGCGGGCTTCTGCACCGCCTGCCCGGAAAGCGCCGATACCGTGATGACCGACCTGCGCGAGATCGGGCCGACCTTTTATTTCGCGCCGCCGCGCACGCTGGAGATGCTGCTGACGCGGGTCATGATCCGCATGGAGGATGCCAGCCTGCTCAAGCGCAAGCTGTTCCATTATTTCATCGGGGTGGCGCGCCGCTATGGCGAGCGCATTCTCAACCGCGAAGCCGTGCCGCTGTCGGGCCGGCTGCTCTACGCACTCGGCAACGTGATGCTCTATGGCCCGCTCAAGAACGTGCTCGGCTTCTCGCGCGTGCGCGTCGCCTATACCGCCGGCGAGGCGATCGGCCCGGACCTGTTCGCGTTTTACCGCTCGATCGGGCTGAACCTGAAGCAGCTCTACGGTCAGACCGAGGCCTTCCTCTACGTCACCGCGCAGCCGAACGGCGCGATCTATTCCGACACCGTCGGCCCGGCCTGTCCGAATGTCGACATCCGCATCGCCGACAATGGCGAGGTGCTGTTCAGGTCGCCGGGCATGTTCTCGGGCTATTTCAAGGACGCCGCCAAGACCGCCGAGACCATGACGCCCGACGGCTATGTCATGACCGGCGATGCCGGCTATTTCGACGAGAAGACCGGGCACCTCAAGATCATCGACCGCGCCAAGGATGTCGGCAGGCTCAACGACGGCACGCTGTTCCCGCCGAAATACATCGAGAACAAGCTCAAGTTCTTCCCCAACATCCGCGAAGTGGTGGCCTATGGCGACGGCCGCGGTTTCGTCGCGGTCATGATCAACATTGATCTCACCGCGGTCGGGAGCTGGGCGGAGCGCAACAACGTTATTTACGCGTCGTATCAGGAGCTGGCCGGCCACACGCTGGTCTATGACATGATCGCGAAGAACGTCGCCGAAGTGAACCGGGCGCTGGCGGCTGACAAGGTGACGGCCGGCGCGCAGATCAAGCGCTTTCTGATTTTGCACAAGGAGCTCGACGCCGACGATGGCGAATTGACGCGCACCCAGAAAGTGCGCCGCGGCTTCATCGCCGACCGCTACGACGCGCTGATTGCAGCGCTCTATGATGGCTCAAACGAAGCCGATATCTCGACCGAGGTTACCTTCGAGGACGGCCGCAAGGGGACCATCAGCGCGCGGGTGAAAATCCGCGATATGCAGATTGAAACGGCACTGGGGCAGGCGGCATGAGGGCATTCTTCCTCATCCCTCCCCCGCAGGGGGAGGGTGACGAGCGCAGCGAGCCGGATGGGGGGCTTTGCTCACGAAAATCAACTTCACCCCCGGCGCTGCCGCGCCGGACCCTCCCCTTGCAGGGGAGGGATAGGACCGTGGGTGCCCGCACATGAGATCCCCCAGCGGACCCGAGATCGCAGCCGGCGAAGTGCTGTTGTCGGTCGAGGACGTGTCGCTGGCGTTCGGCGGCGTCAAGGCGGTGAGCGGCATCTCCTTTGACATCCGCAAGGGCGAAATCCGCGCCATCATCGGTCCGAACGGCGCCGGCAAGACGTCGA
>JALHNV010000124.1 GCA_022843325.1 Pseudolabrys sp. | reverse complement strand
AGCCGCCGCAACAGCGCCGCCCTCGGCCGGCGCGACCGTCGTGGCAGCCTGCTGGGCGCGCGGCTGGCGGCGCGGGCGGTTATTGGGACGGCGCTCGCGCTCGGGACGCCCGGCCGGACGCCAGACTTCCACCATCTCGGGCTCTTTGGCAGCCTCGGCGGGCGCTCCTTCGGCGGCAGACGGCTCGGCCGGGACCGCTTCGGCAGCCGGCGCGTCGACGGCGTCGGGCTGAACGGGCGCTTCGATGGCTTCAGATGCAGCATCGGCGGGCGCGGCGGTTTGCGCCTGCGGCGCTTCGGCCGGCGCCGCATCATCGACGGCCGGAGCTGCATCGACGGCAGCCTCAACCGGCGGCTCGGTGGCCGTTTCCGCTGCATTGGCGTCGACGGAGGCCGGCTTTGTCTCTGGCGGCTTCTCGGCAGGTTTCGGCCGGCGGTCCATGCGGTAGCCGAGTGACCGCAAAATCGAGGCAAAGTCTTCGCCCGAGGCGCCGGTCAGCGAGGTCATCGCACCGGTCACCAGGAAGCCGCGGCCGTCGAAAACGCCGTCCGGCTTGGGACCGGGCGCTGTTTCGCGCCATGACAGCGCCGGACGGATCAGATCGGCCAGCCGCTCGAGAATATCGACGCGCACCGCGCGCTCGCCGCAGATGCGATAGCCGGCGGTGCGGTAGAGCGGCTTCGGCGTCTCGGCGTCGACCGGGATCGAGGTGCGGCCGCTGGCCGCCAGATGCAGCAATTCACCGACGCCCTTGGCGTCCGGCGCTTCGTGCTTGAGCGCCCAGAGCTGCGTCGCCAGCGCGCGCGGTGCCGGCTTCAGGAGCGCCGGCAGATAGATATGATAGGCGCCGAAGCGGACGCCGTATTTGCGCAAAGTGGCGCGGGACGGCTGGTCGAGGCCCTTGACCTCTTCGGCCACCTTCTGCCGCTCCAGCACGCCGAGCGCTTCTACGAGCTGGAACGCAACGCCGCGCGCCATACCGGTGATGTCCTCGGCCGCGGTCAACGAAAACAGCGGCGCCAGCAGTTTTTCGATATGCGACTTCAGCCAGAGATCGAGCCGCGTCTGCACCAGTTCTTTCGACGGCCCGGTGAGATGCTCGTCGGACAGGATACGCAGGCGCGGACGCAACACGTCGTCGCCCGGGATCAGCTTGCCGACGAGGTCGCCGGTCCAGCGCAAAGCGCCGTCGCTCGCCAGCACCAGGTGGTCGTTGGACGCCTGCGACAGCTTGGTGGCGCGCGCCTCGATCTCGACTGCCAGCACTTTCTGCGCGGCGGCATTAAGCGCCTTGGCTTCCGAGCCCGCCGCCGACGCGTCAGGCGCAAACATGAACCCGTCGAGCCGGCCAATCACATGGCCCTCGACCGTCACATCGCCCGTTTTTCCGATTTCAGTTTCCAACATCGTTTTCTCTCGCAGCCGCCGCATCAATACACTGGTGCGGCGATCCACGAAACGCTCGGCGAGACGTTCATGCAGCGCATCAGATAATTTGTCCTCGACCGCTCGGGCGACCGCCTGCCAGTGCTCCGGGTCGGCGAGCCAGTCGGGGCGGTTGGCAATATACGTCCAAGTCCTGACATGTGCGATCCGGTTGGAAAGGGTGTCAATGTCGCCGTCGGTTCGGTCGGCTTGCGCCACGTGTTGACTGAACCAGCCGGTGGGGATGTTACCCTCTCGCATCAGAAATCCATAGAGGGTCACCACTAATTCCGCATGTGTCGCCGGTGCGATCTTGCGATAATCCGGAACCTGACAGGCATCCCAGAGCCGGGCGACCGCGGCCGGGTTGCGCGCCAGCGCGCGCACATCCTCGTCACGCGCGGCATGCTCCAGCACCAATATGTCTTCTGCCGTCGGCGCGCGCGTCAGTCCCGGCTCATTCGGCGTCGCGGAAAGCGAGGCCTGTAATGCGCCGATTGAGGTGAAATCGAGCGCCGAATTCCGCCATTGCAGCATGCGGGTTGGCTCGAACGTGTGGCTCTCCAGCGCCTGTACCAGCTCCGATTCGAAAGGATCGCAACGTCCGGTGGTGCCAAAAGTACCATCGCGCTTGGCTCGACCCGCACGGCCGGCGATCTGCGCCAGTTCGACCGGATTGAGCTTGCGAAACTGGTAACCGTCGAACTTACGATCGGCGGCAAATGCCACGTGATCTATATCGAGGTTGAGACCCATGCCGATCGCGTCGGTGGCCACCAGGTAATCCACATCGCCGGACTGGTAGAGCGCGACCTGCGCATTCCGCGTGCGCGGGGACAGCGCGCCGAGCACGACGGCGGCGCCGCCGCGCTGGCGGCGGATCAGTTCGGCGATCGCATAGACCTCCGCCGCCGAGAACGCGACGATGGCCGAACGCGGCGGCAGCCGGGTCAGCTTCTTGGTGCCGGCATATGTGAGGTTCGACAGCCGCGGCCGCTGCACGATATTCGCCCCGGGCAACAGCTTTTCGACCATCGGCCGCATGGTGGCAGCGCCCAGCACCAGCGTTTCCTCGCGCGCCCGAAGGTTGAGCATGCGATCTGTGAACACATGACCGCGTTCGAAATCGGCAGCGAGCTGGATCTCGTCGATGGCGACGAAGGCGACATCGAGGTCGCGCGGCATGGCCTCGACGGTGGAGACCCAATAGCGGGCGTGCGGCGGCTTGATCTTCTCCTCGCCCGTGATCAGGGCCACGTTGGCCGCGCCGACCCGGTCGACCACCTTGTTGTAAACCTCGCGCGCCAGCAGACGCAGCGGCAGGCCGATGATGCCGGACGAGTGCGCCACCATGCGCTCGATGGCGAGGTGGGTCTTGCCGGTATTGGTCGGACCGAGAACCGCGGTCACGCCGGCGCCGCGGATACGCGCGTGTCGATTAGGCTGCGGGGAAAAAGAAATGGCCATTACGCGTCCAGACTGGCGGCTTGGCCCTGGAGCGGGCGTCGCGGCGGGCTTCCTGTATCACAATGCGACGGCGCAGGTGCCGGCAGTTAAGCAATAGAACGAGTCTGGAACGAACCACGCCCGAATCGGTGACTCAGAGCCTGTATGAATTCGTTCACGGCGATATCTGGTCGCGCAGCAATCGAGTCCCACAATATCGGGTAGATTCGGCATAATTTGCCGGCCTTTATTCGCCCGCAAACGTTAACGCGGTTGGATTCGAACTCAGGGATAGAGTCAAGCGTCAGGCGCGGACTGCGGCAGACATCACTGCGCGTTGATTCCATTGATGGCAGCGCGGCTCGGCGTCGGGTTCGAGACAAAATGCGTGGCTTCGAGGACGACGCGGCCGACCGGGGATGGCCCCTCGGCACGGAACGGCACCAGCACGCGCGTCCCGGCAATCGGCGCCAGCCACACCTCCATGTCCCGCACGCCGGAGATGTATTTGATCGCGTAGCGCGAGGGATTGTATCCGGCGACAGGCGTGAAAATCACGGAGCACACCACCACGGGGCCGGCATATCCGCGTTCGGCTTTCACCGTGTCCATCCGCTTGAAGGCGAGGTGCAAGTCGTAGCGCAGCCGGCCGTCAAAAATCGCCAGCCGGTTCTGGCAGGCCTGCGCCGACAACGGATCGCCAGTGCCGCCGACGCGCATCAGCGACCCGGTCAACGGATCCAGAACGTCGCGGCGGTGGGCGTCGGTAACCGGGATGCGATCCGAGCCCTCATCCGGCGGCGGCTTGATATTGACCTCTTTAACGGTGCCGTTGGCGATGGACAGCCGGATATCGTCAGTCTTGCGGCGGGTGGCGATGTTGGATTCGTAGACGGAGAGGACCGGCCTGCCGGCCTGCATCGTGCCGCGCGCCTCGCTGGTCCCTTTGCCGCCGGCGAATGTATGCATCAGGCCGACGGTGGTGCCATTCACGGTTGCCGTGTAGCGGGTATCGGAGATATCGACCGCCCAGCTGCCCTTGCCGATCGGAATGCCGGCCAGCGTCACTTCGTACTGCGCGTCGAGGCGGCCTTGCGCCCCGGCCGATCCGTGATCCGCGGCGATTGCCAGCATGGCCGCGAGCGGAAGCGTCGATGTCAGCATTTGCCGGAGCGGTTGCACGGGATCCCAAACCTTTCGACGGCGGCGGCGCCAACCTCGACGCAGGAGCAGAATATAGGAGCGACACCGCCAACCGCCAGACGCACGGGCGATTGGCCGATTGGCCGATTGGGTCGCCGGAATACGTCGATTCTGTGATGCGCGCGTCGCTTCAGCGCGCCAAGAGAACAGAACGCCCGGCCCCGCGTTAACTCCAGGAATCCCCTCAACGGGTGCAATCAAGGAGCCGGAAATGACGGAAGATGTCGGCGGAACACTATGGATGGTCATCAATGTATTGTTTGTACTCACCCTGGGCGGCGCCTTGGTCTATGGAACTCTGATGTGGCGGAAATACAAAAAACGCCCGGTTAAAACCGTGGAGCGCGACCGGGCGACGCGAGAGGCCTTCGCCAGCGGCCGGGAAAACATTGACGGCAAGGCGGAAAGTCCGTCAAAAACCTCGACTTGACGGGCCTTTTGCCTGTCTTTATACGTCCGGGCTTCTTACCCAGTATGTCTGGCCGCCCTGCTCGTGCGCCGGCGTGTTTTTCGAGGATTTAGCCATGTCATGGCGTTGCGATCTGACCGGCAAGAAGCCGCTGGTTGGCCACAAAGTGAGCCATTCGAACATCAAGACCAAGCGCCGGTTCATGCCGAACCTGCGCAACGTCACGCTGATGTCTGAAGCGCTCGGCCGCAGCTTCCGGGTGCGGGTGTCGGCCAACGCATTGCGCACGGTCGATCATCGCGGCGGTTTTGACGCCTTTCTGCTGAAGGCCAAGGACGATGAGCTTGCGCCCAAGATGCTGATCCTGAAGCGCCAGGTTGCGAAAAAGAAAGCTTCGGCCGCCGCGGCCTGAGGCGTCTCGCTTCCCCCAATATATTAGCGCCGCCGCAGGGCGGCGTTTTTTATTGTGCCGGCGCGATTGGTCCTACTCTTCCACCAGTGCGAATTGCAGCAGAAGATTGCGCTGGATGAACGAGAAATTATCGTCTGACACCAGCGTCAGAATGGTTTCGCCGTGCGCGTTGCGATGGATCGCAATGCTTTCCATGTTGTCGATCTGGTAGGCGAGGTCGGCGACGATCAGCACTTTGCCGTCGAGCACCGCCTCAGCCTTGATCGCCGGGAGGGGCACGCGCCGAATCCGCATGGCGACGCCGCGCCCGGGCGAGAAGTGACGCTCCAGCAGCAGCAGATCGCCGAACGGCAGCAGCGCGCAATCCGTGATCGCGAAGGCGTCGCTCCGGAACACGGCAAAGCGGGTGGTCTTGCCGCCCTTGAGGAGGAAACCGCGGTGGCGGCCCTCGGTGTCCAGGCTTTCCTCGGCGACCGCAATCAGGGACCCAGCCAAGGCCGAACCTTTGGCGCCGCCCGCCAGGCATTCCAGCCCTCCGTTGCTGGCCAGCGTTTTGAAATCCGGCGGCACCGGGATCGGCTCACCTCGCGCCGCGAAACCGTGCTTGCGGAAATCGAAGCGCAAAATCCGTTGCACCCGCTCGATGCCGATGTAGGTCATACCGTCGAGTTCGGTGAGAGATTCGACATCGAACCAGCGCCGCGCGGCCAGCGGCTTGCCGTCTGGTCCAAGAATCGGCGCCATCTCGGCATCGGCAATCCCGGCCGGCGCGCCATCGCGGTAGACGATGCGGCCGCGCAGCCAGGCGCCGTTGTCGGTCACGGCGATAAAACGGCTGCCGCCCGGATCGAGATTGAAACCCGAGATGCCACCGAACGCCGAAACGTTTGAGCGCAGGACCAGGCCGCCGCGGAATTCCAGCGCGCCGAAGCGCACCCGCGTGGCATCGCGGTTATCGAACGCGGCAATCGGCGTCGCGTCGATGGTGATGGCGACGGGTTGCGATGGATATCGCAGCGTCTGGGCGAGCGCGAAAGTACCAATGCCTGCGACTGCGGCGCCGATCGACAGCGCCAGCAGCGCGCGGCGGCTGAGCCTCAAGCCACGCGCCGGCGGTTGCGGCTAGAGGGCCGCTCGGCCGGCGTGTTCTCCTCGAACAACTCTGCCAGCTTGTCAGTCATGGCGCCGCCAAGCTCCTCGGCATCGACGATGGTAACGGCGCGGCGGTAGTAGCGCGTGACGTCGTGGCCGATGCCGATGGCGATGAGTTCCACCGGCGAGCGGGTCTCGATCTCCTCGATGACCCAGCGCAGATGACGTTCCAGATAATTGCCCGGATTGACCGACAGCGTGGAGTCGTCGACCGGCGCACCGTCCGAGATCATCATCAAGATCTTGCGCTGCTCGGGCCGGCCCAGCAAACGCTTGTGCGCCCAGTCCAGCGCCTCGCCGTCGATATTCTCCTTGAGCAGACCCTCGCGCATCATCAGGCCAAGATTCTTGCGCGCGCGCCGCCACGGCGCGTCGGCGGCCTTGTAGATGATGTGACGCAGATCGTTGAGGCGACCGGGGTTCGGCGGCTTGCCGGCGGTAAGCCAGTGCTCGCGTGACTGACCCCCCTTCCAGGCGCGCGTGGTGAAGCCGAGAATTTCGACCTTGACGCCGCAACGCTCCAGCGTCCGCGCCAGGATGTCAGCGCACGTCGCCGCGACCGTAATCGGGCGGCCGCGCATCGAGCCGGAATTATCAAGCAGCAGCGTCACGACGGTGTCGCGGAATTCGGTATCCTTCTCGGCCTTGAACGACAGCGCGTGCATCGGATCAGTGATGACGCGCGTCAGCCGCGCCGGATCGAGGATGCCCTCTTCCAGGTCGAAGTCCCACGACCGGTTCTGCTGCGCCATCAGGCGGCGTTGCAGGCGGTTAGCGAGCCGCGCCACCACGCCCTGCAAGTTCGAGAGTTGCTTGTCGAGATAGCTGCGCAGGCGGTCGAGCTCTTCCGGCTCGCACAGGTCCTCGGCGGCGATGGTTTCGTCGAATTTCGGCGTGAACGGGCGGTAGTCCGGACCGCGCGGCTCGTTGGCGCCGCCATTGCGCGGCCGCTGCGGCTCGCCCGGTGTCTCGGCGTCGCCCATGTCGGAGTCGTCGGCCATATCGGCGGTCGGCGAATCGACGGCTTCCGAAGCGCTGTCGGGCATGTCCTCGGCGGACACCTGGCTGTCCTCCTGGCTCATGCGCTGCTGCTCGTCGCTGTCGGCCGAGTCGCCCTCTTCGCCGGACTGCTGCTTGCGCTGCTCCTCGTCGCCGCTTTCGTCTTCGTCCTCGGAGTCGCTCGAGCGGTCCTCGCCCATTTCCAGGGATTCGAGCAGGTCGTGCACGGCGTCGCCGAACTGATGCTGGTTCTCCAGCAGGCTTTCCAGCTTGTCGAGATTTTTGCCGGCACGGTCCTCGATCAGCGGACGCCACAGATCGACAAGTTTCTTCGCCGCCGCCGGCGGCGCCATGCCGGTCAGCCGCTCGCGCACCAGCATCGCCAGCGCTTCCTCGATCGGCGCGTCGGCGCGCTCGGTGATCTGATCGAATTTGCCGCGATGAAAGCGGTCGTCGAGCATGGCGGTCAGATTCTTCGCAACGCCTTCCATGCGCCGGGCGCCGATCGCCTCGACGCGCGCCTGCTCGACGGCTTCGAACACCGCACGCGCCTGCTGGCCGGCCGGCTGCAGCCGGCGGTGCATCGCCGCGTCATGACAGGCAATACGCAAGGCGATCGAGTCGGCGTTGCCGCGCACGATCGCCGCTTCCGCCTTGCTCAGCTTGCGGGGCGGCTCGGGCAGCCGGACCTTGCCGCCCATCAGGCCGGGACGCTCGGCCGCGAACGACACTTCCAGATCGGGCTTGCGCGCCAGCGCCCGCAGACAGCCACTGACCGCCCGCTTGAACGGTTCAGTCGGCGATTCCTTGCCGGGCGATTTGCCTTTGATGTTGGACGCCATGGACTTCAGGGCTCTTTATAAAGCGGTAACGAGGAACTATATTCAACCTCAGCCACAAGGAAAGCCAGTATGGCCGACCCGGCAAACCAGACCCGCCGCTTGCTCCGCGAAATGCGCGAACAGATCGATACGCACCGCGCCGAAACCCGCGACGGGTTCGAAAGTATGTCGGAGCGCCTCAAAAACCTCCAGCAGGCGATGATCGGCGAGAGCGTGCTTGGCGCCGCCGAAGTCTAGGTCCGCCTCAATAACATTGAACATCGACTTGAGGCGCTGGAGAAGAAGCGCTGAGCATCAGCTCAGCGCCACGTTCACCGAGCTCTCCGGCAACTCGATCCCGAAGCAGCGCTGATAGAACTCGGCCACGATCGGCCGTTCCAGTTCATCGCATTTGTTCAGGAAGGTGAGCCGGAAGGCGAACCCGATATCGTTGAAGATATTGGAGT
>JALHNV010000123.1 GCA_022843325.1 Pseudolabrys sp. | reverse complement strand
TGGGGGGGTGGGGGGGGGGGTGGGGGTCACCAGCCCGAGAGCATTCATTAGGACGTATGAAACGCCATCGATGTTTGCAATTACGTCGTTATTCCAGAAACGCAATACCCTGAAGTTGTTGCGGCCAAGGTAGTCGTCGCGCGTGGCATCTGTACGAAGCCCCGCGACCATATTGTGCTGGCCGCCGTCCACTTCGATGACCAGCCGCGCCGAGAAACAAACGAAGTCGACGACAAGGTGATCGATCGGCACTTGGCGCCGAAAATGAAAGCCCTGTTTCCGCAGCGTGCGGAGAAAGCGCCAGAGCTTTCGCTCGGCGTCGGTTAAATTGCTGCGGAGTTGGCGTGCTATTGCATTCGCCATGTTTTCACCCCACCCCGCCCGCCTGCGCGGGCGACCCTCCCCGTCAAGGGGAGGGTGAGAAACAAGCACCCGCTCACGCCGCTTTCCGGGTCGCCAGAAACGCGCCCATCCGGTCCAGCGCCTTCAGGATGTTCTCCGTTGAGTTGGCGTAGGACAGCCGTACATAGCCTTCGCCGAGAATGCCGAAGTCCGGCCCGCCGATGATGGCGACGCCGGCATCTTCGAGCAGCGACGAGGCCAGCGGCTTGGCTTTCCAACCGGTATTCTTGATATTCGGAAACGCATAGAACGCACCCTTCGGCACCGCGCAGGACACGCCGGGCAGCTTGTTCAGCCCCTCGACCACCACCTTCCGGCGCTTGTCGAACTCGGCGATCATCCGGTGCACCTCGTCCTGCGGCCCGGTCAGCGCCGCCAGCCCGGCGAACTGCGCCGACGCATTGACGCAGGAATGCAGATTGACCGCGAGCTTGCGCGCATAGTCGTAGAGCTTGTCCGGGAACACCGCGTAGCCGAGCCGCCAGCCGGTCATGGCATAGGTCTTCGACCAGCCGTTGAGCAGAATAAGCCGGTCGCGGATCGACGGATAGGACAGCAGGCAGACGTGTTGCTCGCCGTCATAGACCATGTGGTCGTAGATCTCGTCCGACATGATGGCGACGTCGGGCCACTTCTCAAGGCCGGCGATGAGCTTGTCGACTTCCGCCTTGCCGGTGACGCCGCCGGTCGGATTGGCCGGGGAATTGAGGATCAGCAGCCGTGTCTTCGGCGTGATCAGCTTCAGCGTTTCCTCGGCCGAGAAGGCAAAGCCGTTCTCTTCGCGGATCGGCACCGGCACGGGCGTGGCACCTGTGAACTCGATCATCGAGCGGTAGATCGGAAAGCCGGGGTCGGGATAGAGAATTTCCGCGCCGGGCTCGCCGAACATCAGGATCGACATGAACATCGTCGGCTTGCCGCCCGGCATGATCATCACCCGGTCGGGCGAGACCTCGACCTTGAACCGCTTGTGCAGGTCGGCCGCCACCGCCTCGCGCAAGGGCACGATGCCGTTGGCCGCGGTATAGCCGTGGTGGCCGTCACGCAGCGCCTTCACCGCCGCCTCGACGATGAAGTCCGGGGTGCGGAAATCGGGCTGGCCGATGCCGAGATTGATGACGTCGCGGCCCTGCCCGATCAGCGCATTGGCGCGGGCCAGCACGGCAAAGGCATTTTCCTCGCCGATGCGGTCGAAGGCGGCGATGGTCTTCAGCATGAGATTCTCCCGGATTTTGCCGGGCGATCTTGCCGGGTCGCCGGCGCCGCCGTCAATCGGCAGCTCATGGCCGATCCGCATGCTCAACGAGCCCACCGTCCGCGATAGATGGCGATCAGCCAGCGCGGTCATCGGGGCGTGAACGGCGACGTGCGCCCGCCGCAATCGGCACGTTACGGCTCGCCGCCGTACCGGGCGCCAAGGTCGCGCAGGATCTGGGACCGGATGAACGGATCGGGGTCGTCGCCGAGGTAGTCGTTGCCGAAGTAAACCGGGCCGGGCGGGAAAGCCGATCTGTCCGTCGTCCGGACCGCCGGCTTGGCCGCCGACACAGGGGCCGGCGCGGCCATCCTTTTTTTCGGCTGGGTTTGGCCGATGGCGTCGCCTGGCCCCGCCGCAACAAACGCGAGCGCGATCGACAATACGATGAGCTTGACCGGGAGGTACGACATAAGGGCACCCTCTAATTGATCAGCGCATGGCCTTCCCATAGCGAAACTATGGGGTCGCACAAGCGCGGGCGCGACCCTTCCGATCACAACTCGGTGTCGGCATAAGTCCGCGACGTTACCGGGCCACCAGGTCCGGGGTCGCCTCCGCCAGCGTCCGCGCGCCGGACAATTGCATGGCCCGCACCAGTTCGACATGCAGATGCTCGAGCACGGCCTGCACCCCGTCGGCGCCCTGCATGGTCAGGCCCCAGATGGTGGGCCGGCCGACCAGCACGGCGCGGGCGCCGAGCGACAGCGCCTTGAGGACATCGGTGCCGCGGCGGATGCCGCCGTCGACATAGACTTCCGCCTTGCCGTCGAGCGCCAGCGCGATCTCGCCGACCGCCGCGGCGGTGGTCACCGTGGTGTCGAGATGACGGCCGCCGTGATTGGAGACGATGATGGCGCGCGCGCCGCAATTGGCGCTGCGCACGGCGTCGTCGGCGCGCAGCACACCCTTGACCAGCACCGGGATCGGCGAGCGCTTCACCAGCCATTCCAGCTCGTTCCAGGTCGCCGGATAGATCACCTTGCCGGCGAAATCCGGGTGATAGAACGTCCGCGCCATCGGCGAACCGGGCATGTTGATGTTGAGAATGTCCGGCGACGGTTCGTGCTGGGCGCGGGCCGCGCGCGGGCTCCAGCCGCCGGTCGGCGCATCGACGGTGAGCACCAGCGCGGTGAAGCCGGCGGCGGCGACGCGGTCGATCAGCGCCTCGACCTCGGCGCGCTCCGGCCAGTAGTACAATTGAAACCACTGCGGCGCGTCGCGCCGCTCGGCGGCGACGTCCTCGATGGTGATGTTGGAGTTGCTGGCCAGCACAAAGGCCGCGCCGGCCGCCGCAGCGCCGCGCGCGGTCGCCGCCTCGCCCTGCGGATGGAACAGCTTGTGACGGCCGGTCGGCGCCACCATGATCGGCGTCGACAGTCTCTGGCCGAGCACCGTGACGCTGGTGTCGACCTTGTCGACGTCTCGCATCACCCGCGGCCGCAGCCGCAGATTGCGCCAGGCGGAAATGTTCTCGGCAACGCTAATCTCGTCATCCGCGCCGGTGGCGCAGAAGGCCCAGGAGGCCGGCAGCATCTTGGCTTCCGCCTGGCCTTCCAGGGCATCGAAATCGACACTGTCCATAATGAGACCCACAGGCATTTCCCCCGTCTTGGAATTCGAGTTTGTTTGGTTGGACACTGGCCCAGCCGCACGGCCCACGCCAGTGGTTCGCGGCGCATGAGCGGTGTTCATCGAATGCATCACGGAATGGCATTGTCCCCGTGCGCGCAATCGTGGCACCGTCGATGTCGTATCGCCCGGGGGCTTCCCATGTCCAGTCCATCGATCGCTGCCAAGCGCCGCACGTTCCGCGCCTTCCATGAGCGCGGATGTTTCGTCATCCCAAATCCCTGGAACGCCGGCACGGCGCGCTATCTGCAAGGCCTCGGCTTCAAGGCGCTGGCCACCACAAGCTCCGGTTACGCCCATTCGGTCGGCTATGCCGACGGCGACGTGACGCTCGAGATGGTGCTCGATCACTGCCGGGAGATCGCACAGGTTGCCGATGTGCCGGTGAACGCCGACTTCGAGGCCGGCTATGCGGCCGATCCGGCCGGCGTCGCCGAGAATGTGCGGCGCTGCGTCGAGACCGGCGTGGCCGGCCTGTCGATCGAGGATTCGACCGGCGACGTTGGCGAACCGCTGTACGATTTCGACACCGCGCTGGCCCGCGTCCGCGCCGGACGCCGTGCCATCGACGCCGCCGGTGGCGACGTCGTGTTCACCGCCCGCAGCGAAGGCTTCATTGTCGGACGGCCCGACATGGCCGAGACGGTGCGCCGCCTCAAGGCTTTCGCCGACGCCGGCGCCGATTGCCTCTACGCCCCCGGCATCAAGACCGCCGAGCAGATCGACACGGTCGTCCGCGCCGTCGCACCGCTGCCGGTCAATCTGCTGATGTCGTTTGCCGGCGGCCTGAGCGTCGATGACATTGCCGCGCTCGGCGTGCGCCGGATCAGCGTCGGCGGCACGCTGGCGCGCGTCGCCATGCAGGCCTTCATGAACTCGGCGCGTGAGATTGCCGAACAGGGCTCCTTCGCCAGCTTCGGCGGCGTCATGCCGAACGCCACGTTGAACGATTTCTTTCATGACGACCTGCCGCGGCGGCCGAAAGCAGACCAGAGATCATGAGCGATCACGTCCATCCGCAGACCGGCCAGCCGGTCGGCGCGCCCGTCGATGACCGGCCGGCGCAACGCCCCGGCCCGGTGACGCTGCAAGGCCGCTACGGCCGCCTCGAGAAGCTGACCGCAGCGCATGCCGACGCGCTGTGGCAGGCGGTGAAAGACGAGGACGCGCTCTGGACCTACATGTCGAGCTACGGCCCGTTCGCCGCCGAGACGGAGTTCTCCACCTGGGTCACCGCCCGCGCCGCGCTCGACGACCCTTACGCCTATGCCATCGTCGGTGCGGACAACCGCGCCGTCGGCATCACCACGCTGATGGAGATCCGCCCCGCCATGCGCGTCGCCGAGGTCGGCCACATCGTCTACGCGCCGGCCCTCAAGCGCACGCCGCTCGGCACCGAGGTGCAGTATCTGCTGGCGCGCTATGCCTTCGAGACGCTTGGCTACCGGCGCTATGAATGGAAATGCAATTCTCATAACGCCGCCTCGCGCCGCGCCGCGCTGCGATACGGATTTGTCTTCGAGGGCATCCTGCGCCAGCACATGATCGCCAAGAGCCGCAGCCGCGACACCGCGATGTTCTCGATGCTCGACAGCGAATGGCCGGCCCGCAAGGCCAACTTCGAACGCTGGCTGGCGCCGGACAATTTCGGCGCCGACGGCCAACAGAAACTCAGCCTCGGGGCGCTCAACGGCGCGGCGTCATGACCGACGGCGTCACGCCGGCGCCGGCGCTGCTGCAGCAGCGGCCCTTCATTCTGTTCTGGCTGTCGCGGCTTTGCGCCACGATGGGTTACCAGATGCTGGCCATTACCATCGGCTGGACCATCTACGAGCTGACCAACAGCGCGCTCGACCTTGGCCTCGTTGGCCTGATCCAGTTCGTCCCCGCCGTGGTGCTGACGCTGGCCGTCGGCCACGCCGCCGACCGCTACGACCGGCGCACCATCGTCCGCATCGCCCATGGCACCTATGTCGTGTCGGCGCTGATCATCGCCGGTGGCCTGTTTGCCGGCGCGCTCAGCCGCGAACTGCTGTTCGCCGTCGTTTTCCTGATCGGCTGCGCCCGCGCCTTCGAATTGCCGACGGCGCATGCGCTGGTGCCCGCGCTGGTGCCGGCCGTGCTGCTGCCCCGGGCGGTGGCGGCCTGGACCTCGGCCAACCAGGTGGCGGTGATATCCGGCCCGGCGCTCGGCGGCCTGATCTATCTCTACAGCCCGGTGCTGGTCGGGGTGACCTGCGTCATTCTTTTCACGGCCTCCATCATCTTCATCACCCTGATCCAGGCCCCCGGCCGCCCCGCCGACCGCGAGCCACCAACGCTCGCCTCGGTGCTGGCCGGCTTCCACTACATCCGCACGCGGCCGCGGCTGCTCGGCGTCATCACCCTCGATCTGTTCGTCGTGGTGATGGGCGGGGCGACCGCGCTGCTGCCGATCTTCGCCAAGGACATTCTCGATGTCGGGCCGCTCGGCCTCGGCTTGCTGCGTTCGGCGCCCGCCGTCGGCGCACTGGTGACGGCGGCCTACCTGTCGCGCTTTCCGGTCGAGCGCCACATCGGCATCAAGATGTTCGCGGTGTCGGCGGTCTACGGCCTCACCACCATCGTGTTCGGCCTGTCGACCTCGTTCCCGCTGTCGCTGGTGGCGCTTGCGCTGCTCGGCGGTTTCGACGCCATCAGCGTCGTCATCCGCTTCACGCTGGTGCAGCTCGAGACGCCGGACACCATGCGCGGCCGGGTCGGCGCCATCAACTATCTCTTTGTCGGCTCCTCCAATACGCTGGGCGAATTCCGCGCCGGGGCGATGGCGGCCGGCTTCGGCGCCGCCGCCTCGGTGCTGCTCGGCGGCGTCGGCGCGCTGGCCGTCGTCGGCCTGTGGATGCTGATGTTCCCGGACCTGCGCCGCGTCGACCGCTTCGAGGTGGCGGAGCCCAACAAGGAACGGCGCGCGTGAACCAACACGCGGTCCGGAATGAGAGGGGAGAACGCGATGCATATCCTGATCACCGGCGCCGCCGGCATGATCGGCCGCAAGCTGATGACGCGGCTGACCAAAGACGGCGGGCTCAACGGCCAGCCGATCGACCGGCTCACGCTGGTCGACGTCGTCGCGCCGGAGCGGCCGCCGGGCTTCAACGGCACGGTCGAGCTGATCAGCCGCGATCTCGCCGATGACGGCGCCGCCGCCGCGGTGATCGCGGCGCGCCCCGACGCGGTGTTTCATCTTGCCGGCGTGGTGTCGGCCGAGGCCGAGACCGACCTCGAGAAGGGCTATCGCGTCAATCTCGACGGCACCCGCGAACTGCTGGACGCCATCCGCCGCACCGGCGACGGCTACCGGCCCAAGGTGATGTTCACCTCGTCCTGCGCGGTCTATGGCGCGCCGTTTCCCGACGCCATCGGCGACGACTTTCATCTCACGCCTTTGACCTCCTACGGCACCGCCAAGGCGATGAGCGAACTGCTGCTGGCCGACTACACACGGCGCGGTTTCCTCGACGGCGTCGGCGTGCGGCTGCCGGCGATCTGCGTGCGGCCCGGCAAGCCGAACAAGGCAGCCTCCGGCTTCTTCTCGTCGATCATCCGCGAGCCGCTGGCCGGCGAGGAGGCGCTGCTGCCGGTGTCGGAGAGCGTGCTGCACACCTTCGCCAGCCCGCGCTCGGCCGCCGGCTTTCTGGTGCATGCCGCATCGCTGACGCGCGAGCAGCTTGGCGACCGCATCAACCTGGCGATGCCCGGCGTGTGCTGCACCGTCGGCGAACAGATCGAGGCGCTGCGGCGTGTCGCGGGCGATACGGTCGCGGCGCGCATCCGCCGCGCCAAGGACGATCTCGTCGAGCGCATTGTCGCCGGCTGGCCGCACCGCTTCGACGCCCGCCGCGCGCTGGCGCTCGGCTTCACGGCGGAGAAGGATTTCGACGAGATCATCCGCGTGCACATCGAGGACGATCGCGGCGGACGCGTGGCGGCGTGAGCGATTGTTGGATAGCCGTCGACCCGAACTCCGCTCATTCCCGCGAAAGCGGGAATCCAGTTCTTTGCCACAGCACTGGGTCCCCGCTTCCGCGGGGACGAGCGGGTGGTGATGCGTGCCTATGAGGCGAGGTGTGGCTTGACCCGGCGCCACGTTCCGCTACCGCTAGACACCCGCCACCCGCCCCGCCGCGCGACGACCCAACCCCATGCAGATTCCGCCGCTCATCAAGCGCAACACGTTTCTGTTCGCGCTGTCGCAGACCTTCACCGGCGCCGGCATGTCGATGGGCTACGGCATCGGGCCGCTGATGGTGGTGGCGCTGACCGGTTCGGCCTCGCTCGCCGGGCTGTCGGTCGGCCTGTTCGGGCTGAGCCGCTTTGTCGTCGCCTATCCGGTCGGCAAGATCAGCGACGCCTATGGCCGCAAGCCCGGCATCCTGCTCGGGCTGATGCTGGCGCTCATCGGCTCGCTGGCGCTGTGGCAGTCGATGGCGGTCACGAGCGCGTGGCTGCTGGCGCTCGGCATGCTGCTGTTCGGCATGGGCATGAACGCGGCGCAGCAGATGCGCGTCGCCGCCACCGACATGTTCCCGCCGTCGATGCGGGCGCAGGCGCTGGGCTATGTCGCGCTCGGCTCGCTGGTCGGGCTTCTGATGATGCCGGTGCTGATCGGCGGCGGCGAATATCTGTCGCTTCACGTCGGCGGCCATGCGCTCGGCCTGCCGTGGCTGCTGCTGCCGATCCTGATCGTGCCGGGCATGGCGGTGGTGGCGCTGGTGCGGCCGGATCCGAAGCAGATCGGCATGAATCTCGCCGCCTATTATCCGGATTACGCGCCGCCGCGCCGCGCCGCGGGCGCGCCGGTACAGGCCTTCAGCCCGCGTGAGCTGCTGCGCGATCCGCGCATGCGGCTCGCCATCGTCTCGAACTGCGCCGGCCAAGGCAACATGGCGATCGTCATGGTGCTGACCGCTTTGGTGCTGCATCACCACGGCCACTCGCTCACCGCCATCGCCTTCTCGCATCTGTGGCACTCGATCGGCATGTTCGCCTTCACGGTGCCGCTCGGCAAACTGGCCGACCGCTACGGTCGCGAGCGGGTGATGTATCCGGGCGTGGCGACGACCTTGGCCGGCGCTATTCTCGTCACCTACACGACGCCGTTTCTCTCGATCACCATCGGCACGTTCCTGGTCGGCGTCGGCTGGGCCGCCGCCAATGTCGCCTCGACCGCGTTGATCGCCGACCGATACGAGTCGGCCGAGCGCGGCCGCGCCATCGGCGTCGCCGACAGTTTCGCCGGTGGCGCCGCGGTGCTGGCGGCGATCGTGACCGGACCGCTGATCGACTACAG
>JALHNV010000122.1 GCA_022843325.1 Pseudolabrys sp. | reverse complement strand
ATGCCCTGCCGCACCAATGCCTGATCGCCCCGCCCGCCCAGCGCCAGCGCAAACGAGTCGAGCAGAATCGACTTGCCGGCGCCGGTCTCGCCGGTGAGCACGGCAAGACCAGCGGCGAAATCGATGTCGAGCCGGTCGATCAAAACGATGTCGCGGATCGAAAGTCGGGAGAGCATGGCGTCTGGCCGTGTCCTAGCCGTCGTCATGCCCGGCGTCATGCCGGGCATCCACGTCTTCTGGATTCCGTATAGTCAAAGACGTGGATGGCCGGCACAAGGCCGGCCATGACAGTGTGGGTAAGTCCCGTCTACACGAATCGCCGGTCAGTTTAGCCCAGACCGACCCGCTTGAACGCCCGGCTGATCCAGGAACCGCGGTTTTCGGACGGCTCGGCGCCGCCGGACTTCACCAGGGTGTAAGCCTGCCGGTACCAGGTGCTATCCGGGAAGTTGTGGCCCAGCACGGCGGCAGCGGTCTGCGCCTCCGGCACGATGCCGAGCGCCATATAGGCCTCGGTCAGGCGCATCAGCGCTTCCTCGACGTGGCGCGTGGTCTGGTACTGGGTCACGACAACCTTGAAGCGGTTGATGGCGCCGGTGTAATCGCGCCGCTCGAGATAATAGCGGCCGATCATCATTTCCTTGCCGGCGAGCTGGTCGCGCGCCAGTTCGATCTTCTTCTTGGCGGCAGTGGCGTATTCGCTGGTCGGATACCGGCGCGACACCTCCTCGAGGGCGGCGAGCGCCTTGTCGGTACGCGACTGGTCGCGGGTGATATCGGGAATCTCGTCGGCATAGGCCGAGCCGATCAGGAACTGCGCATAGGCCGCGTCCTGGCTGCCAGGGTGCAGCGCGATGTAACGCTTCGCCGCGGCAACGCATTCGTCATAGCTGCCGGCCTGGTAATAGGCGTAGGCCGACATGATCAGCGACTTGCGCGCCCATTCCGAATACGGATGCTGACGGTCGACTTCCTCGAACTTCTTGACGGCTTCGCGCGGGTCGTTGCGGGAGTTGAGATAATACAGGCCCTCATTATAGAGCCGGTCGGCGGGCTCATCGGGCAGTATTTCGTCTCTGCCGAACAGGCTGAAGCCGCTGCAAGCGCCGAGGCTCAGGCCCAGCGCCAGCAATGTGACGGCTCGGACCAGCCGCGAGCGCGGCCGGTTGGCGCGGACGCCGGGTGTGGCCTGCGTGTACATACGGGAAACCATCGGCAATGTGTCGATCCATTCAAGGCGCGCGATCAGCGTCGCGCGCTACCCCTCGACCGGACTAATTAGTCGAAAACGGCCGCTCTGACCATGCGATTATGCGGACATTCGGCCGGGATTATGGCGTCGCAATAAATCGCTGATAAGGCTGAACGATTCAAGATACGTCGGGGCCGTGCGCGGCGGCGACAAGACCGGCTGCACCCTGCGCCACAGGGCGCAGGCGGCGGACGGGCTCGGCCGGTGCCTCGACCACCCGCCAGGCGGTCGGATCGGCCATCAGCGCCGACAGCACGAGGTGATTGAGCTTGTGACCGCCGCGCACCGTCTTGTAGGCGGCAAGCAGCGGCAGCCCGGCCAGCGCCAGATCGCCGATGGCGTCCAGCACCTTGTGACGCACGAATTCGTCGGCAAAGCGCAGGCCTTCCGGATTGAGCACGCGGTCTTCGCTGATCACCAGCGTGTTGTCGAAGGTCGCGCCGAGCGCGTAACCGGCGCTCCACAATTTGGCGACGTCGCGCATGAAGCCGAAGGTGCGGGCGCGCGCGATTTCGTTGCGGAAGGACGTCGGCTCAATGTCCAGCGCGATCGCCTGATGACCGATCAGCGGATGATCGAACTGGATTTCGGCCTCGACGCGGAAGCCGCTGCCGTACGGCCGCAGCTCGCCAAATGCATCGTCTTTGGCCACGCGAACCGTCTTGATGACTTCGATAAAGCGGCGCGGCTGTGCGCGCGCGGTCAGGCCGGCCTGGTCGATGGCGTCGACGAAAGCCGCGCAACTGCCGTCCATGATCGGCACTTCGGGGCCGTCAATCTCGACCACGACGTTGTCGACGTTCAAGCCGCGCAGCGCCGCGAGCAGATGCTCGGCGGTCGAACAGATGGGCCCCTGGGCATCGCCGAGCACAGTCGCAAATGCCGTTGCGGTGACTGCGCGCACATCGGCGCGAACTTCGCGCTCGACCGAGCCATCGACGGCCACGCGGCGGAAAATGATTCCATCATCATCGTCAGCCGGCAGCAGAGTCAGCGTCACCGGCTTGCCGGAATGCACGCCGACGCCGGAAATGGCGATCTGGTCGCGGAGTGTTGTTTGCTTAGCGCCCTTCATCAACCCTCTTACCGGTCACCCCTTACACGGGCGGCACGGTCCCATCTCAGCCGTTGGCGGGCCGTATTCCGGCCTCAAGTTCCGTACGTCTTCGGCTGGCGTCACAATCCCCAAAGAGACCGAAAAGTCCCTTTCACACCCGGACCTTAGGCCATCCCCCTGGCCTTCTCCAAACACGCTTTCTTACCGAGTGTTACTCCATTTTGCCGCATTTCCAGCCGGCGCGCAGGAGATTGCACCGGTTAGGTTACCGCAGCCCGGTCGGCCACCCAACGCCCCCCGCCCGCATCGCACCATAAGCCCCGATAACAGGTCAAAAACATCATATCAATCAAAAGCTTAAAGAAGATGCCAAAACGGCAACGGCCCGCCCCTGACATCAGGGACGGGCCGCCACACATCGAAACGTGGCTCAGTTCGCCTGACGGCGCAGGAAAGCCGGGATGTCGAGTTGATCTTCATCCGGGGAATTATGCACAGGCGCTTGCCGGCCGTGCGGGTCAAGTCCCTGCGGCGCGGCCTTGCGGGCATATTCCGAGACCGGATCGGCTGACCGGGGGTCCCTGCCCTCCGGATGCCGGGCGGCAGGGCGTTGCATCGGCCGATCAAACTGCGGCACCGGGCGGGCGGCGTGCGGCGCCGGGGGCGCCTCGGCCTCCTCGCGCCGGCCCAAGCCGACCGAGGCCAGACGCTGCATCAGTGACATGCGGCGCTTTTCCGGATGATCGTCATCGACTTCGCCGCGCTGGGCCCTGATCTCGGCCTGGGCCGGCAACGGGAGCTCGTCGATTCGGGGCATGCGCTGGTTGCGCACCGCACGCTCGGCCATTGGCGGAATGAACGCCGCAGACGGCGGCGGTTCGGCGTGCATGGCCTCGCCGGGGGACGGCTCGAACAAGGAGGGCTTCATCGGCATCGGCCGGATCGAGACCTCTTCCACCGAGCTGGGCGGCAACAGAGCCGCAGCAACAGCGGCATGAGCGGCGGATTCGACCGCCGCGGCGTTGGCGTGAGCCGACACCGGCTGCACCGACCGTTCAACGCGGTCGTTCACGCGCGGAGCAGAGGCCCGCACCTTGCCGGCCAGTTCCTTCAGCGCGGTTTCGGCCGGGGCGGTCGGACGGCCGACGCTGGCGTGGTCGATGCCGGTGGCAACCACCGACACGCGGATGATGCCTTCCAGCGTCTCGTCGAAAGTGGCGCCGACGATGATGTTGGCGTCCTGGTCGACTTCCTCGCGGATACGGGTCGCGGCTTCGTCGACTTCGTACAGCGTCAGATCCTTGCCGCCGGTGATCGAGACCAGCAGGCCGCGCGCGCCCTTCATCGACGCATCGTCGATCAGCGGGTTGGCGATGGCGGCTTCGGCCGCGGTCAGCGCCCGCTTCTCGCCGGAAGCCTCGCCGGTGCCCATCATCGCCTTGCCCATTTCACGCATGACGGCGCGAACGTCGGCGAAGTCGAGGTTGATCAGGCCTTCCTTGACCATCAGGTCGGTGATGCAGGCGACGCCCGAGTAGAGCACCTGGTCGGCCATCGCGAAGGCGTCGGCGAAGGTGGTCTTTTCGTTGGCAACCCGGAACAGGTTCTGGTTCGGGATGATCAGCAGCGTGTCGACCACCTTGTGCAGTTCGACGATGCCGGCTTCCGCGAACCGCATGCGGCGCTGACCCTCGAAGTGGAACGGCTTGGTGATGACGCCGACCGTGAGGATACCGAGCTCGCGCGCGGCCTTGGCGATGACAGGTGCCGCGCCGGTGCCGGTGCCGCCACCCATGCCGGCGGTGACGAACACCATATGCGCGCCGGTCAGATGATCGCGGATTTCGTCAATCACTTCCTCGGCGGCGGCGCGGCCGACTTCCGGCTGGGAGCCGGCGCCGAGACCCTCGGTCACCTGCGTGCCCATCTGGATGATGCGCTCGGCCTTGGACATCGTGAGCGCCTGCGCGTCGGTATTGGCGACGACAAAGTCGACGCCCTGCAGGCCGCCCGTGATCATGTTGTTAACGGCATTGCCGCCGGCGCCGCCGACGCCGAACACGGTAATCCGCGGCTTCATCTCGTGAATATCTGGAATCTTCAGGTTGATCGTCATGTTTGCCTCTTTGATGCACGGACAGCAGGCCGATTGTGCCCGCGCGCCGCCGAACAAGACCGATCCGCCGGTCTCTTCGTGGTTGCGTTGTTGTGGGTCAGAAACTCTCGCGCAGCCATTGCCCGACCCTCGCCATGTAGCCGCCAGTTCCCGTCATGAGTTGCCGCGTACGTCGCGGTTCGAAGTGTTCGAGATGCGCCGCCTGCGGGTAGACCAACAGGCCCGCCGCGACGGCAAATGCCGGCCCCTTGGCCGCATCGGGCAAGCCCGACAGGCCAAGAGGCCGTCCGATACGCACTGGACGCTTGAAGATACGCGCCGCCAGATCGGCGATGCCCGCTAGCTGGCTGGCCCCGCCGGTCAAAACCACACGCGCCCGCGGCTCGGCCGCGAACGGCGATTTGGCCAGACGATCGCGTGCCATCTCCAGAATTTCCTCGACCCGCGGCTTGATGATCCGCACCAGCGCCGCGCGTGAAACGAACTGCGGCGGCTCACGCTCATCGTCACCGACCGGAGGCACCGTGATCATGTCGCGCTCGTCCGACCCACCCGTCAAAACACTGCCATAAATCGCTTTGATTCGCTCGGCATCCGCAATGCGGGTGTTGAGTCCGCGGGCCAGGTCCATGGTGACGTGCTGACCGCCGAGCGCGAAGCCATCGGCGTGGACAAAGCGTCCACCCGAGAACACCGCCATGGTGGTGGTGCCGGCGCCGAGATCGATGGTGGCGGCGCCGAGATCGGCTTCATCGTCTGCCAGGGCGGCCAGGCCGGCGACGTAAGGCGACGCGACCATGGCCTCGACGCCGAGATGGCTGCGCTCGATCGTCAGCATCAGGTTGCGAACAGTGGCGACGTCGGCGGTGACCATGTGCATGTCGACGCCGAAGCGCTGGCCGAGCATGCCGCGCGGCTCACGGATGCCGGTGGCAGCATCCAGCGCGTAGCCGATCGGCAGCGAATGCAGCACGGCGCGGCCATCGCGCACCGAATGGCGGCTCGCGGCCGCCAGCACCCTCGCCCGGTCGCCGTCGGTCACGGCGCCGCCGGCCAGTTCGATGTTGGCGATGAAGCGCTCGCTGCCGGGACGGCCGCCGGACAAGGACACCACCACCGATTCAAGCTGCACGCCGGCCGCGCTCTCGGCGATGTCGATCGCCTGGCGGACCATTTCCTCGGCCGACACCAGATCGACCACGCTGCCGGCCTTCATGCCGCTGGCGGCGATATGCGAGAAGCCCAGCACCCGGACGCCGTGGCTGCGCCGGCGCAGCACATCCTGCGGCGCCTGCGGCTCGAGCCGGGCGATCATGCAGACGATCTTGCTGGTGCCGATATCGAGTGCGGCCACGACCGCAGCCCGGCGCGGCGACACCGGCTTCATTTTCGGGGTCAGGTTGAAGCGAACGACGTTCACGCCTGGCCTCCCTTGCGGATCGATTTGCGCGCCTTCTCGGCCGCCTTGATGGCGGCGTCGCGGGCGGTGGCGGCGGCATCCGAAAGCCGCACCGTGACCCGGTCGGCCCGTCGCAGATCCACGGTGACGATGTCACGCGCCAGCAGCCGGTTGGCGCGGTCGAGATCGACCAGCGTCCGCAGCGCCTGCTCCGGCTCGTTGTCTGGAAGCATCACTTTGACGCCGCCCTGGAGATGAAGATTCCAGCGGCGCTCGGCCACCAGCACGGAGGCCCTAACCTGGCGGGCGATCGGCGGGTGGCGTGCGACCAGCGCCAGGAAGTCCGGCGCGGCGCGCTCGGCGCCGGTGCCGACAATCTGCGGCAGCGAAGCGAAGCGACGCGGCACGAAGGACTCAAGAATGGTGCCGTCGGCGGAAATCAGCGCGACCCGGCCGTCCAGCTGCCATAACGCGAACGGCAGGCGCTCCTTGATCTCGATGCGCAGCCGGCCGGGATAAAGCTTCAGCACGGTGGCCTCGGCAATCCACGGATTGGCCATCAGGCGCTCGCGGGTGCGGGCGGCATCGAGGAACAGCAGCGAGGAATGGCCGGTGATGCCGGCGAGCGCCAGAATGTCTTCGCGGCTGACTTCACGTTCACCGGCAAGCGCCACTTCGGAAATACGAAAGCCGGCGCTGTTGGCGGCGGCGTCGCAAATATCCTGCACCTGGGCGACGATGGCCGGTACGTGATCGCCTTTGATCGCACCATATCCGGCGCTGGCCAGCACCAGCAGCGCGGCGGCCGACGAACCGGCGCCGCGGGGGACATCCCATTCGATGATCGTGTGGTACCAGCGCCGCACCGGCCGCATCCAGCGCGACAGCGCCGCCGGCCAGCGGTATTGCGCCCAGGCATGGTTCGCCCATGCGGCGGCCTCCAGCCGCGAAGCGGCCGCGGCACGCCTTCCCAGCTTTGATTTTAGCGACTGAGCGAGGCGTCCTCGACCATCCATCGCGACCGGCTCTTCAAACGTTGTGCCCGAAACCTCAGGCCATGTGGGCATCAAGCGCGGGCACGAGCGAGGATTCGTCATACCCGATCGGGGTTTTTCGGCAGGGTCGGAACCCAGATGGGGGCCGGCCTTCTGCCGTCGTCCAGCGGCCCCCTCCACGCCCGCGACTCCCCGTCGCGATGCGCTTGAAACGCCGCTATGCCTACTCTTCGGGCTATTTGGTAAACGATTAGTAAAGTTTTACGGATCTGGCCGCGGTGCCGGCAGGAAGCTGCGGCTGTTGCCGGACGGGCACTGTTTTACCGGTCCAGCGAGGCGTCCTCGACCATCCAGCGCGCCAGTTCCTCGAACGGGATGCCGGCGTGCGCAGCCAGCTCCGGCACCAGCGAGGTCTCGGTCATGCCCGGCTGGGTATTAACCTCGAGGCAGGCGATGCCGCCCACCCCGGCGATGCTGTCGTCATAACGGAAGTCGGTCCGGCTGACGCCGCGGCAACCGAGCGCGTAATGCGCCAGCAGCGCCAGCCGCTGGCATTCGGCATAGACGTCCGCCGACACCGGCGCCGGCAGCAGGTGCTTGGAGCCGCCGGGCGCGTATTTGGCCTCGTAGTCGTACCATTTGGTCGTCGGCACGATCTCGATCACACCAAGCGCTTTGTCGCCGACCACCGCGCAGGTGAGTTCCTTGCCGGGGATAAACGGCTCGACCAGCACCCTGTCGCCGAACGTCCAGTCGGACCGGGTCAATTCCTGCGGGGGATGCGCCTGGTCCTCACGAACGATGAACACGCCGACGCTGGAGCCTTCCGCCACCGGCTTGATCACGTAGGGCGGCGGCAGCAGATGCGCCTTCGCCGCCTCCAGCCGCGACACCACGACGCCGCCCGGCACCGGCACGCCGCCGGCCTTCAGTACCGTTTTGGCGATATCCTTCTGCATCGCCACCGCCGAGGCCATGACGCCGGAATGGCTGTAGGGAATGCCAAGAATTTCGAGCATCCCCTGCAGCGTGCCGTCTTCGCCGGGGCGGCCATGCAGTACGTTGAGCACGCAATCGGGCTTCAAAGCGCGCAGCGTTGCGGCGATGTCGCGGTCGACGTCGATGCGGCTGACGCGGTAGACGCCGAGCCGGTCCAGCGCCTCGGCGCAGGCCTTACCGGAGCGCAGCGACACGTCGCGCTCGGCAGACCAGCCCCCCATCAGGACGGCGACGTGTTTGCTGGCGTTAATGGCGGCTCTCCGAATCAGCAAAGGAAGTTGACGTTATATAAGGGTCTTGCGGCCTAATACCCCAACCCAGTGACCGCATTACTAACGCGGATCGTTTGGGGCAGGCAACGCAGCGAGGTGGCGCATGATCGCAGCATGGCTCGATTTATCGTCGGCCGGCGTATTTGCCGTCCTGATCGGCCTCTATGGCGCTGTTGTCGTCATCATTGCATGGCTGGCTTATGGCCGGCCGCTGGGCACCGTCACGCAGCGGCTCGATGGCGTGGTGGCGCCATTTTTTACCGCCATCGCAATTCTGTTCGCGCTGATGACCGGCTTCCTGGCCAGTGACATCGGCGACCGCAACCGGCAGGCCGCGCGGGCGGTGCAGACGGAAACCGCCGAACTGCGCAACGTATTTACCCTGAGCGTGGCGTCGGCGTCCGACATGCGCGACATCCGCGCCGCCTGGTCGGCTTATGTGAACGCCGTGATCGCCGGCGACTGGCCCGCGATGGAACGTGGCCGCTCCGCGGCTTCGGCCGGTACAGCCTACGACGAACTTCTGCGCGAAGTCAGCGACCCGAACATTGGCACAACAGCTGGATCCGCCGTGCAGTCGGCGCTGCTCAACGCCACGGTGCGCGTCGGCACCGCGCGCTCCGAACGCGTGGCCCTCGCCTCCGACCGCACCAACGACCTCAAGTGGATGATGGTGCTGCTGCTCGGTGTCATGACACTGATCGCCATCGGCGTCGTGCATCTGCAACGCCGGAACGCGCAACTGGCGGCGCTG
>JALHNV010000121.1 GCA_022843325.1 Pseudolabrys sp. | reverse complement strand
CGTGTGCTCTTCCGATCTGGCGCTGGCCTCGTCGGTGAGCACCTTCTGGTAGGTGCAGGTCTTGAGGAACTTGCCGACCCACAGGCCGCCGGTGAAGCGGGCGTTCTTCTTGGTCGGCAGCGTGTGGTTGGTACCGATCACCTTGTCGCCATAGGCGACGTTGGTGCGGGGCCCGAGGAACAGCGCGCCGTAATTCGTCATGTTGGCGAGGAAGTAGTCGGGGTCCTTGGTCATCACCTGGACATGCTCGGAGGCGATGCGGTCGGCCTCGCTGACCATTTCCTCGTAGCTGTCACAGACGATGACTTCGCCGTAGTCCTTCCAGGCCTGACCGGCATGCTCGGCGGTCGGCAGGATGGTCAGCAGCCGTTCGACCTCGGCGATGGTGTCGCGGGCGAGCTTCTCCGAATTGGTGATCATCACCGCCGGCGAGTTCGGCCCGTGTTCGGCCTGGCCGAGCAGGTCGGTGGCGCAGATTTCGCCGTCGACCGACTCATCGGCAATGATCAGCGTCTCGGTCGGGCCGGCCAGCAGGTCGATGCCGATGCGGCCGAACAGTTGCCGCTTGGCCTCAGCGACATAGGCGTTGCCGGGGCCGACGATCATGTCGACAGGCGCAATGGTCTCGGTGCCGAGCGCCATGGCGGCGACGGCCTGCACGCCGCCGAGCACGTAGATCTCATCGGCGCCGCCGAAATGCATGGCGGCAACAATGGCCGGGTGCGGCCCGCCCTTGAAGGGCGGCGCGCAAGCGATGACGCGCTTAACGCCGGCGACCTTGGCGGTGACAACGGACATGTGCGCGGAGGCGACCATCGGATAGCGTCCGCCGGGCACGTAGCAGCCGATCGAATTGACCGGGACGTGCTTGTGGCCCAGCACGACGCCGGGCAGGGTTTCGACCTCGATATCCTGCATGGAGTCACGCTGCTTCTGCGCGAAATTCCGCACCTGCGCCTGGGCGAATTTGATGTCCTCGAGGTCGCGCTTCGGCACCTGCGCGATGGCGGCGTCGATTTCGGCGGGCGACAGGCGGAAGCTTTTCGGCGACCAGTTGTCGAACTTCTTCGACAGGTCAGCGACGGCCTGATCCTTGCCGGTTTCGATCTGAGCGAGGATGCTCTCCACCGTCTCGCGCACTTTGGTGTCGGCGGCCTTGATTTCGCCGGCGTCCATGCCGCGCTTGAGCCATTTGGGCATCAGAAGTCTCCTTGTCTTTCTTCTCCCTCCCCCTGAAAGGGGAGGGCGGCTGCGAGCGAAAGCGAGCCGTCGGGTGGGGCTGTCTTACAACAGACCCCACCCGGCTCGCCATAGCGCGTCGACGATGCGTGTAAACGCCGGTGTTGCTCGCCTCCCTCCCCGAAGACGGGGAGGGAAAAGACGCTACTTGATCGCCTGCGGGTTGATCGGCGACCCGGTGGCGCCGGTGATGATCAGCGGCGGGCCGCTGAAGAAGAACTCGTAGACGCCGTCTTCGGCGCAGTCGGCTGCGAGTTCCTTGACGTAGAAGATTTCGCCCATGCACAGGCCCATGGCCGGGATCACGACCCAGTGCCACGGCTGGTTGGCCTCGGTGGTCTCGTTCGGCCGCACCTCGACGCCCCAGGTGTCGGTGCAGATCGCGGCGACTTCCTTCTCCTGGCACCAGTAGCAGTTCTCGAACTTGACGCCCGGCGCATCGCCGCCGGCATAGCCGCCCCATTCGCCTTCCTCGAGGCAACGCTCCATCTGCCCGGTGCGGACGATGACGAAGTCGCCGCGGCCGATGGTTACGTTCTGCGCCTTGGCGCACTTGTCGAGTTCGTCGTTGGAAATGCCTTCGCCATCGGCCAGCCATTTCACCCCGCGAAAGCGGGCGATGTCGAGCAGCACGCCGCGGCCGACCATCTTGTTCTTGGAATGCTCGATGCCGAGCACCGAGAGGCCGCGCGAGTCGATCAGCTTGGCGTCGTGGCCGTTGTAGGCCTTGTCCTCGTAGAAGATGTGGCCGAGCGCGTCCCAGTGGGTGGCGCCTTGGACGCACAGCATCAGCGTGTCGTCGGCGTAACGGAGCTTGTTCCAGTCCTGCTGGCCGGCGGCGGCGTCGGTGCCGGTCGCCAGCATCTGGTGGATCGGGTTGAAACGGCCGCCGAACAGGCCGGTCTGCGGGCCGGTGCGGTCGAGCGGAATACCGAGCGCGAACACCTTGCCCTTGCGGACCAGGCTCGAGGCCTTGACGATATCTTCCGGCGTCACGTGGTTGAGCGTGCCGATATGGTCGTCCTTGCCCCAGCGTCCCCAGTTGCTGAGCTTCTCGGACGCCTCGGCGATCGCTTTCTGGCCAACCTTGATGTTCATGGATCGCGTTTCCTTCGTTTCTTTGCGTGCGCAATAGTGGACGCAGGGGGCTTTTACATCAAGCGCGGTAATGCCGCGCTCAAATTTTTCCCAGCGCGCGCAGAATTTTGTCCGGCGTAAACGGCATATCCGTCAGCGGTTGCGCGCCGAGCGGACGCAACGCATCGTTGATGGCGTTCATGATACAGGCCGGTGCGCCGGCGGTGCCGGCTTCGCCCGCGCCCTTGGCGCCGAGTTCGGAATCGGCGGTGGGCGAGACAACATGGCCGCAATCGATGTCGGGCATCTCGACCGCCATCGGCACCAGATAGTCCGCCATGTTGCCGTTGAGCATCTGGCCGCGATCGTCATAGAGGCACTGCTCGAACAGCGCCGCGCCGATGCCCTGCACCACGCCGCCGCGGATCTGCTCGTCGACCAGTTGCGGATTGATGATGGTGCCGCAGTCCTCGACGCACCAGTGCCGCAGCAGCTTGACGAAGCCGGTGTCGGTGTCGACCTCGAGGTAGCTGGCCTGGATGCCGTTGGTGAAGGCGAAGGGCCAGGCGCGCGGCACATAATGACGCGTCGCCATCAACTCGGCCTGGAAGCCAGGCGGCAGCGTATCGGGACGGAAATAGGCGACGCGGGCGAGTTCATTGAGCGCCAGCCGCTCGGTGCCGTTGCTTTTGTCGACAACGATGCCGTTGCGGATATCGAGGTCCTCGGGCTTGGCCTGCAACATGGCCCCGGCAACGGCGAGCACGTTATCGCGCAGCGCCTTGCCGGCCTGCCAGGCGGCTTCGCCGCCGATGCCGGCGGCGCGCGAGGCCCAGGTGCCGCCGCCATAGGGCGTGTTGTCGGTATCGCCGGTGACGACGCGGACGCGGTCCATCGATACGCCGAACGACGTGGCGGCGCATTGCGCGATCACGGCCTCGGCGCCCTGGCCCTGTTCGGTGACGCCGGTGTGCACGGTGATGTTGCCCTGCGCGTCCAGTTTGGCGGTGGCGCCGTCCTGCGAGGTGATGCGGGCGCCGCCGACGCCGTAGAACGCCGCCGACGGATTGGTGACCTCGATGAACGACGCAAAGCCGATGCCGCGATAGATGCCGTCCTTGCGCATCTTCGCCTGCTCGGCGCGCAGGGCGGCGTAGTTCATCATGGTGTCGAGATGCGCCAACGCCTCGTGGTGCGACAGCTTCTCGAACTTGAGCCCGGACGCCGATTGCGTGGGATAGGCGTCGTCGGCGATCAGGTTGCGTCGGCGGATCTCCAGTGGGTCCATGCCGATCTTCGCCGCCGCCAGATCGACCAGCCCTTCGGTCACCGCCACCGCGATCGGATGGCCGACGGCGCGGTACTGGCACATCACGTTCTTGTTGGTGAACACGACGCGCGCCTGGGCGCGGTAGTTCGGACATTGGTACGGACCGCCGGTGAGGTTGACGACCTGGTTGGCCTCGATGCCGCTGGTGCGCGGATAGACCGAGTAGGGGCCGATGCCGGTGAGGTCGTCGATCTCGAAGGCGGTGATGGTGCCGTCTTTCATGACGCCGATCTTGCCCTTGATGCGATGGTCGCGGGCATGGATGTCGGTGACAAAGCTCTCGATGCGGTCGGCGACGAACTTCACCGGCCGCTTGAGCAGTTTCGACAGCGCCACTGTCGCCATCTCGTCGGCATAGGTGTGCACCTTGATGCCGAACGAGCCGCCGACATCCTTGGTCAGAATGCGGACCTGCTGGTGCTCGAGGCCGAGATGCAGCGCGAACAGGTCCTGCATCATGTGCGGAGCCTGGGTCGCGTGATAGACCGTCAGGCGCTGCTCGCCGGGATTCCAGTCAGCCACCACGGCGCGCGGTTCGTTGCAGACGCCGGTGTGGCGGCCGGTGACGAAGGTTGTCTCGATCACCGCGTCGGATTCGGCGAAGGCCTTGTCGACCGCGCCCACGTCGAGCTTGCGTTCGAAGCAGAGATTGTCGCCGAGCGAAGCGTGGATGACCGGCGTTTTGGCATCGAGCGCGGTTTCCGCATCGACCACCGCCGGCAGTTCCTCATAGGTGACGTCAACCAGTTCGCAGGCGTCTTCCGCCTCGGCACGCGTGCGCGCCACCACGGCGCAGACCGCTTCGCCCTGCCAGCAGGCGCGCTCGATGGCGAGCGGCGACTGCTCCGCCGATTTCAGCCCCTTGAGGTGGGTAAGCACGCCGACCCACGGCGTCATCACCTTGGCCAATTCGGGGCCGGTGACGACGGCGAGGACGCCGGGCGCCTGCTTTGCTGCTTCAGTCGCGATGTTGACGATCCGGGCATGGGCGTGCGGCGAGCGCACGAAGGCGACATGCGCCATGCGGGGCAGCGTGACGTCACTGATGTACTGGCCGCGCCCCTGCGTCAGCCGGGCCAGATTCGGCCGCGGCACCGAGCGGCCGATATAGGAGTTCGGCCGGTCGAGCACGCTGAGCACGGGAGGAGAGTCCTCGACGATTTTCATGACGCGGTCTCCGCTTTTTCTTTCTTTACCTCCCCCTGGAGGGGGGAGGTCGACGCGCGTAGCGCGGCGGGAGGGGGTGATCTTCTTCTCGCAAGGTTCACCCCACCCCGGCTGCTACGCAGCCGACCCTCCCCCTCCAGGGGAGGGTGCAAGGAGCGTGCGGCGACATTTGTGGTCACGGCTTCGCCCCCGCGCGGGCCTGCGCCACCGCCTCCACCGCATCGACGATGGCGTGGTAGCCGGTGCAGCGGCAGTAATTGCCGGAGATGTGCTCGCGGATTTCATCGCGGCTCGGCACGCCGCCCCGGCTCAAAAGGTCCTGCGCCGTCGCCAGCATGCCCGGCGTGCAGTAGCCGCACTGCAGCGCGTTGCGCTGCTCGAAGGCGCGCTGCAGGTCCGCGACTTCGCCGCTATCCGACAGGCCTTCGATGGTCTCCACCGTGGCGCCGTCGCACTGCACCGCCAGCATCAGGCAGCCGCGCACGATCTCGCCGTTGACCCGCACGGTGCAGGTGCCACAGACGCCGTGCTCGCAGCCGACATGGCTACCGGTGAGCGCCAAGTCGTCGCGCAGAAAGTCGACCAGTGACTTGCGCGCCTCGACCCGCTCGGCGATGCGTTCGCCGTTGACGGTCAGCGTGATGTCGAGAGACAGGTCGCTCATCACCGCGCCTCCATCAATTGTGCCGCCACGCGGCGCAGCAACACGCCGGCGAGATGCTTCTTGGTTGCGGCGGTGGCCTGCACGTCGTCATGTGGTTCGAGATCGAGCGCCGCGACGGCGCCGTCGATGTCGCCATGCGCCAGAGCCGCCTCGGATGTGTTGGCCCGCAGCGGCGTTGCGCCGACGCCGAAGAAGGCCAGCCGCACATCGCTCAGGCCCTTGCCGTCGGCGCGCGCGGTCGCGGCCAGTCCGGCGATGGCATAGTCGCCGTGCCGGCGCGCCAGTTCGGCAAAGCCGGTCCGCGTCTGTGCTGTCGCCGCCGGGACGCGGATGGCGGTTAACAGTTCGTCCGGCGCCAGCGCGGTCTCGAACAGGCCGGTGAAGAAATCATCCGCCTTGATGACGCGCTTGCCGTTCGGGCCGGTGGCTTCGACTTCGCCACCGAGCGCCAGCAGGCAGGCCGGCAATTCCGCCGCCGGGTCGGCAAAGGCGATGGAGCCGCCGAGCGTGCCGCGGTTGCGGATGGCGGGATGGCCGATGGTGGGCATGGCGCGGGCGATCAGCGGCACGTGGCGGGCGATGTCGGCGGAACGTTCGGCCTGGGCGTGGCGCACCAGCGCGCCGATCTCGACGCTGCCGTTGTTGCGCGTAATGCGGTCGAGGCCGGCGATGCCATTGATGTCGATCAGCAACGTCGGTGCCGACAGTCGCATGTTGAGCGTGGCGATCAGGCTCTGCCCACCGGCGAGCAGGCGGGCATCCCTGTGTTCGCCCAACAGCGCGACCGCCTCGTCGAGCGATCGCGCGCGCTTGTACGCGAATGGCGCCGGTTTCACGTTTCCCCCTTGATTGTTTTCTTTCTATTGTGACTGAGAACGGCAGCAGGTCAATGCGGCCGCAAAACCGGCGCGGCCGGATTTCGCAGGGGGAAAAAGTGTCAAAGGAATTCGAGGGAAAAGTTGTCGTGGTCAGCGGCGGCAGTCGCGGCATTGGGCGCGCCATCGCCGTGGCCTTTGCCGGCGAAGGCGCGCAGACAGTGCTGGCGGCCAGCAGTGCCGCCAATCTGGCCGATGGCGCCAAGGCTGTAGCGGCCGCGGGCGGGATTGAACCGCTTACCATCGCGGGCGATCTGCGGACGCTTCCGGGGTGCGAGCAGGTCTTCGCAGAGGTTAGCGCGCGCTTCGGCCGGTGCGATGTGCTGGTCAACAATGCCGGCGCGACCCGCGGCGGTAAGTTTGCCGATCTGCCGGACGATGCCTGGATCGACGGCTTTGCCCTGAAATTCTTCGGCGCGGTGCGGTTGACCCGGCTGTTCTGGCCGCTGCTGAAGGAAGCGCACGGCAATGTCGTCAACATCGTCGGCGGTGCGGCCCGTACGCCGGGGCCGGACTTCCTGATCGGCGGCTCGGTCAATGCGGCGTTCGGCAACTTCTCCAAAGGCCTATCGGCGATGGGCAATCGCGACGACATCAACGTCAACGTCATCCATCCCGGGCAGACCCAGACGGACCGCGTCGAACAGCTGTTCGCGCAGTTTGCCAAAGCGCAGAACAAGACGGTCGAGCAGGTGCGGGCCGAAGACCTCGCCAAGCGCGCGCTGCGGCGGATGGGGCAGCCGGAAGATGTCGCCGAACTGGCGCTGTATCTGTGCAGCGCCCGCGCCCGTCATATCCAGGGCGTCGCCATCGCGGTCGATGGCGGCGGCACGCCCGGATACTACTGAGGCTCAGTCGCCGTTCGGCTTGCGGTTGGTGTAGCGGGCGTTGCCAAGGCCGGTGCCGATGGTCAGCACACCCCAGTGCTCGACATCGGTCATGAACGGCACTTCGCTGAGGCCCTGTACCACGGCGTCGTTATGCATGACGATGGCGGTGTCGTCGTCGCCGATTTTCGGGATGGCCTTGTGCAACAGGGAGGGCAGGTTGAACTTGCTGCTCTCCCAGTTGCCCGGCAGATTCTGCGCACCGCGGTCGATGGAGCCGTCCTGCTGGATCATGCCAGGGCAGCCGATGCCGATAAACGGCGCCAGCTTGAATTTCTCCTTGGTGGCGGCCTTGATCAGTTTTTCCAGCATCTCGACGAGGCTCTCCACAGCGTCCTCGCGGTCGAGCTTCTTCTCGTCGGCATGACGCCACAGTTCGTACTTCCAAACGCTGGCCTTTGACATGTCGCCGGCCTTCTTGAGGTTGAGGTCGACTACGCCGGCGCGGATATTGGTGCCGCCGATGTCGACGCCCAGAATGGCGTCGTGGCCCTTGAACAGCCATTTCGGCGCCAGATGAGCGGCGCCGATCAGCCCGGCTTCATCGGGGTCGTTGCGGATCGGCACGAGATCAATGTCGATGCCCTCGCCCCTGAGGATCATGGTGGTGCGCCCGATGGCGACCTCGCCGACACGGCCGCCGCGAAAGCCGCCGCCGATGACAAAGCGCTCGGTGTCCTTGAAGGCTTTCAGCCGCAGGAAGCGCTTGATGACGGTCGCGAGCTCCTGCGAAAACTCCTCGACCGCGCTGTGCATCAGGCCGGCGGCCATGAGATCGCCTTTGGTCAACGCGTCGTCGAGATCGCCACGCGTCAGGTAATCGCCGGGCTTGTCGTCGAAAGGATCCTCTTTCGCCTTGCGCAACGGCTTGCGCAAACGCTCCAGGATCTCCCGAAAGGCGGTCTTGCTGGCGCGATCGCCGAGAAAGCCGTCCTCGTCCTTGATTTCACTGTTGTAGACGTCGACCGTGACCGACGGCAGCCGGGCGGCGCCATGCACCGCAATCGTTGGATTGGTCGTATCGTCGGCCATTATTGCCCCCGTGACACCCAACAACGGCGACGGGTCGAATGAGTTCCATCCTGGTGCGGGAGCGGAGAGGGCCTGTTTTTAGCGCCCGTTCCTGATCGTTTTGACGATCTCGATCGCCCGCCGCAGCAGCGTGACCGAGGCCTCGTTGGTGCGGAACGCCGCATGCGAGGTCAGCGTCACATTGTGCATGCCGGTGAGGGGATGATCGCCCGCCAGCGGCTCCTTGTGGAAGACGTCCAGGCCGGCGTGGCGGATATGGCCGCTGCTCAGGGCGTCCAGCAGCGCCGCTTCGTCCACCAGCGCCGCCCGCGCCGTGTTGACCAGGATCGCGCCCGGCTTCATGCGGCCGAGCCGCGCCGCATCGAGAAAGTTCCGGGTCTCGTCATTGAGCACCAGGTTGAGCGACACGACGTCGGACTTGGCCAGCAGGGTGTCGAGATCAACCATGGTCATGCCGGTCTCGGCGCGCGGTGTCCGGTTATAGGCCAGCACCTCCATGCCGAGGCCGCGCGCCATCCGCGCCACCTCCCGGCCAATGCCGCCGACGCCGATTACCCCCAGGGTCTTGCCAAAAAGTTGTATGCCCTCCTGCGGCGTCCAGATGCCGCCGCGCACCTCGCGGTCCATACGGGCGATGTCGCGCGCTGCCGCAAACATCAGCGCGATAGTGTGCTCGGCCACCGCGATGTCGCCATAGCCCTTGATGATATGCACGGTGATGCCGAGCGCCTTCAGTTCGGCCAGGTTCATGTA
>JALHNV010000120.1 GCA_022843325.1 Pseudolabrys sp. | reverse complement strand
GGGCTCTTCCGAACTTGGTGCCGGCGGCTTTGGCGCCGCCGGCGCGCGCCGCCACCGTCACGGACGCCACCGGCCGCGCCCTGCAGGTGCCGGCGAAGGTGGAGCGCGTGTTTCCGGCCGGCCCGCCGGCCGCCATTCTGCTGTACACGCTGGCGCCCGACCTGCTGCTTGGCTGGCCGCGCGCCAACCGGCCGGAAGAATGCGCCTACATGCTGCCCAACATCTGCGGCAAAGCGGAGATCGGGCGCATCACCGGCCGCGGCAACACCGCCAATCTGGAACTGGTGCTCGCGCTCAAGCCCGATCTCATTCTCGACGTCGGCTCGACCAGCGCCACCTTCGTCTCGCTGGCCAGCCGCGTGCAGGACCAGACCGGCATTCCCTATGCGCTGCTCGACGGCCGCTTCGACGCCATCGCCGCGACCTATCGCAAGCTCGGCGAACTGACCGGCCGCAGCGACCGCGCGGAGACGCTGGCGCGCTACGCCGACGATACGATGCGGACCATCGCTGGGCGCATCGCGCAAGTGGCGCCGGCCGAGCGGCCGCGGGTCTATTACGCGCGCGGCCCGCGCGGGCTGGTCACCGGCCTCGGCTCCTCGATCAACGTCGAGACCATCGAGATGCTGGCGCAGAATGTCGCCGGGGCGAACAAAGGCGGCCTTGCCAATGTGTCGATCGAGCAGGTGCTGCTGTGGAATCCCGAGGTAATCGTCACCATCGACCAGGACTTCGCCGCCACCGTGCGCAGCGACCCGGCCTGGGCGTCGGTCGCGGCGGTGCGCGCCGGGCGGGTGCATCTGTCACCGAAAATGCCGTTCGGCTGGGTCGACTTCCCGCCGTCGGTGAACCGGCTGATCGGCCTGTGGTGGCTGGCGAAGATTTTGTACCCGGACCGCTTCGCCGAGGACATCGCGACGCTGACGCGCGACTTCTACACGCAGTTCTACCACCGCACCCCGACCGACGCGCAGATCGAACATGTACTGGCGGGGCGGGATTAGACTCCGCTGTCATCGCCCGCCAACGGGTCCGCGCGAAGCGCGGCCCGATGACAGGCTCCGGCGGGCGATCCAGTAATCGCAAACGTCGGTGGTCGATGACCACGCCGATGCTGCGGCGTACTGGATGCCCCGCCTGCGCGGGGGATGACCTTCAGTGGGTTGACGCGGGTGAGAGCGCTTAGTGACGGATCACGGCCTGGCGATGCCGTGGTACAAGTCGCTCCAGTTCGGATTGTTCTCTTCAATGAGCCTGACCTTCCAGGCGCGATTCCATTTCTTGAGGCGTTTCTCTCGACGAATGGCCACCTCGATATCGCCGTGCCGTTCGAAGTAGACTAACCGCGCGACCTCATATTTCTTTGTGAAACCCTCGGCGAGCTTCTCCCGATGTTCATAAACGCGACGCACCAGATCGTTGGTCACGCCGATATACAGCGTGCCGCCGATCCGGCTTGCGAGTATGTAAAAGTAATAATGGCGCTGCCCGCGCACACCACCGGCTCCGGGGATACTGGATCATCCGCCGGAGCCTGTCATCGGGCCGCGCTTCGCGCGGACCCGTTGGCGGATGATGACACGGAATGTGCGGTGAGGTCATGAACCGCTCCGCCCTGCCCGGCCTGGCGATCGCGACCGGCGTGCTGATCGCCGGGCTGCTGCTGGCCTTCACGGTCGGACGCTATCCCGTCTCGCTCGGCGAGCTGATGAGCGTGCTGCTGGCCAAACTCTCCGGCGGCCGCGCCGATGTCGCGCCGGCGGTCGAAAGCGTCATCCTGCAGGTGCGCGGGCCGCGCGTGCTCGCCGCGGTGCTGGTCGGCTCGGCGCTGGCGGTGGCCGGCACCGCATTCCAGGGCCTGTTCCGCAATCCGCTGGTGTCGCCCGACATACTCGGCGCCTCGTCGGGCGCCGCGCTGGGCGCCGTGATCGGCATCTTCTTTTCACTGGGCATCGTCGCCATCCAGGGCTTCGCCTTCATCGGCGGGCTGGTCGCGGTCGGCGCGGTCTATGCGATCGGCTCGGCGGTGCGCTCGCGCGATCCGATCCTGGTGCTGGTGCTGACCGGCGTGGTGGTCGGCGCGCTGCTCGGCGCCGGCGTCGGCCTCGTGAAGTACCTCGCCGATCCCTACAACCAGCTTCCCGCCATGACCTTCTGGCTGCTCGGCAGCCTGTCGGCGACGGGCGTGCCCGATCTGCTGCCGCTGTTCGGCCCGGTGGCGCTCGGCACCGCGGTGCTGATCGCGTTGCGCTGGCGCATGAACGCCATGTCGCTGCCGGAAGAAGAGGCCCGCGCGCTCGGCATCGCCACCGGACCGCTGCGCGTCGCCATCGTCGCCGCCGCCACGCTGACGACCTCGGCCAGCGTCGCCACCGCCGGCATCATCGGTTGGGTCGGCCTCGTGGTGCCGCATCTGGCACGGTCGCTGGTCGGCCCCGACTTCGCGCGGCTGCTGCCGACCGCGGCGATTCTCGGCGGCGGCTATCTGCTACTGATCGACACGCTGGCGCGCACCATGGCGGAGGTCGAGATCCCGCTCGGCATTCTCACCGCGGTGGTCGGCACGCCGTTCTTCATCTGGCTGCTGGCCAGTATGCAGAGGAACTGGTCGTGAGACTCGAAGGCCACGGCCTCACCATCGGCTATGCCGACCATGTTGTCGGCCGCGGGCTCGATGTCGCGCTCAACACCGGCGAGGTGCTGGCGCTGCTCGGCCCCAATGGCGGCGGCAAGACCACGTTGCTGAAAACGCTGCTCGGCCTGCTGACGCCGAAAGCCGGCGAGGTGCGGCTCGACGGCAAGCCACTCGGTGACTATTCGATCCGCGAACGCGCGCGCGTCGTGGCCTATGTGCCGCAGGTCCATGTCGGCACGTTTGCCTTCAGCGTCGAGACCGTGGTGCTGATGGGCCGCACCGCGCATGGCAGCCTGTTCAGCCAGCCGAGCACCCACGACCGCGACGTCAGCCATGCATCGCTCGAACGGTTCGGCATCGCACATCTGGCACAGCGGCCTTACACCATGATCTCCGGCGGAGAGAGGCAATTGGTTCTGTTGGCGCGCGCGCTGGCGCAGGAGCCGCAATTCGTGGTGCTGGACGAACCGACCGCCAGCCTCGACTTCGGCAACCAGGGTAAGGTGCTGGCCGAGATCGGCGCGCTGGCAAAATCGGGCCACGGCGTCTTGTTCACGACGCACGATCCGAACCACGCGCTGCGCGCCGCGGACCGGGCCTATCTGCTGCGCGACGGCACACGCATCGCCGACGGACCGGTCGACGAGGTGCTCAACCGCACGCAGCTTGAAGAGCTGTACCGCGCGCCGGTGGAGCGGCTGACCGATACCGCTACCGGCGCGGTGGCGTTTCTGCCGGGCTGAGGCCTATTGCGGCTCGATGCCGAGATCCTTGGTGGTCTGGCCCCACAGCGCCAGTTGCTCCTTGAGGAACGCCGCGGCGGCTTGCGGCGTGCCGACACCGCCCTTGGGCAGATCGAAGCCGAGCTTGGCCGACAGCTCCTTGACCTGCGGGTCCTTGGTCGCGGCATCGGCGGCGGCATTGATTTTCGTCACGATGTCAGCGGGCGTGCCGGCCGGCGCCATCAGCATGAACCAGCCGTTGAAGTCGAAGCCCGGCAAGGTCTCCGCTGCGGCCGGCACGTTGGGCATGCTGGCGCTGCGCTCGCGCGAGGCGACCGCAATGGCGCGCAGCGATCCCGCCTGCACCAGCGCCTCGACGATCGACACCGAGAACACGCCGACCTGCGTGCGGCCGGTCATGACGTCCTGCACGCCGGCGTTCGGATTGGTCGACGGGATCAGCACGAACTTGGTACCGGCGAACTTGTTCAGCGCCTGACCGGTGACGCCGGCCAGATTGCGCGGGCCATCGACCGACAGCGACAGCGTGCCCGGCGATTTCTTTTCGAGCGCGATCAGGTCGGGCAGCGTCTTGGCGTCGACCGACGGATTGACCACGATCAGCTGGTTGCTGCGCGTGACAAAGGCGATCGGCGCGAAATCCTTCTCCGGGTTATAGGGAAGGTTCTTCATCATGTAGGGATTGGTGACCAAGGCCGCCGAGGTGGCGAAGAACAGCGTGTAGCCGTCCGGCGCGGACCGCGCCGCGGCGCTGGCGCCGACCACATTGCCGGCGCCGGGCTTGTTCTCGATGACCACGGTCTGGCCGAGCGACTTGCTCATGCGCTCGGCGATCATGCGCGCCATCACGTCGGGGCTGGCGCCCGCCGGCTGCGACACGATCAAAGTAATGGGCCGCTGCGGCCATGACTGCGCCGACGCCGGAGCGGCAAAGGCGGCACACGCGACGGCAGCCGCGATGGCGTAATTCCGCATCATGACTTCCTCCCTGGTTGAGTTCTTGATTTTTGTTGCCGGCATTCTGCCGGGACGAAGCGAAATTCACAATACAGTACTTATTGACCCGTATTGCGGTACAACTACTGGCAGAGCCGCCGTGCTTCCTTGGACCACCGCGAATGCCTACATTCGCCGCATGAAATCAGACACCTATCTCATCAAGCCCAATCCGGCGGACCCGCGGCTGACCGAGCGCGTCAGCGGCATCGACCAGACCGGCGCACGCATCGACACCTCGGTGACGGTGGAGCGGGCGCTGACGATCTTCCTCAACAGCCAGGAAATCGTCACCGCCATGACCATCGGCGATTACCCGGACTATCTGGCGATCGGTTATCTGCTTAACCAGAACATGCTGCTGCCGGACGATGTCGTGACAGAGGTCGACTACGACGAGGAGCTGGCGGTGGTGGTGGTGCGCACCAAACGCAAGACCAATTACGAGAAGAAGCTGAAGAAGAAAGTGCAGACCTCCGGCTGCGCGCAGGGCACCGTGTTCGGCGACCTGATGGAGGCGCTGGAGAACGTCACGCTGCCCAATACCGAATTGCGCACGTCGTGGCTCTACGCGCTGACGCATGCCATCAACACCACGCCGTCGCTGTATCTCGAAGCCGGCGCCATCCACGGCTGTGTGCTGGCGCAGCAGGACAAGCCGCTGGTCTACATGGAAGACGTCGGCCGCCACAACGCGGTCGACAAGATCGCCGGCTGGATGTTCAAGGAGAAGGTGTCGCCGGACGACAAGATTTTCTACACCACCGGCCGGCTGACCTCGGAGATGGTCATCAAGTGCGTGCGCATGGGCATTCCGATCTTGATCTCGCGTTCGGGCTTCACCGCCTGGGGCGTCGAGCTGGCGCGCAAGGCCAATTTGACGCTGATCGGCCGCGCCCGCGGCAAGCGTTTCGTCGCGCTGGCGGGCGAGGACCGCATCGTGTTCGATCAGGACCTCGATACGGTCGCGGAAGAAAGCTCGAAGCACCGGCGCAAGGCGGCGGTGAGCGATGAGTGAGCGTAACACGCGCTTCGCTTTACCCTCCCCTGGAGGGGGAGGGTCGGTGAGCGCAGCGAACCGGGGCGGGGTGAATGCCGTTGAAGCTCCCCCCCACCCGCCCAGCTTGGCTCGGCGACCACCCCCCTCCAGGGGGAGGTGAAGAAAGGTACCGCACTTGAACATCCCTCCTCCCCCCACCCTCGGCCTCGTTCTGGCCGGCGGCCTCGCCCGCCGCATGGGCGGCGGCGACAAGGCGCGCATCGAGATTGGCGGCGTCACCATCCTCGACCGCGTGCTGGCGACGCTGTCGGGCCAGTGCACCGGCATCATCATCAACGCCAATGGCGATCCGAAGCGCTTCGCCGATACCGGGCTGACGGTGGTGCCGGACAGCGTGCCGGATTTCGCCGGGCCGCTGGCCGGCATTCTCGCCGGACTCGACTGGCTGGCGCAGAAAAACAACGGCATCGAATGGATGATGAGCGTGCCGGGAGACTGTCCGTTTCTGCCGGACGATCTGGTCGAGCGCCTGCACCAGGCGCGGCGTCAGATGGGCGCGGGTGTGCCGCTGGCCTGCGCGCGCTCCGGCGACTGGCGGCATCCTGTCGTCGGCCTGTGGCCGCTGGCGCTGCGCGAGGACCTGCGCAAGGCGCTGATTGACGAGGACCTGCGCAAGATCGAGGTCTGGACCGCGCGCCACGGCATCGCCATCGCCGAATGGCCGGACCAGCCGCTCGATCCGTTCTTCAACGTCAACACGCCGGAAGATGCGGCCAAGGCCGAGAAGATCGTGGCCGGCGGCTAGCCCATCAAGTCCGCATACGACAGAAACCCGACGCGATCGCCCGGCGCGACCGACGTCACGTCTTCGGCAAACTCCAGCAGCCCATCGGTTTCGGTCAGCGATGTGAGAATGCCGGCACCGTCCTGCGGATGCTTGATCGCCTCGATCTCGCCGTCGGCGGCGCGGCGCAACGACACCCGCACGTATTCGCGGCGGTCTTTCTTTTTCTTGTAGGCGAAGGCGACGCGCACCGGCAACGGATGAAGCGTCTGCGGCAGCGCGCCGGACAGCCGCCGCAGCAGCGGCTTCACCACCCGCACGAAGGTGACGAACACCGCCACCGGATTGCCCGGCAGGCCGACAAAGGCGGCGCCATCGTTCTTGCCGACGCCGCGGATCACGCCCATCGCCACCGGCCGGCCCGGTTTGATGGCGATGCGCCAGAACACCAGATTGCCGATGGCCTCGACCGCGCCGCGCACGTGATCCGCTTCACCGGTGGAGACGCCACCGGAGGTGACGACCAGGTCGTGACCGGCGGCGGAATCCTTGAGCGCGCGCGCCAGTTTATCCGGATCGTCCTTGAGAATGCCGAGATCGGTCACCTCGGCGCCAAGCCGTTCCAGCAACGCGGCCAGCAGAAAGCGGTTGGCGTCGAAGATCGCCGCGCCGTGGCGCGGCGCGCCGGGCTCGACCACCTCGTCGCCGGTCGAAAAGATCGCCACGCGCAGACGGCGGCGCACCGCGAGGTCGGTCAGGCCGATCGCCGCCGCCAGCGCGACGTGCGGCGCATCAAGCACCGTGCCGGCGGGCAGCGCGACGTTGCCTGCGGCAAGATCCTCACCGGCCAAGCGGCGATTGGCACCGCACCTGAGACCTTTCGGCACCATCACGGTTTCGCCATCGACGGTGACGTCTTCCTGCATGAACACCGTGTCGGCGCCGGCAGGCATCGGCGCACCGGTGAAAATACGGATCGCTTCGCCGGGCCTGATTGCCGCGCCGGATTGCACGCCCGCCATCACGCGTCCGCCGATGACCAGCCGGATGTCGCCCCCGGTCGACAGATCGGCATGCCGCACGGCATAACCGTCGACCGCGGAATTATCGAACGGCGGCAGCGCCACCGGCGCGACCACATCGGCCGCCGTCACCCGGCCGCGGGCGAGACGCAGCGGCACGCGCTCGACGCCATCGACCGGTCCGACGCGCTCGCCGATCAGCCGCTCCATGTCGGTGAGCGGCAGCAGCGGCCCGGAGAAGGCAAAGCAGTCGTCGGTCAGTTGCGCCATGACGCGCTCCGCACCTGGTCGATCGCCACGGCATGCCGCAACAGCACGTCGGCGATTGCTTCGGCGTCGTTGAGATCGACCACAGGCACCTGCGCCTCCGGCAACGCCGTGTCGCAGGCGACCGCGACGATATGCGGGTCGTCCGGATGCAGCAGCGGCTTGCCGTTGGCGCTGCGGTGAATTTCCAGCTTGGGAAAGGCGTCGCGCTTGAACCCCTCGACCAGCACCAGATCGACCGCCGACATCTTGGCGGTCAGCGCGGGCAAGTCCCACTCCGGCTCCTCGCGCAATTCGTGCAGGATGGCCCAGCGCTTGCCGGACGAGATCAGCACCTCGGTGGCGCCGGCGGCGCGGTGCATGAAGGAATCCTTGCCCGGCGTGTCGAGATCGAAACCGTGATGGGCATGCTTGAGCGTCGACACGCGCAAGCCCCGCGCAATTAGCCGCGGAATGAGTTTGGTGACCAATGTCGTTTTGCCGGAGCCGCTCCAGCCGGCGAGACCGATGATGCGCATGGCGCCTTTATACAGCAATATGGATGAGGGCTAAGTGGCCCGCATGGAGCGAAGCGGAATCGGAATGCTCCATCCGGGCTACGGTCCGGCGCGCCGTTCTGAGGAAATGGACGAAAGCTCCGCCGGCTCCATGCCGATGGCGCGGATCCGGTCGCGGGTGGCGTCGTCGCGCAACGCGGCCAGGAAGGCCTGCACCGCCGGCCGGTCGCGGCGGCTTTCGACCACCAGGAAATCGTAATGTTCCGGCGCGACCGGAATAAAGCCAAGGCCGTAAAGCCGCGCCACCGGCTCGATCGCCAGGCCCCAGTCGGCGCGGCCCTGTGCGATCGCCGCCGCCACAGCATTATGCGACTTCGGCTGGTTGGCATAGCCGGGCGGCCGCACACCTCCGAGCAGGTTGTCGACCAGCACGCGGGTGCCGGAACCGGCATTGCGGTTGACCATCAGCGCCGACGCATCGGTCAGCATCGCCTTGATCGCCTCCTCCGCGCTGCGGCCTTCGCAGCGCGCGTCGCCGGGACGGAACAGCACGCCCTGCATGCGCCGCCAGCCGGGCACCAGCGAAAGCTCCGGCGTCACCAGATGCACATTGTATTTGCCGCTGACCGGATCGATCAGATGCACCGGCGCGATGTCGCATTCGCCGCGGCTGGCGGCGGCGACGCCACCCAGACTGCCGACCGCCAGCGTGCGCGCCGTGAAGCCGCGCTCGGCCAGCGCGCCGACCACCACATCGAGCGCGACATCATGGCTTCCCATGATCGATACATCGGGTGCACGCGCGGCGCTGCCGATCAGCGTCACCTCCGCCTGCGTGTCGGCATCGAGCGCCGAGGCCAGCGCGTCGATCTCGATGAAGCCGTCGGCTTGCGAAAAGCTGGTCACCGAACCGGAGCCCTTGCCGGTCGGGAAGGCGATCGGCCCTTCCGCGCCATGCGCCAGCGACACCAAGACGAATTCCTTGCGGCCGAGTTCGGACGCAATGCGGACCGGCACGCGCGCGCTGACGGTCTCCGCTGCTTCGGTTCGCAAGCCCGCCAGCGCCCGGATGACGGGTGCAACGAAAGCATGGAAGGTAAAAATCGCCGAGGTCGGAAATCCCGGCAGCACCACGATCGGCTTGCCGTCAATAGATCGGAAGAGC
>JALHNV010000119.1 GCA_022843325.1 Pseudolabrys sp. | reverse complement strand
ATCGCTGGCGCAGCGCCAGCATGAGCCACAAGATGGCCGACGACGACGACTTCAGTGCTGCCTTCGAGGCGCCACCGTTGCAGCCCGCCGCGCCGAACTACCCGCCGGCCTATGCGCCGCCGGGCCAGGCCTATGCGCCGCAGGCGGCGGCTTATGCTCCCCAGCCATCGGCACCGCCGCCACGGCCGGAAGGCCTGCGCTCCAGCCTGTTGAAGAAGCCGCTGGACGCATCGATGGGCAATCCGCCGGCCCCGCCGGGATTTCCGACCAGATACCGGTAGCGGGTCGGCCTAGCGTTTTTGTAGCCCGGGTGGAGCGAAGCGTAACCCGGGAATCTGGCAAAGGCCGCCCCGGATTTCGCGGAGCCTGTCATCGGGCCGGCCACTTCGGGCCGGACCCGTTGGCTCATCCGGGCTACCTTTCCTACTTCCGGCCGAGCACATCGATCAGCGCCGACATGCCAGCGTGACCGGCGCCTTCTTCGATCGCACTGTCGTGCTCGATGATTTCGAGGGTGGCAAAATCGGCGAAAGCCGACTGCAGCATCTCGCGGGTATAAAGGTGGTCGGCGTTGCCCGGACCGCCGGTCTTGTACTCGAGCTGCTTCGGCCGGTACCCCTGCATCAACAGCAGCCCGCCCGGCTTCAGCGTACGCTTGATGCCGGTGAAAATATCGGCGCGCTCCGACGGCGTCGCGAACTGGATGAAGATCGCCACCACCACATCGTAGGCGTCCGGCGCCCATGACCATGTCGTCATGTCGGCCTGCTCGGTGCGCAGCGTGACGCCACGGTCGGCGGCGAGCTTCTGCGCCTTGGCCTGGGCCAGCGGCGAGTAATCGACCGACAGCACGTCGAGGCCCTGCTCGGCGAGGTACACGCCGTTGCGGCCTTCGCCGTCGGCAATCGCCAGAGCGCGCTGGCCCTTGCGCAGCAGCGCCGCCTTGCTCTTGAGGAATGCATTCGGCGCGGTGCCGAACAGATAACCGGGTTGCGCGAAGCGTTGCTGCCAGCGCTCGAACTCAGGTGTGTGCACGGAGGATGTCATGGCTCACCGTATCACGGCTGAGTATCGCCCGGCGACAGGCGGCGTGGAGCCGAACGCCGCGCCTATTCTTTGTGCGCGTTGCCGCACATTGATGCGGCCGTTTGTGCGGTTGCGAAAGGAATTGGAAACCCTAATTGGGCAATTTGATCTTCAGCAATTCCCCGACGAGCCAGCAATGCCATCGATGCGACTTCGAATTCCGCGACCCGCGCTGTGGATTGCGGGGCCGACCTTCGCCGTCGGTTTGGCGACGGCCGTCGCATTGCCATACGGCGTTCTCAGCACCGTCGCCGTCGCGCTGCTGGGCGCGCTCGCGGTCGGCAGCTTCGCCGAATACCGTCTGGCCCGCATCATCGCTTCCATCGGCAAGATCGCGCGCGGCGACCGCTACACGACGCTGCCCAGCGTCGTCGGTGACGGCGCCATCCAGCTGTTCGCGTCCACGGCCGAGACCGTGCGCAGCGCGTTGATCGAGGCCGACACACTGTCCGTCGACCAGCAACGGCGCGAGACCGAGGCGCGGCTGCATCATGCCGGGCGGTTGTTCTTCACCGGCAATTTCCGCCAGGCGGTGCAGGAAGTCGTCAACACCTTCACCAGCGCCGGCGAGCGCATCCGCGGCACCGCCGCCGACCTCGCCGACAGCAACCGGCTGATGGCGCGCCAGGTGACGCAGGCGTCCGACGCAGCAACGCGCGCCGCCGAGGATGTGGCCGGCGTCGCCAATGCCGCGCGCGACGTGCAGATGCTGGTGATGAGTTCGGCGCGTCAGGTGACTGACGCCCGCGCCGCCACCGAACGCACCACGGCCGAGTTGCTCCGCGCCGACGCCACCATGCATACGCTGGCGCAGGCGGCGACCCGGATCGAGGAGGTGATCAAGTTGATCCAGGCCATCGCCGGACAGACCTCGTTGCTGGCGCTGAATGCCACCATCGAGGCGGCGCGGGCCGGTGAGGCCGGCCGCGGCTTTGCCGTGGTCGCCAGCGAAGTGAAGGACCTGTCGCGCCGCACCGCGCAGGCGACCGAGGACATCAGCGCCCAGATCCACGGCATCCAGCAGGCGGTGCGCGACACCGCAGTCGCCATCGCCGCGGTCGATCAGAGCGTCGCTGCCATGGGCGGCGTCAACGAAAACATCAACCGCATCATCGAGCAGCAGATTTCCCAGCTCGACGTCATCGGCACCGAGGCGATGAAGGTCGCCGGCACCGTCAGCGAGGCGCTGCCCGGCATCAAGGCCGTTGTGGCCGACGTGGCCGTCGCCGGCGACGCCGTACTGGCCACCGCCGACGACCTGATCGGCCGCGCTCAGTCCCTGGTCAGCCAGGTCAGCCGCTACTTTTCCGATCTGGACCACGGCTCGATCAAGGTCGGCATCCTGCATTCGCTGTCCGGCACGCTGACCGCCAGCGAGCGGCCGCTGCAGCAGATGCTGGTGATGATGATCGAGAACCTGAACCGCAATGGCGGCCTGCTCGGCCGCCCGGTCGAAGCCGTGATCATGGATCCGCGCTCCGACCCGGCCGCCTATGGTGCGCAGGCCCGCGCGCTGCTGGCCGATCATGCCGTCGCCGCCATTTTCGGCTGCTGGACCTCGGCGTCGCGGCAGCAGGTGCTGCCGGTGCTGGCGCGCTATGACGGGCTGCTGTTCTATCCGAGCCAGTACGAAGGCGAGGAGCAGTCGCCGCATGTCATCTACACCGGCGCCACGCCGCAACAGCAGGCGATCCCCGCGGTCGACCATCTGCTCAAGCTCGGCCGCCGCCGCTTCGTGCTGGTGGGTACCGACTACGTCTATCCGCGCACCACCAACGCCATCATCCGCAATTATCTCGCCAGCCGCGGCGTCGGCGCCGATGCGGTCGATGAGCTGTACACGCCGTTCGGCGAGAAGAACTGGCACGACCGCGTGCACACCATCCGCCGCTTTGCCGGGCGCGACGGCGCCATCATCGCGACGCTGTCCGGCGATTCAAACGTGCACTTCTTCCGCGAGCGCGCGCGCCAGGGCCTCGACGCCGACATCCTGCCGGTGATGAGCCTGTCGCTGGGCGAAGCCGAGATGCCGGCGCTGGCCGAGCGCAACCTGATCGGCCACATGGTGGCCTGGACCTATCTGCACACGCTCGACACGCCGGAGAACCAGGCCTTCATCGCGGCGTGGCGGCAGTTCTGTGACGACCCGGCGGCGACGACGAATGACGCCATGGAAGCGAGCTGGATCGGTTTCCAGCTTTGGGCGCAGGCGGTCAGCGCCGCCGGCAGCACCGACGTCAGCGCGGTCCGCGCGGCCCTGGCCGGCCGCACCTTGCGCGCGCCGAGCGGCTTCGATGTCATGCTCGACGCCGAGACCCAACACCTGCACAAGCCGGGCATCATCGGCCGCATGGACGAGAAGAACACGATCTGGCCGGTCTGGATCAGCGACCGCCCGATCGCGCCGGAGCCGTGGAGCCGGTGGTTGCCGAAGGATACGCTGAAGCTGGCGGGATGACCTTCTGATCCCTCCCCTGAAAGGGGAGGGATTAAGCGGTCCGCATCGCCTTCACCGCCGCGGCGATTTGATCCGCCGCCGTCACCGGCAGCGAACAGCGCTCGCCGACGCAGACAAAGGCCGCACTGCCCGTCACCGCCTTGAGTTTCTCCTGTGCCGGATGCAACGGCGGCAGCGCGGCGCTCGACGGCGCGCGCAGCACGATGCGGTCAAGGAACGGCAACTTCAGCGCGGCCAGCGCCATGTGACCGGCGTCCGGCCCGGTCAGCACGATCTCGGCCGCGCGCAGCCGCAGGTCCAGCGCATTCAGCAGCGCCATGTGCGAGAACAGATTGGACGCCGCCGCCGACAGGATGCCCTCGAGCAAGGTGTCGGCCTTGTCACGCCACTTGTCGTCCCCGGACAGCACCGCCAGCCGCACCAGGTTTTGCGCCGCCACGGCATTGGGATTGGGCGAGGCATCGTCGGCGGTCGAATGCGGCCGCAGCAGCAGATCGTCGGCGTCGTCGGCCGACAGATAATAGCCGCCGGTGTCCGGGTCGGCGTAATGCGCGTCCATCGCCTTCTGCCAGCGCAGCGCCTGATCGAGGAAGTCGCGCTCGCCGGTCGCCTCGAACAACGCCAGCGCCGCACGGATCATGGCGGCGAAGTCGGAGGCCAGCCCGGGAAACAGCAACTGCCCGGCGCGCCACGAGTGCCCGAGCCGGTCATCTTTGGTCATCGACGTGGCGATGAAACCGAAGGCGCGGCGTGCCATTGCAATCCATGACGGCTCGTCAAGCGCGATGCCGGCATTGACCAGCGCCGCGATCATCAGCCCGTTCCAGTCGGCCAGCACCTTGTCGTCGAGACCGGGGCGCACCCGGCCTGCCCGCGCCTCCAGCAGAATGTCGCGCAAAGTCTGCAGCCGCGCTTCATCCGCGTCGCTGCGCGGCACGCTCTTGAGCCGGTTGAGAATGTTATGGCCTTCGAAATTGCCGTCGTCGCTGACGTCGTAATGCCGGGCGAAGAACTCGCCGGCATCGGGACCGAGCAGTTCGATGATCTCGTTCTTGCCCCAGACGTAGAACTTGCCCTCTTCGCCTTCCGAGTCGGCGTCGAGCGACGCGGCGAAGGCGCCTTCGGGCGTGGTCATCTCGCGCGTCAGCCACGCCACCGTTTCGCGCGCGCGCGCGGCGAACAGCGGCGCCGCGTTGCGCTGATACGCCAGCGCCAGCAGCTCCAGCAATTGTGCATTGTCGTACAGCATCTTCTCGAAATGCGGCACCAGCCAGCGTTCATCGACCGAGTAGCGCGAGTAGCCGCCGCCGAGATGGTCGTAGATGCCGCCTTCGCTCATGCGTTCGAGCGAATGCTCGACGGTCTCGAAGAACCTCGCATCACCGCTGCGTACCCCGGCCCGCCACAGCATTTCCAGAATCGACGGCTGCGGAAACTTCGGCGCGCCGCGCAGGCCGCCGTGCACCACATCGAAGGCATTGCCGATCTGCTTGGCGGCGTTGTCGAGTTCGGCAATGCCGAACGTAACCTTGCCGGCCGGCCGCGCCTTGTCGGCCAGCCGCGCCAGCAGGGCGGCGCGGTTCTGCTCGATCTTGTGCGGCTCCTCGCGAAACATGCGCGACACCTCGCGCAGAATATCGGTGAAAGCGGCGCGGCCGAATTTCGCTTCCTTCGGGAAGTAAGTGCCGCCCCACACGGGCTCGCCGGCCGGCGTCAGAAACATGGTCAGCGGCCAGCCGCCCTGCTCGCCCAGCAGATGCAGCGCATTCATGTAGATCTGGTCGATATCCGGCCGCTCTTCGCGATCGACCTTGATGTTGACGAACAGCTCGTTCATCACCGCCGCCGTCGCGTCGTCCTCGAACGACTCGTGCGCCATGACGTGGCACCAGTGGCAGGCGGCATAGCCGACCGAGAGCATGATCGGCCGGTTGGTGCGCTTCGCCTCCGCCAGCGCCTCCGGCCCCCACTGCCACCAGTCCACCGGGTTGTGCTGATGCTGCAGCAGATAGGGCGAGGTCGCTGAGGCAAGGCGATTGGTGTGGGTGGTGTTGGTCGGTGAGGACATTTTCGGCCTGTCATGCCCGGCCTTGACCCGGGCATCCATGATGCTTCACGAAAAGCGACAGCCTTATGTAAGGCTGAAACGGCGGATCGTCATCATGGATTGTCGGGTCAAGCCCGGCAATGACAACCATCCCTACTTCGCGCTGGTCTGCGTCGCCCCGGTCACGCGCCAGATCGCATTACCCACATCATCCGCCACCAGCAGCGCGCCATCGCGGGCGATGGTAACGCCGACCGGTCGGCCGAGGGCTTGATCCTTGTCACTGACGAAGCCGGTGAGCACATTGATCGGCTGGCCATTCGGCTTGCCATCGGCGAACGGGATGAACACGACATTGTAGCCGCTGCGCGGCTTGCGATTCCACGAGCCGTGATTGCCGACGAAGGCGCCGTTGACGAATGGTGCCGGCAGTTTCGCGGTGTTGCCGAGCACGTCCGTGGCAAACGTCAGGCCGAGCGGCGCAACGTGGTTGCCGAGAGCGTAATCCGGCTTGATCGCCTTGGCGACCAGCTCGGGTCGCTGCGGCTGGATGCGCGTATCGACGATCTGGCCCCAGTAGCTGTAGGGCCAGCCGTAGAAACCGCCGTCCTGCACGGATGTCAGATAGTCCGGCACCAGATCACTGCCCAGCTCGTCGCGCTCATTGACCACGGTCCACAGCGCGCCGGTCTGCGGCTCCCAGCCCATGCCGTTCGGGTTGCGCAGGCCGGATGCGAATATCCGCGTTGTGCGGCTGGCAATATCGATCTCGAGGATCGAGGCGCGACGCTCCTCGTTCTCCATGCCGTTCTCGCCGACATTGCTGTTGGAGCCGACGGTGGCATAGAGCTTGGTGCCGTCCTTGTTGGCAATGATGTTCTTGGTCCAGTGGTGGTTGAGCGGGCCACCTGGCAGGTCGGCGATTTTCTCGCCCGGCTCGGTGATTTCCGTCGTGCCTTCCTGATAGCGGAAGCGCACCACCGCGTCGGCATTGGCCACGAACAGATCGCTGCCGATCAGCGTCATCCCGAACGGCGAGAACAGGCCCTTGAGAAACACCGTCTTTGTTTCGGCTATGCCGTCGCGGTCGGTATCGCGCAGCAGCGAAATGCGGTCGGCGCTGGGCACGCCGGCGCCGGCGTAGCCTTGCACCAGACCCATCACCCAGCCCTTGATGCTGAAGCTCGTGTCTTCCTTCTTCGGTTTGTTGCTCTCGGCCACCAGCACGTCGCCATTCGGCAGCACGTAGACCCATCGCGGATGGTCGAGACCGCTGGCAAAGGCGTTGACGGCGAGCCCCGCTGCCGCGACGGGCTTGGCGCCTTCCGGCCACTTCACGGCCTTGGCGACGGAGACGGTGGGCAGCCACGACGTCGTTGGCTCCGGCAATGTCGGATTGGGACCGGTGCTGGCCTCCTCGGGAATTTTGGAGGTATCGCCGCACGCGGCGAGCGTCAGCGCCATCGCACCGGCAAGAGCAAGTCTGGTTCCGGCACGCATCATCACGCCTCCGCAGCATCGGTTGGTTGCAGTGCGGTCAACGGTGTGGGGGCGGGATATGTTCCGCAGGGTGTCGTCAAAGGTTCTTATGCAGAAGTCTTACCTTGAGATAGTGCTTCTTGCGTCGGCTTAAGTCACCAAGTAGCCCATCGACCGAACCGAAAAGGTCCGAAACACCGCCGGCGTAGGGTTCAAAATTGGTGGCGGACATCCGCATTCGCTCGATATCTGGGACAGGAGCAGTGTGATCCGAAATGGTGTCGGCCCACGCCTGATCTTCCTTTGCACAGGGACTATTCGCTGCCGATCGGCAACTCCGATACGTCTTTAGTCTGGACGACGGCGAGTGCATAAGGACGCGCAAACGCCACCGCCAAGGTATTTTTTGTTTACGTGGCTTTGCCAATGACCCAGCAGGCTTCTTTCTGCGCATAGTGCCCCTTGCTTAGACCTGCACTTGAAGGCTCGCCTCATTGAGACATTGACGGTACTCAAGGGCTTCCGGAACTTCCCGGAACTGCAACAGTTCGCCTGCCAGCTCGCTAAGGTGCGCCTTCACTTCAGATGGGGTTGCCCGGAAAAATTCGCGACGGCGATTCACCAGGTTCACGCGCACCGCAGCCAGCTTTTCATGCATCGCCGTTTCAATGCCGACTGCGTCCTTCGAGAAGAAAAGAGCGTGTACGTCGAAATTAAAGGGAACAGATGCGTCGCTTAGTTCGCGAATTCTGTCCATAGGGTCTAAACGGCGAGTCATGCCGACTTTAACCATTTTCTCTCCGAACGATCCAATATTGGAGATCAGGTAGACGTATCCCGCGCGAATATTTGCAGCCCGGAAATCTACAGTTTTAATGGCTTGATCCACTTCCGCTAACTGCGCCCGGAGCCTGTCGGCACCCCCCTCGTTTCCGCTTGCAATGAGCGTCTCGAGAGCATTGGCATAGTGCTGGCGCTCTTTCTCCAATCGAGCGCGTTCGCGCTCAATCTCCTGTTGCGCCTTACGTTCCTCCCGCAAGCGTTCTCGCTCTAGGCGCTCGTTCTCTTTTTCTTCTGCTTCTTTCTGCAAAAAGTCGGCGGTGAGTTCGAGTTCGCGGACGCGCAATTCGTAATACGACGATGAGATGCTTATTTTCATTGTCTTGCCGAGCCGCTCAATCGTCTCCGCCACCTTCTTGAGCCGATCCAGCGCTCTGTCGAGCTTGTAGGGTTTTAGACCCCGGACGAGCGTATCGGCCTCGGCATTAAATGCCCGCAGCATAAGTTTAGAAAAATCTCGGACCATTGCTCGGCCTTCTGCAGCAGATCCATTGACGGTCCAGTCGTTCGTGGCGAGGACGGCTCCACCGTCCTTTCGAGTCATTTCTTTGATGTTGTTTTCTATAGCTGCGAGCTGTCTTTCGTATGCCACAGCATCTGTTAGAGGGTGCCGGTATTGGTAGACGCCTACCTCCTGCAACAGAGCCAGTTCTTCGGTGGCGACAATTGTTCTGCGCGCTTCGATTATTTGTTCTTTTAGGTTGGCTAGTCCGGCGGCTCCCTGTTCCCATCCTTTTGAAATTCGAGCTTTTTGATTCTCGATTTCCCGATGGAGCGCGGCGGTTCGAGCTTCGAGTTCGATAACCGACAATATTCCAAGTCTCTCAATTTGGCTTCGCGCAGAGTCTCTCTGCTTGCGCAACTCTTCGACCTCCGCGAGAAGTTTGCGCGCCAATTTGCGCGCCCCGAACCACGGAACGGACGTAATTGGATTAGTTGGCCGGTTAGGTTCCCGTGACGACATAGGCCTCCCCAACACCTCCCGCCTTGGGCGTGTGTCACAAATTTTTGCACGCATCTTGGTCACCTACAATGGCCGCGAGCTACGGCTAGAGCCTTGACCGGTCTTCGTTCCGGGGCTTCCGTGCCCAATCATGAATGCGCCGCATCACGACACCATCTACGCCCTCTCCTCCGGCCGGCCGCCGGCGGCGATCGCGGTGATCCGCATTTCCGGGCCGCGCGCCGGCGACGCACTGAAAGCGCTGACCGGCAGGATTCCCGAACCGCGCAAGGCGCATCTGGCGCGGCTGCGCGATCCGCAGAGCGGCGAGATCATCGACGAGGCGCTCGGGCTTTGGTTTCCCGGGCC
>JALHNV010000118.1 GCA_022843325.1 Pseudolabrys sp. | reverse complement strand
CGCCGCCCCTGCTCCGGCCCGCGCCGCGGCCCCTGCTGCGGCCCCTGCGCCGATGGCGCCTGTCCAACAGCAACCGGCGCCCTGGCCGGCTCCTCCGGCGCAGCGCTAGCGCCCGCCAATCGGGCTTTCGAGACAACGCCGCGCCCTCAGCGCGGCGTTTTTCGTTGTTCCGGGCGCGCTATGGTCATCACCGGCGGCACCGCCTATATGGATTGGATACGGCTAACGGAGCCTGATAGTTTGGTTATCGCGTGCCTTATGGCCGCCACCGGGGACGAATCATGGCAGTTGCCCACGACAGTTCCGTGATCGATCTGGATCGCGCCGGCCCTCGCCCGCTCGCGTTGATCGACCCGTTCGCCCGCGCCATCACCTATCTGCGCGTTTCGGTCACGGACCGCTGCGATTTCCGCTGCGTCTATTGCATGTCGGAACACATGTCGTTCCTGCCCAAGGCCGAACTGCTCAGCCTCGAGGAGCTCGACCGGCTGTGCAGCGCCTTCATCGCCAAGGGCGTCAGTAAACTGCGGCTGACCGGCGGCGAGCCGCTGGTGCGGCGCGGCATCATGACCCTGGTGGAATCGCTGTCGCGCCATCTCAAGAGCGGCGCGCTGAAGGAACTGACGCTCACCACCAACGCGTCGCAATTGCAGAAATTCGCCGCCGAACTCAAGGGCCACGGCGTCGAGCGCATCAACGTGTCGCTCGACACGCTCGACCCGGACAAGTTTCGCGCCATCACCCGCTGGGGCGATCTGGACAAAGTCATCGCCGGCATCGACGCCGCGCAGGCGGCCGGATTGCAGGTCAAGATCAATGCGGTGGCGCTGAAGGGCGTCAACGAGGACGAGATCGCGGGTCTGGTCGCCTGGGCACATGGCCGCGGCATGGACCTGACGGTCATCGAGGTCATGCCGCTGGGCGATGTCGGCGAAACCCGGCTCGACCAGTATCTGCCGGTGTCGATGGTGCGGGCGCGGCTATCTGAGCGCTACACGCTTGAGGACATCGACCTCCAGACCGGCGGACCGGCGCGCTACGTGCGCGTCAAGGAAACCGGCGGCAGGCTCGGTTTCATCACGCCGATGACCCATAATTTCTGCGAGTCCTGCAACCGTGTCCGCATCACCTGCACCGGGACGCTCTATATGTGCCTCGGGCAGGAAGACGCCGCCGACCTGCGCACGCCGCTGCGCGCCTCCGAGAGCGACGATCTGATCCACAAGGCCATCGACGAGGCCATCACCCGCAAGCCGAAGGGCCATGATTTCGTGATCGACCGCCGCCAGCGGCGGCCGGGTCTGGCGCGCCACATGAGCGTGACCGGCGGCTAAGGCCAACTTCGCCATTGACGCCCAATGGCGGATTTGGATTAAGGTGGCGGACATTCTGGAAGCGTGGCCTTGGGGGCAAGGTCATGGGGTCTTTAGACAACGACAAGAACGCCGGCCGCGCGACCGTCAAGGCCGGGCAGAGGGATACGTCTCGTGGGCGCTGTCGACGCAATCCTCAAGGCATTGCTGCCGGTGACGCGCGGTATCGACGCCGTCAACACCTGGCTCGGCAAACGGCTGGCCTGGCTGATCCTGCTGGCCGTCATCGTGTCGGCCGCCAATGCCACCGTGCGCAAGATCTTCGACACGTCATCCAATTCCTGGCTCGAATTGCAATGGGTGCTGTTCAGCATTGTTTTCCTGCTGTGCTCGCCCTGGACGCTGCTGGCGAACGAACACATCCGCATCGACATCATCAATAATCTGCTGTCGAAGCGCGTGCGCGACGGCATCGACGTGGTCGGTCACGCATTTTTCCTGCTGCCGCTGACCGTCGTCATGATCATCACCAGCATCCCGTTCTTCTACCGCTCGGTGTCGATCAACGAGCAGTCGGGCAATGCCGGCGGGCTGCCGCAATGGCCGGCCAAATCGCTGATTATGATCGGCTTCGCCTTGCTGTTCATCCAGGGTCTTTCTGAGCTCATCAAGCGCATCTCGATCATGCGCGGCCTCATTCAGGATCCGCATGCAGCAAAGGTCAGTCCCCTCGAAGCCGAGGTGGAGAAGATCGTCCAAGCAGTCGAAAAGAACTAGACGGCAGCAGCGGGCCCGGGGAGCCGAATGACAGCCTTCATTATTCACAACATGGCGCCGATCATGTTCGTGGCGCTGGTGGTGTTTCTGCTGCTCGGATATCCGGCGGCGTTCTCGCTCGGTGCGGTCGGCCTGCTGTTCGCCATCATCGGCATCGAACTCGGCCAGTTCTCGCCGGACTTTCTGCAGGCCCTGCCCGAACGCGTCTACGGCGTGATGAGCAACGATACGCTGCTGGCGATCCCGTTCTTCACCTTCATGGGGCTCGTGCTGGAACGATCCGGCATGGCCGAGGACCTGCTGGAGACCGTCGGTCAGTTGTTCGGGACCGTGCGCGGCGGCCTCGCCTATGCCGTGATTTTCGTCGGCGCCCTGCTGGCCGCCACCACCGGCGTGGTCGCCGCTTCGGTCATTTCGATGGGCCTGATCTCGCTGCCCATCATGCTGCGGTACGGCTATGACCGTCGCGTGGCCAGCGGCGTCATCGCCGCATCGGGCACGCTGGCACAGATCATACCGCCGTCGCTGGTGCTGATCGTCATGGCCGATCAGCTCGGCCGATCGGTGGGCGACATGTACGAGGGCGCATTCATTCCCGGCCTCGTGTTGGCAGCGCTCTATGCCAGCTACGTCTTCCTGATCTCGATGCTGTTTCCCAAAGCCGCGCCTGGACTGCCGGTCGAAGCGGTCGGATTCCGCGAGCCCGACGGCAGCCGCGGCTTGCTTTCGCTGGCCGTACTCACGGTCGCGAGCGGCTTTTTCGGATGGTACGTCATGCGGAACGCAGGCTATCGCGGCGCCGATTACGTCGTTCTGACCATGTTTGTCGGCATCATCTTCGCCTTCTCTGTCGCCGTGCTGAACTGGATCGCGGGCCGCTTCACCGGCTTCCGCTTCCTGTCGCAGATCGCACAGCAGACCACCTTCGTCATGGTGCCTCCGCTGTTCCTGATCTTCCTGGTGCTTGGCACGATCTTCATCGGCGTCGCCACCCCGACCGAAGGCGGCGCCATGGGTGCGATGGGTGCCCTCATTCTTGGCATGATCAAACGCCGCCTGACCTGGGATCTCGTCCGGCAAGCGATCGAATCCACCGCCAAGCTGTCGGCTTTCGTGGTCTTTATCCTGATCGGCGCGCGCGTCTTCTCGCTCACCTTCTACGGCGTCAGCGGGCACATCTGGGTCGAAGAACTGCTGACCTCCCTGCCCGGCGGCCAGATGGGCTTCCTGATCTTCGTCAATGTTCTGGTTTTCTTGCTCGCTTTCTTCCTCGATTTCTTTGAGCTGGCCTTCATCATCGTTCCGCTTCTCGGGCCGGCTGCCGACAAGCTCGGCATCGACCTGATCTGGTTCGGCATCATCCTCGCCGTCAACATGCAGACCTCGTTCATGCATCCGCCGTTCGGCTTTGCGCTATTCTATCTTCGTTCGGTGGCGCCGAAGGAATCCTATCTCGACCGCGTCACCGGCAAACGCATGGAGCCGGTCACCACCGGGCAGATCTATTGGGGCGCGGTGCCTTTCGTCGTCATTCAGCTGATCATGGTGGCGCTGGTCATTACGTTTCCCGCCATGGTCATGCACTACAAGGGCGCCGCGTCGACGGTCGATCCCACCACGATCCAGATCGACGTGCCGCAGCTCGACCTGCCGCCGCTCAATTTCGATCCGCCCAAGTTCAACTGACCCGCAAAATAAATGGCCCCGGGTCGACGCCCCGGGGCCGCATAGCATTCGCCGTCAGCCGCGAGCGTGACGGATCATGAACGAGTCGTAGCCGAGCTCGGCCACCTGGAACCAGGCATAACCATCGGTCGTGTAACCCGTCATCGAGTCGTAGACCTTCTTGAAGCTGGCATTGCTGGCGGCGATTTCGGCATGAAGGTCTTTCGCCGACTTGAAGCAGGCTTCCATGATCGCCGGCGAGAAGCCGCGCAGCCTGACGCCGTTGGCCAGCAGACGTTTGAGCGCCGCCGGGTTCTGTTGATCGTACTTGGCCATGCACCAGGTGTTGGCGTAATGGCCGGCCTGCTCCAGAATGGCCTGATAGTTTTTCGGCAAGGCGTTGAGCTTGTCGTTGTTGACGAACAGATGCAGCATCGAGCCGCCTTCCCACCAGCCGGGGTAGTAATAGTTCGGCGCGACCTTGAAAAACCCGAGCTTCTCGTCGTCATAGGGACCGACCCATTCGGCGGCGTCGATGGTGCCCTTCTCCAGCGCCGGATAGATGTCGCCGGCCGCGATCTGCTGCGGTACCGCGCCAAGTTTCTGCAGCACGCGGCCGGGGAAGCCGCCGATCCGCATCTTCAGCCCCTTGAGATCGTCGAGCGAGTTGATCTCCTTGCGAAACCAGCCGCCCATCTGGCAACCGGTGTTGCCGGCGAGGAACGCCGTGCAATTGTATTTCTTGTAGAACTCGTTGAGCACTTCCTTGCCGCCGCCGAGCGTCCACCAGCCCTGATTGAGCCGCGCATTCGGACCGAACGCCACCGAGGTCCCGAAGGCGAAAGTCGGGTCTTTGCCGAAATAGTAATACGAGGCGGTGTGCCCGCATTCGACGGTGCCGTTCTGCACGGCATCGACGACTTGCAGGCCCGGCACGATTTCACCGCCGGCAAACACCTGAATCTGAAATCGTCCGTCGGTGGCCTCGTTGATGAACCGCGCGGTCATTTCCGCCGCGCCATACAGCGTGTCGAGCGACTTCGGCCAGCTCGTGGTCATGCGCCATTTGATTTCCGGCATTGACTGCGCGATCGCAGGCGCGGCGATCGCGCTCGCGGCCATACCGAGGCCGGCCGCCTTAATGAACTGACGACGTTTCATTCCCATGCCCTCCCTGTTTTTTATGCGGGAGCGCCCCACGACGCTTCCGCGTGCGTTTGGATGAATGCTTTGGACGTATCGACGGGGTGCTGCGGGTACCCTGACCGGCCCCCTTGCCGCTCAGTCTGCACCGCTTCGAAACAAGTTGTAAGTGGGATTTGGGGCGCCGGCAGGCCCCAAAACGAAACGGGGCCGGCTGGCGGGCCGGCCCCGGTCATCAGTGCAGAACGATCTGCTAGCCGCGCGAGCGCATGCGGACCATGAAGCTGTCGAAGCCGAGTTCGGCCACCTGCCACCACAGATACTGGTCGCCGCGGAAGGCGACCATGCTGTCATAGACCTTCTTGAAGTCCGCATTTTTCGCGCTGACTTCGTTGTAGGTGTCGGTCGCCGCTTTGTAGCCGGCTTCCATCACCGGCTGCGGGAACGGGCGCAACTGCGCGCCATTGGCCACCAACCGCTTGACCGCGCCAGGATTGACGGCGTCATACTTTGCCAGCATCCAGTTGTGCGCGGTTTCCGACGCCGCCCTGACGACCGCCTGATAGTTCTTCGGCAGCTCGTTCCACTTCGTCAGGTTGATGAAGTTGTGCAGCATGGCGCCGCCTTCCCACCAGCCTGGATAATAGTAGAACTTCGCGACCTTGTAGAAGCCGAGCTTCTCGTCGTCATAGGGGCCGACCCACTCGACCGCATCGAGCGTGCCTTTCTCCAGCGCCGGGTAGATTTCGCCGCCGGCGATCTGCTGCGGCACCGCGCCCATCTTGCTGAGAATCTGGCCGGCGAAACCGGCGATGCGAAATTTCAGACCCTGCAAGTCTGCGACGTCCTTGATCTCCTTGCGGAACCAGCCACCCATTTGCGTGCCGGTGTTGCCGGCGGGCAGCGCCATGAAGTTGTATTTTTTGTAGAAGTCATTGGCGAGATCGAGCGCGCCGCCGAAATGCATCCAAGAGCTCTGCATCCGTGCGTTGAGGCCGAACGGCTGCGCGGTGAACAGCGCGAAGGTCGGGTCCTTGCCGACGTAGTAGTAGGAGGCGGTGTGCGCCATCTCGACCGTGCCATTGGTGACGGCGTCAGCGGCTTGCAGGCCCGGCACGATTTCACCGGCAGCGAAGTTCTGAATCTGAAACCTGTTGTCGGTGGCTTCCGCCACGATCTTTGAGAAGACCTCGGACGCGCCGAAGATCGTGTCGAGCGACTTCGGGAAGCTTGAGGTCAGGCGCCACCGCACCTCGGGGCTCGATTGCGCGATAGCGGGCTTGGCGATCGCAGCGGTCGCCAAGCCGGCGCCCGCGGCGGTGATAAATTGTCGGCGTTTCATGTCGGCTCCATTCCAATTTCTTGTTGCCATGACGCAGTGGCGTTTCCGTCCGGACGTTCGGACCCTGTGCGAAAACTGCAAAAAATCGGTGCTGCGTCAATCTGTCTTAAGGCGCGGCCGGCCAATTCGGCAGTGAAAAGTACGCCGCTCCCGGATAAATTGACCGCAGGCCGCAATTGCTGCAGCGCGGCATTACATCAGCGGAGCTGCGACGGTCGCGATCCGGGTCACCGATGCCGCGAGCGCATCGGGCGCCATCACCGCCGGCCCCGGCGGCACGGCGGCGGAGAAGGCTTTCCTCAGCCGGGTCAACTCGCCGCGTACTGCCGTCAGCGCGGCGCCTGCGGGCAGTTCGGGCCCGACCGCCTCAATCATCCGGTCAGCCTGAAGGATAAAGCCGCGCGCGGTCTGATAGCCGATCGGCCGGACAATGCGGCCTTTGGCGACCGCATCGTCGTATTCGTCCGGGGCCACCTTTATAACCTGGACCGCGACCGTCATCACATAGCGGGGCCAGTCAGACACCCTCGCCTTGAGGTTGGAGTCGGCAGCGGCGAGCGCCTTGTCGATCGTGCGGCGGGCCTGCGCCAGCGCCCGGGCGTCCTGCGCCTTGGCGGCGCGCACCAGTGTCCGGAGGTTGCCGTCAAAGGCAGGCGTTTGATAAGTGCGCAGATCGGGCCGGATGATGCCGTAGATCTCCTCGCGCGGGAAACCATAATGCCGCGCGGCGGCGTCCCAGCGCCGGGCGGAAACCAGATGGTCGCCGGCGAGCAGATGACCGCGGATCATCGCGATGAAGCGGCCGTAGGCAAGGTCCGCCGGCAATGCGGCCGCCACTGACGGGCGTGGTGGCGTCAGAGGCCGGTCCTGCGCGACGGCGCCCGACAGCATCGCACCGAGCGCTAACGCAGCGCAAAATCCGGAAACGGCCCACCGAACTGTCATCGCCCCACGCTCCCCCGTGTCATTCTACGCGACGGAGCGGCGGCCGAACAATCACCAGTTCGATACGGCCAGTTGCGCAGCCGACGTGGCGGCGAGGAATTGGGCCGGCGTTACCTTCGCCTTGGCCGGACGCTTGATACCCGGATAGGCGGCCTTGGCCATGTCGATCGCGGTCTTGACCGCGTCGGCCTTCTTCTTGTCAGCCTTACGCAGCGCCGGCAGCACGGCCGCCGCCTCTTTGTCCGCCGCCACCGCGAAGCCGAGCCCATCGAGATAGGGCTCCAGCGCCTTGTCGTCGCGCGAGGCCGCATATTGCGCGGCGGCGCGGTTGAGCATGTCGACCACGACCTTTGCCTTCACCGACGCCGCCGGTTGCGACGAGGTCGGGCCCTTGCTCTCCGCTGCCTTCAACTGGTTCAGCACTGCCTGATACAGCTTGCGCACCTCGGCGACCGGCTTGTTGGCGGCAGCCGCATCGACCGCATCCTGCAACGCCTGGCCGAGCCCGGTCACGCCGCGGCGCTTGAAGATGTCTTCCATCTCGACATAGACCTCGCCGAGCCCATGCGCGAACATCTGCGCGCCGGCTTCCGTCTCCTTGGCCTCGTAAGCGGCAAAACCCGCATAATAGTGCGCGGCGATGACCTGCAGCGCGATGTTGTACTGCACCGGATCCTTGTCGGCGGCCGCGACATCGACGCCGCCCTCGCCGCCGCCTTCGCCTTCGCCACCCTGGGCTTGCGCGAGGATGATATTCGTTGCCGACGACAGCAGGCCCTGCCGAAGCGATACGGGAGACGTGGCTTCAAGTATGGCGGAATCCGCGGTTGTTGGAGCAATGGCGGCGCCACTGCCAGCGATCATGAAGGCGCCAAGGCCAACCCAGATCTTCGTCGTCTTCTTCACGTCGCAATTCCTTCTTTCATCGCCGCCGTGCGCGCACCATACTCGGGTGCGTATGATGCAACAAATGCTATAGTTTTTAACTGCTCCAATGAAAGACACGGCGATGCAGATTTCCATCGGCAATGTTCTATCGCCGGCCGACCTGAAGACGGTGCGCGACGCGCTCAAGCGCGCCCGCTTTGTCGATGGCCGCGTCACCGCAGGATTCGCCGCACGCAAGGTGAAGAACAACGAACAGGTCGACAATGCCGACCGCTCGTTCGACGCCATTCGCCAACTCGTGACCGAGCGCATTCTCGGCAACGACGTGTTCCGCATGGCGACGCGGCCGAAGGCGCTGACGCCGCTTTTGTTCGCCCGCTACGAGAAGGCCAAGCACTACGGCAATCACGTCGACGACGCGCTGATGCAGGGCCTGCGCACCGACGTGTCGTTCACGCTGTTTCTCAGCGAACCGAAAAGCTACAGCGGCGGCGAACTGGTGATTGAAAGTGCCGCCGGCGAGGAAGCCGTCAAGCTGCCGGCCGGTTCGCTGGTGGCCTATTCCTCGACCACGCTGCACCGCGTCGCCGCGGTTACGCGCGGCGAGCGGCTGGTGTGCTGCGGCTGGGTGCGAAGTTTCATTCGTGACGCGGCGCAGCGCGAACTGCTGTTCGATCTCGACACCGCGCGCCGCCGGATGTTCGCCCGCGACGGCAAGAGCGCCGATTACGATCTGCTGGCCAAGTCGTCGGCGAACCTGTTGCGCATGTGGGCGGAGGATTGAGCGCCATCCCTCCGCTCATTCCCGCGCAAGCGGGAATCCAGAATGCGATCACAAAGTCTGAATGTGTCGCCCTGGGTCCCCGCTTTCGCGGGGACGAACGGTAAGGCCCCTACGCCTCGATAACGATCTTCGGCGCCTGGCGCGCGGCGCTGGCGCCGCCCTTGATCTGCGCCAACACATTGGTGGCGATCTCACGATAGATCCCGGCGTGCGCGCCGTCCGGCTCGGTCGCGACCACCGGCAGGCCGGCGTCGGACTTCTCGCGGATTGTCATGTGCAGCGGCACCTCGCCGAGGAACGGCACGCCGAGACGCTCCGCCTCGTGGCGCGCGCCGCCGTGACTGAAAATGTCGGAGCGCGTGCCGCATTCCGGGCACAGGAAATAGCTCATGTTCTCGACGACGCCGAGCACCGGCACGTTCACCTTCTTGAACATGGCGACACCGCGCCGCGCATCGATCAGCGCCAGATCCTGCGGCGTCGACACGATCACCGCGCCCTTGAGCGGCACCTGCTGCGCCATCGTGAGCTGCGCGTCGCCGGTGCCG
>JALHNV010000117.1 GCA_022843325.1 Pseudolabrys sp. | reverse complement strand
ACGCCGAAGCCGGTCGTCGACAAGCTGAATGCGGCCCTGCGCCAGGCGCTGGCCAATCCCGAGCTTCTCAAGATCTACGAGAAGACCGGCGTCGAGGCCTTTCCGCCGGAGATGCTGACCGTCGAGGCCTCCCACGCTTTCGTTCAGGGCGAGATCGAACGCTGGAGTGCGACGGTGAAGAAACTTCAGATCAAGTAAGCGCAGCCATCTGCAGGCCGGGGCCGCCCTCCTGCGAGGCCGCGTCAAAGAATGGCGCACCTCAGGATGAGGTGGTTCTGCTGCGTCATGGCCGGGCATAGCCGTTCGAAGAACGGCGTCGTTTCGCGACGCCTATGTCCCGGCCATCCACGACTTACGCGGTGGTTTAGAAGAAAGGCGTGGATGCCCGCGACAAGCGCGGGCATGACGAAATGTGCGGCGCCCGTCGCCCCGCCCCACAAACTCCTTTACCTGACCAAAATCCTATGCTAATAATCCTCTCGCTTGGCTCGGCCGGGGGCGTCGTCGCGAGACGTCCCGACGATGGAGCCAGGCGCGGCGCCCGCGGGCGGGGCTCGTAACCCTGCTCCCGGGAGGCCCCGGCTGAGCCGTCCGCCGGCACTACGACCGGCTGCCTTCAATGGCTGGACGTGAGGGCGTCGAAGGGCGGTGGAAGCCGCCCGGATCGGACACCGGCCCCTAAAGGGCCCGTCTGTCGCCCTCGGGAAGCACGGCGCCGGGGATCAGAAATCGCCGCGATGGAGCGCCGCGGGGCGCGTGCCCTTCGCCAGGGGCACCACGCCGCAAGGCGTGAAACTGATGTGGCGCCGCGCGGCGCTCCATCCCCCCGGCATCGCGCCGGGGACGGCCCAAGGGACGACGGCGTACCCGGCGCCGGTCAACAACACGGGCGGCGGCGCTTGCCCACAAGGCGGCCACACCTGAACCTCCGGTTGAAAAATAACCCGGCATTAACCATTCCTGGCAGAAATTACCCGGGCATCCTTGGGACACCCCATCGAGGAGGACAGTCATGCGCAAGGCCAAAGCGACCTGTCTCGCAGCGTGTTCTCTCGTACTGGTCACCGCCGTCCATATCACCGCTTATGTCGACGCCCATGCCGCCGATCTGCGGGCGCCGTCGAACAAGGCTCCGGCCTACCACTACCCGTCAGTCCCGGTCTTCAGCTGGACCGGGTTCTATGCCGGCGTGAACGCCGGTTATGGCTGGTCGCGCGGCGACGGCACCATCGCCTTCGGCGGCGCCAGCGGCGATTTCTCGGGCAGCGGCAATGGCTTTCTCGGCGGCATCCAGGCCGGTTACAACTGGCAGACCGGCCCGGTGGTGTTCGGCGTCGAGACCGACTTCCAGGGCAGCACCGCCAAGAGCACCGTCAACGCCACCGCCGGCGCCACCTCCGTCACCGGCGACCTCAAGGCGCCGTGGGGCGGCACCATCCGCGGCCGCATCGGCTATGCCTGGGATCGCTGGATGGTCTACGTGACCGGCGGCGCCGCCTACGGCAAGCTCACATATGAGGGCACGGTATCGACCACCGGCGCCTTCTCGGCCTCCTCCACCTACTGGACCTGGACGCTCGGCGGCGGCGTCGAGACCGCGCTCTGGGACCGCTGGAGCGTGAAGCTGGAATATCTGTACGGCCATACGCCGGACACGTTTCCCTCGCCGCCCGGCACCACGGATCTGACCGGCAACCTGCACAGCAATGTCGTGCGCGCCGGCCTCAACTACCGCTTCTGACCGGCCCGTTCAGGCCTCGCGGCCACCGCCGCGAGGTCTTGAGGCCGGTCGTCATACCGGCCTCGGCCTCCCCGCCTCCCCCAGATCGCACTCGAGCGCGGCGCGGTCCCATGCGGCCCGATCGGCAGCGGCATCGTAGGTGCTCTGCAGGAAGGCCATCAGCGCCGCGTCGGGGTCCGGCGCCGTGCGCACCGCCTCGTAAGGCAGCACGAACTCGCCGAGCAGCTTCGAGAAGAACGCCGCATCCGGTTTCACCTTCGCCTCGGCGAAGCCGTCCGGCGCCGGATAGGCATAGGAGTAGAACGCCGGGTAATCGACCGGCCCGGGCGAGCCGGGCCAGAAGCCGGCGCTCGACACCTCGTGCGAATAGGCTTCGGCCGCGACGTCGTTCGGCAAATGCGGCACGCCGCCCGGATGGCGCGGCGCGGTGCGCCCGGAAAAGCGCGTCACCGCGAGATCGAACGAGCCCCAGAAGAAATGCACCGGGCTGACCTTGCCGAGAAAGCCGGTACGAAAATGAGTCATCACGCGGTGCGTCGAGACCAGCACGCGCCAGAAGCGGTGCGCGGCGTCGCGGTCATAGTCCTTGTTCAGCCGGTCCTTCTCGAACGGCACCGCGCCGGCGATCTCGTTCGGCATGGTGTTGATGGTGACGGCAATGCCGAGCTGCGCCAGCGCCGCCATGACGTCGGCATAGAACTCGGCCACTGCCATCGGCCGCAGCAGCACCTGGCGGACATGGCCGTCGCTGGTGCGCAGCCACAGCACATGGTCGATGAAGTCGAACTCGATCTCGAACACGCGGTCCGCGTCGGGGATCGGCCCTGTGGTGAGGCCGCGCGCCGAGACATAGAGCGCCACGTGCCAGGAGTGGTTGAGCCAGGGCGTCCGCGCCAGCCGTATCTTGCCCACCACCTGGGTCCACAGTTGCAGCGTGAGGGCGGCCTTGCGCCAGGGATCGAAAGGCAGCGCGGGCCAGCGTACGTCGTCGGATGTCGGCATCGACTGTTCCTGTTTGTCCTGCGGCATCATAGGAGCGTTGGATTAAAGCCTGCAAATGCGACGGAACGGTTGACGCACGCCGTTGCATCTGCAATCTCGGCCCTTGCCCTCGCTTGGAATCCTATAGCCTCAATGCCACCACGCCCTTTTCGTCTCGGTCGCTCCCGCACCGGCCTCGGCCTGTTCGCGACCCGCCCGATCAAGAAGAACATTCGCATCGCCGAGTACAAAGGCAAGCTGCTGCCGCTGAAGGAGGCAGAAGCGGCCGAGGCGCGGGGCAACCGCTATCTCTACGAGGTCACCAAGAAGTGGACCATCGACGGCAAGGACCGCGGTAACATTGCGCGCTACTTCAACCACTCCTGCAATCCGAATACCGAGTCCTACAACATCGGCAAGCGGGTGTTCGTGCGCACCATCAAGCCGATCGAGCCGGGCGATGAGCTGGTCTACGATTACGGCAGCGACTATTTGAACAATGTCATCGGCAAGTCGCGGTGCCAGTGCACCCGCTGCCGCAAGCGCCGCGCCAAACGGGCCAAGGAACTCCGGGAGGTCCGCGTCCGCCGCGAGGCCCGCCTGGCCGCCAAGAAAAAGAAGGCCCGCGCGGCCAAGCGGAAGACGAAGAAGAAGGCTTGAGCCCGGCCCGGAAGGCGGAGGCGCCATCCGCTTTTGGCCCTGCTCGCGCCGCCGCCACCGTGCTAGGCGGGACCACGGCCCCGCCGCAAAGGTCTCCCGCGTGACCATCGAAAATCCCATTCCGCGTCTGCTGCGTCAGGATCGCGTGCCGCTCGGCATCCTGCTGATGATCGCGGCGACCGTGATGTTCGCGGTCTCCAGCGCGCTGGCGAAGTGGCAGGTCGAGATCTACCCGGCGGTCGAACTTCTGTTCATGCGCTCGCTCGGCTCGCTCGCGGTCTGCGCGCTGTTCATCCTGCCGCGCACCGGGTTGATGGTGTTCCGCACCGACCGGCTCGGCCAGCACGCGGGCCGCAGCGCCACCCAGGCGACGGCGCAGACGCTGATCGTCATCGCCTTCGGCCTGATGCCGCTCGCCGGCGCCATCGCCATCAACTTCTCCTCGCCGTTGTTCGCGACGCTGTTCGCGGCGATCTGGCTGAAGGAGAAAGTCGGCCTCGCCCGCGGCGTCGCCTTGGCCGTTGGCTTTGCCGGCGTACTGCTGGTCGCCGCGCCCGGCGCCGACAGCTTCCGCATGGGCGCGCTGTTTGCGCTGGCCAACGCAATCCTGTTCGGCAGCGTCACCGCCGCGGTGCGCGGCATGACCACGACGGAGTCGGCGGAAACGCTGACCATGTACCAGATGGTGTTCCTGGTGCTGTTCTTCGGACTGGCGACGCCGTTCTTCTTCGTGATGCCGACCGGCATCGACGCCGCGATCATGTTCGGCAACGGCATCATCAACGGGGTCGGTCAATACTGGTGGACGCGCGCGCTGACCATGGCGCCGCCGGCCGCTGTCGGGCCGTTCTATTATTTCATGCTGGTGTGGTCGATCGGGCTCGGCTTCCTGTTCTGGGGCGACGTGCCGACCCTCACATTGCTCGCGGGCTCGGTCATCGTCGTCGCCACCGGCGTGTTTCTGCTCTGGCACGAAACCGGCAAATCCAGCAAAAACGACAAAAAGCCGCTTGCCGCCGACTGACCGGTGCGGCATGGAACGCCAATCACGCCACGAAACGAGAGGACAAGACAGATGATGAAACTTCGCCGCGTCGTCACGGGACACGACGACCAGGGCCGCGCCCGGGTCATCATCGACGAGCAGGTCACCAATGAGTTTTCGCCGCGGCCGGGTGCGGCCTACAGCGTGATCTGGTCGACCGAGGGCTTCCCCGTCAACAACGACGGCAACGAAGATCCGTCGACCAAGTCGATCGGCACCAGCATCGACAACGGCAGCGTGTTCCGCATCGTCTACTATGGTCCGGGCGTCACGCCGCGCAATCACCGCACCGACTCCATCGACTATGCGGTCGTGATGTCGGGCGAGATCGACATGGAGCTCGACGACGGCGTGATTGTCCATCTGAAGGCCGGCGATCTGCTGGTGCAGCGCGGCACCATTCACAACTGGGTCAACAACGGCACAGAGCCGTGCATCATCGCGTTTTCGCTGATTGCGGCCAAGCCGGCCATGCCGGGCGGCAAGCCGCTGCCGGCGCACGGCTAAGACCGACGTGAGCTGCGATCACGGGGCCTGCCCCGGTGATCGCAGCCTAGCGGTCCAGTTCCGGATAATGCCGGAAAATGCCCATTTCGTTGAAGGCGATCCGGCGCGGTGAGCCAAGATAGGCCTTGATGCGCGGCCGCGCCGCCACCCGGTCGCGGACCGCCACGACACGCGGCACCTTGCGCTCGATGCGCTTCATGCCTTTCGGAAAGGCGTAACGCAGTCCCTCGATCAGCTGAAAGAACGAAAGGTCGGCATAGCTGCTCTTGCGGCCCAGCAGATACGGCCCGCCGCTTTTATCGAGCAGCCGTTCGAAATAGCCGAGATATTTCGGCGCGCGCTCGTCGAGGAAACCGGTGGCGTAGCGCTTGGCCTCCGGCTTCTGGTCTTCGTAATAGAGACCACGGCCGAGCGGATGATGGACGTCGTGGATTTCCTTGACGAAATCCGTCACCGTCAGTTGCACTTGGTGCAGCCACAGCCGGCCGGCCTCGTCGCGCGGCGCGAGTTTCAGGCGCGGACCGAGATAGAACAAAATGTTGGCAACCTGCGCGATGGTGAGCCGGCCCGCTTTCAGGAATGGCGGCGCGAACGGCGGCCGCTTGTCGCGCACACCCTTCATCATCGCCAGCATGCGATCGACGCCGCCGGCCTTGCGGGCGGCATCGTCATAGGCGGCGCCGGCATCTTCCAAGGCCAGCCGCACGAACTCGCCGCGGCCCTGGATCTCCGGCCAGTAGAACAGCTGGTATCGCATCAGCCGGCCACCAGCCGCACCGGGCTGTCGGGCGGCGGCACCGGCCGTTCGCCGACGACGCGGTTACGGCCGGCCGCCTTGGCCTGATACAGCCGCCGGTCGGCGACCTCGAACAGCGAGTCATAGTCACCGGCATCGCTGCCGCAGGTCGCCACGCCGATGCTGACGGTAAGCCGCGCCGCCGGGTCATCGGTGGGCGTGCCGGAAATGCGGCGGCGGATGCGCTCCGCCAGCGCCATCGCCTCGTCGCCGGCAACGCCGTCGGCGATGACGACGAATTCCTCGCCGCCGAAGCGGTAAGTGAAATCGGTGACGCGGGCGGTGGCCATGATGCTGCTGGTCACACGCTTGAGCATCTTGTCGCCGGCGGCGTGGCCGAAACGGTCGTTGAATGCCTTGAAGTGATCGATGTCGATCAGCAACAGCGCCAGCGGGCGGCCGGCGACCGCGGCATTCTCCACCGCGCGGCGGCCGTAGGACTCCAGCGAATGCCGGTCGAGCGCGCCGGTCAACGCGTCGCAGCCGGTACGGGCGAGAAGGTCCTCATAGCGCTCGCGGTACGTCAGCGTATCGAAGACATCGGACAGGCGCTGCGTCTTGCGGCGGCCGAGCGGCTGCTCGACGTACAGAAGATAGATGGTCCCCAGCACGGCATAGACGGCGACCGCACCCATCTTGGCCACCCAGCCGCCGACCAGCACCGGCAGGCCGGCGCCGGTGAGCATATTGAGGCCGAGGTAGAACGCCAGTTGGTCGAACGTCAGCACCAGCACGCCGCACAGCGCCAGCCGCGGAAACACGCGGTCGCCGAACCAGGCGCGTGTGCGCTCGTACAGCAGGATCATGACGATGCAGTCGAAGAACAGGATGGCCGTTCCCCACACCATCAAGGCGCCCATCTCGTTGAGGAAGCCGAAGTCGGCAGCGCGGTCGGATCCGAGCGGGATGTGATGGCGCATCACGAAGGCCAGCGCGAACAGCAGCACGTTGCCGAACAGCAAGCCGTAGATCGGCTGGCGCACCACCACCGCATCCTCGCGGATGTAGAGCAGCAGCAGCATCATCAGCTTCCCGGTGAACAGGACGGTCGATCCCGGCGAGGCGACGATGCCGAACGGTAGCGCGACATAGAGAATGCTGGCGAGATAGGTCTCGAGGAAATGCATGACCCCGAGCGCGCAGAAGAAGGCGCCGAGGCCAATACGGCTGCGCGCCCGCAGCAGCGCCGACAGCGCCAGAAAATAGAGAAGCGCCTCGCCGACCAGCAACAGCACGTTGTTGAGCTCAGGCATTGCTTGGCCGGTCAGGCATCCGCGCGTGCGCTTGGCGACCGCACCGGCGGCCCCCGATAGAGGCTTTTTAAGTTCAATCTCTTAAAAACTCCAGACCGGATTTGTGCAGCCGGCGGATTTCGAAGCCTCGTCGTCGCGCAACCCGATCCGATCATGATGGCCGACCATCGCCGCGCCTTGCGTGCTGCTGGTCCAGTTGCCGCAGGTCATGTCCTTGTCGGGGGGAAACGCGGTGCCGTCGGGCTGCGACCCTGTCAATATGTCGTGCCGGTTCGGCGTGTCGCCGCGACCATTGATGAGCTCACCTCTTTCCGACAGCGCGGTGTCTTTGGTGAGCCTGTTGGCGCCGTGCAGCTCGGCAACGTCCTTGGCGATGACGACGCCCTTGGCGTTCATCCACGGCCCCTTGCCGATGCGGTCGCGGGCGTTCACCGCGCCGGCGCCCTGCGTCGACAGATAGGCTTTCCAGCTCTTGCCGCCCGCGCCCACCGCGGCTGCGAGTTACTGGCAGTGCGCGTCGGCGCCGGCAAGGCCGCCGAGGTCCGCGCCTTTGCCAGGGCCAGCGCTGGTGACGAAGAAGCCCATGGTGGTTTGCTGCGCCTGCGATGGCGCAGTGCACAATACACCGAGCGCCACCGCCAGCACTGCACTCCGTCGCAGACGCGTCATTGGAACCTCCCGGCCATGGCAGGCGTCATCGCCCGCCTTCAGCGAGACTGACACCGGGCAGCCGCCGGTATTCCTTCGCACAAACAAAAAAGCCCGGCGTCGCCGCCGGGCTTCGGTCTCGACAATCGCCGTGCGGCTGGCGTCAGGCCGGCTGCAGATTGCCCGCCGCCTGCTTGCCGCGCTCGGTCACGATTTCGAAGCTGATCTTCTGGCCTTCGGCCAGCGAGCGCATGCCGGCGCGCTCAACGGCGGTGATGTGCACGAACACATCCTTCGATCCATCATCCGGCTGGATGAAGCCGAAGCCTTTTTGGGTATTGAAAAACTTCACAGTTCCGACAGGCATCAGTAGTCCCTTTCACGCTTTCCGTTTTGACGTCCATGGCGCTCATCGCCGGGACGGCAACTTTGAGAGTTTTGCGAGTCACTTGAGTCGCAGCCCAAAGTGTCGGGAGCGTGTCAGCAAGTTAAGGCGAAAACCAGGTTGCGGGCGGCGGCATAAAACGAAATCGATTCGAGGTCAACGCTGGCGCGGTCGCACACCGTATGGCGCGGCGCACAGCAAGGTTTAGGAATTGGTAATCGGCTGCGAGCTACTGTGTCGCAGGGCGCGGTCGTCGCGTTAACAACTTATAAAACACAAGCGCGGCCTGCGATTTATCAAGGCACCATGTTCGACGAGCAGAGAAAGTCCCGGCGCCGGCCGGTCAGCTACACCGCGTGGATTGCACTCACGAGCGGGCCGCATGGTTGCGTCCTGTCCGACGTGTCGGAGACCGGCGCCCGCATCGCCGTTGAAGACGGCGACACAGTCCCCGACACATTCGTGTTGCTGCTCGCCGGCAACGGCTCGGCGCGCCGCACCTGTGACGTTGTCTGGCGCGAGCGCTTCCAGATCGGGGTCCGGTTCCGCCCGCAGGGCGCAAACAACAAGGCCGCAACGATCCCGAAGGCCACCGCGCTCAACGAAACGGCGGCACCCAAGGGCGCCGCCGTTAAATCCGTCTGACACGTCCGGCTGTTCGGCCGGCGTGGCGTTACGCCTGCTGGATCGCCGAGAGCTTCCAGTCGCGGCCGGGCGCCCGCTTGAACGTCCACAGCTCGGTGACCTCGCCCGGCTCGCCGCCCTCGACGGTGGCGCCGGTGTTGCGGTCGACCACGCGGTCGGTCAGCGCAAAGCGCATCGCGACCGTGGCGTATTCGGCGTCGTCCTCGCGCCAGGCTTCGGCCAGGTCGCCCTGCAGCAGCTTGACGTCGGTGACCTGGTTGATCACGCCGCGGGCGGCATTGGCGCTGAGTTCCTCGGAGAAGTAGGTCGCCATCTCCGGGGTGACATAGGCGCGCAGAGAGGCCTCGTCTTCCGCCGAATAAGCCGTCTGCACCTCGCCGAGCAGCTTCTCGAACTCTTCATAGTCGGACTCGACCACAGCCAGCGGCGCGCCCGACGGCTTGTTGCCACCGAACAGCGTGCCGAGGCCTGTGAACTGGGCCGGCGACGACGCCGGGGTGGGCGTCGGGGCCGGCCCGGACGCAGCCGGACCGCCGGCATAGGCCGCAGCCGGCGCATTTCGGCGCTGCCACCAGCTGAAAGCCAGCCGCGCCACCACCACGATCAGCAGGACCTGCAACAGCAGGCCGATGATCGAGGCGAAACCGGCCATGCCGCCGAACAGGCCGCTGCCGAACAGCAGGCCGAACAGGCCGGCGCCGATGAAGCCGGCCGCCAGGCCGCCCATCAAGCCGCCGCCGAACATGCCGGCACGGGGGGCCGCAGC
>JALHNV010000116.1 GCA_022843325.1 Pseudolabrys sp. | reverse complement strand
GGTCGATGGTGCGGTCGCGCGTCGCGGTGTCCGTGACCCGGCGAATTCCCGAATACTGAACCATGGCGCCCCCCTGGAGCGGACGATCTTACCGCAACCAGAGGAGGTATCAACGGGGAGTCTCGCGCATCCTGGCGATCCTGCCGTGCCCCGCCTTATTGTCGCTGAAGTTGGTCCGGATCGTTGGGATATTGTCCCCAAGGTGAGGTGGTCCGATGCAGGCAACCCGGCGCTCGATCCTGGCGGCGCTGCTGACAGCGCCGCCCGCCCTGATGCTGCGCGGTACCGCCGAAGCACAGGAGCTGCCGCTGACGCCGGCCTGCGGCGACAGTCCGGCGCCGACCGTCGCGCAGACCGCGGGCCCGTTCTACACGCCGAATGCGCCGCTGAAGCGTGATCTGTTCGCCGACGCGCCGCGCGGGCGCAGGCTGACGCTGGCCGGCTTTGTCGTCGATCGCCAATGCAGGCCGGTGCCGGGCGCGCTGGTCGAGATCTGGCACGCCGATCAGGACGGTGCATACGACAACAGAGGCCATCGGCTGCGCGGGCATCAGCTCACCGACGCCGCCGGCCGCTGGGGCTTCAACACCATCGTCGCGGCGCAGTATCCGGGGCGCACCGCGCATTATCATTTCCGGGTGCAGGCGCCGGGCGGCCGGCCCCTGATCACGCAGCTCTATTTTCCCGACGACCCGCGCAACCGCAGCGACGGGCTGTTCGACGCCCGACTGGTGTTGAAGATGTCGCCGAACCTGGCGCGCTTCGATTTCGTGGTCTGAGGCGACGCGCCTTTCCGAGCGTTATCTGCTGCGCGTCTTCATTCCGATTCCGGCGGTGCTTGCGGTTTCGTTGTTCGCGGCGTAGGGGGGAATGATGACGATCACGATCTACGGCATCAAGAACTGCGACACCATGAAGAAGGCGCGCGCCTGGCTCGACCAGCACGGCGTCGACTACGTCTTCCACGACTACAAGGTCAGCGGCATCGAGCCCGAGCGTCTCGCCCGCTGGGCCAAGACGGCCGGCTGGGAGACGCTGCTCAACAGGGCCGGCACCACCTTCCGCAAGCTGCCCGACAAGGACAAAGACGGCCTCACGGAAAAGAAGGCGCTCGCGTTGATGCTGGCGCAGCCGTCGATGATCAAGCGGCCGGTGCTGGACCTCGGCCACGGCAAGATCATCGTCGGTTTCAAGCCCGAGCAGTACGCCGCGGCGCTCTAACGCTGGTCCTGCAGTCTTTTCCAGCGGCTTGATTTTACTCGCATTTGCGGCCACATGCAGGGCATGGACATGCCGCTGACAGCCGCCGATTCTGCCGCCCTGACGCCGCTCGCGGCGGAAGTCGAGCGGCGGCGCACCTTTGCCATTATTTCCCACCCGGACGCCGGCAAAACCACGCTGACCGAGAAGCTGCTGCTGTTCGGCGGCGCCATCAATCTGGCCGGGCAGGTCAAGGCCAAGCGCGATCGCCGCTCCACCCGGTCGGACTGGATGGCGATCGAGCGTGATCGCGGTATTTCGGTGGTCACCTCGGTGATGACCTTCGATTACGACGGGCGCGTCTTCAATCTGCTGGATACGCCGGGCCACGAGGATTTCTCGGAGGACACCTACCGCACGCTCACGGCCGTCGACTCGGCGGTCATGGTGATCGATGGCGCCAAGGGCATCGAGGCGCGCACGCTCAAGCTGTTCGAGGTGTGCCGTCTGCGCGATATCCCGATCATCACCTTCATCAACAAGATGGATCGCGAGACCCGCGATCCCTTCGAACTGCTCGACGAGGTCGAAAAGACCCTCGCGCTCGACACCACGCCGATGAACTGGCCGATCGGCCATGGCCGCGATTTTGCCGGCACCTACGAATTCGCCACCGGCGACATGCGTTTGCTGACCGAGGATGGCCGCGCCGCGGTGCCGGTGCCGCTCGATCTCGCGGCGCTGCACGCCAAGAATGCGATGCTCGACGAAAAGGCGATCGCGGAAGAACTGGCGCTGGTGAAAGATGCCAGCCGGCCGTTCGACTTCGCCGCGTTTCGCGAAGGTCATCTGACGCCGGTCTATTTCGGTTCGGCGATCAAGAATTTCGGCGTCAAGGATCTGCTCGATGCGCTGGCGGCTTTCGCGCCTGCGCCGCGGCCGCAGACCGGCAGCACGCGGAAGGTCATGCCGGCGGAAGACGGCATGACGGCGTTCGTTTTCAAGATCCAGGCCAACATGGATCCCAATCACCGCGACCGCATCGCCTTTGCGCGGCTCTGCTCCGGCAAGCTGCGCCGGGGCATGAAGGCCAAACTGGTGCGCACCGGCAAGCCGATGACGCTGTCGGCGCCGCAGTTCTTCTTTGCGCAGGATCGGTCGGTGGCGGACGAGGCCTATCCCGGCGACGTCGTCGGCATCCCCAACCACGGCACCTTGCGCATCGGCGACACGCTCACCGAGGGCGAGGAGATCGAGTTTCTCGGCGTGCCGCACTTCGCGCCGGAAATCCTGCGCCGCGTCAAGCTCGGCGATCCGATGAAGGCCAAGAAGCTCAAGGAAGCGCTGCAGCAGATGGCGGAGGAGGGCGTGGTGCAGGCGTTCCGGCCGCTCGACGGTGCGCCGGCGTTGGTCGGCGTGGTCGGTCCGCTGCAGCTCGACGTGTTGAAAACGCGGCTGGCCGGCGAATACGGTCTGGATGTCGGCTTCGACATGACGGAATTCCAGCTGGCGCGCTGGATCGCCTGTGACGACGCCAAGAAGCTCAACGACTTTGTGCAGGCCAACTATTCCAGCGTCGCCGAGGATCTCGACGGCGACAAGGTGTTCATGGCGCGCAACCAGTTCACGCTCGACTATACGCGCGAGCGCGCGCCGGGCCTGGTGTTCACCGACATCAAGGACAAGGAAAAGGCTGCGAAGTAGCCTCTCCCTCAAGGGGAGAGGGGAAAAAGAAGCCGCCGTCAGTTGACCTTCACGTCCGCCGCCTTGATCACCGGTGCCCAGCGCGCGATTTCACCGTCAATGCGGGCGCGGAATTCCTCCGGCGAATTGCCGACCGGCTCCATCAGTTGCGTCGCCAGCTTTTCGCGCACCGCGGGCTCCTTGATGATTGCGGCAACATCCCGGTTGATTGCATCGATCACCGGCTTGGGCGTGCCGCCCGGTGCGATCAGTCCCATCCAGGCATCGGCTTCGACGTCGATGCCCGATTCGGTCAGCGTCGGCACATCGGGCAGGAACGGCGACCGCTTGGCCGTCGACACGGCGAGGATCTTGACCGAGCCTGCGGTGGCCTGCGGCGTGACGGCGATCGCCGGCAGGCAGCCCATCTGCGCGTCGTTGCGCATGATCGCGGTGATCGCCTGCGGCGAGCTGGTGTAGGGCACGTGTACCAGCCTGGCGCCGGCCTTGAGTGCCAGCGCTTCCATCGCGAGATGCGACAGCGAGCCGTTGCCGATCGAACTGAAATTGTATTTGCCGGGGTTTGCTTTCAACAGCGCCACCAGTTCGGCGACGGTGTTGACCTTGAGGTCGAGGCTGACGGTCAGCGCGCTCGGCTGCGTGATCAACTGCGTGATCGGCGCGATATCTTTCTGCGGATCGTAAGGCAGCTTCGAGAACAGCAGCGTGTTGATGGCCAGCGGGCCGCCGATGCTGATGCCGATGGTGGCGCCATCGGGCGCGGCCTTGGCGACCGCATCGGTGCCGAGATTGCCGCTGGCGCCGGGCTTGTTGTCGACGACGAAGGTTGCGCCGGGATATTTCTTGCCGAGCCCCTCGACGATCATGCGCGCAACGATGTCGGGCGTTGAGCCGGGGCCGAAGGGCACCACCAGGCGCACCGATTTCGGCGGCCATTCCTGTGCCAGGCTGGAGGCGGTCGTCGCCGCCAGCAGCAATAGCGTCAGCGCCAGGCAATGGGTCAAGCGTGCGAACACCTACGTTCTCCGTCCTTATGCCCTGGTGCGCCCGAGATAGACGCCGTCGCGTTCCAGTGTGGCTTGCAGCAGATCGACGGGAATATCCGCGCAGCCGGTGTTTCCCGCAAGCGAAAGATGGGCCGCGGTGCCGGCTGCCTGGCCCATGACGAAGCAGGCGCCGCTGACGCGGGCGGCCGACTGGCCTTCGTGGGTCATTGAGGCGCAGCGGCCGGCGACCAGCAGGTTGTCGAAGCCGGGTGGCGTCAGCATGCGGTAAGGCAGGTGGTTGAAGCCGCGCGATCCGGGAATCTCCGGCCAACGCCAGACCACATCGCTGGCGACATGGTTTTCGATCGGCCAGCCGTTGACGCCAACCGTGTCGGCGAAGTCGGCGCAGCCGATCACATCATCGGCGGTCAATTGGTAACGGCCGGTGATGCGCCGCGTCTCGCGCACGCCCAGTTGCGGTGGGATATCGACGACATAGGAGTTGGCAAAGCCGGGCGCCTCGCGGCGCAGGAATTCAAAGAAGCCGATGGCCTGACGGCGGCCTTCGATCTCCGCCGCGCTCAGTTCGACGGCGTCGGTGGCATCGGCGGCGCGGCCGGCAGCGTTCTTGACCTGCGTGACGTTCACGCGCCATTCGCCGGTGTGCTTCTGCGGGCGCACGATGGCGCCCTTGCGCGGGAAGCGGACGCCGCGTTTGGCGGCGGCGGCCATCAGTTCCGGTATCGTCCGCCATGCGTCGCCGGCCAGCGCCGCATCAACGCCATTCACGCGAAACATCATGGTCGGGTAGAGCAGGTCGCCGTCAGCGTCGCCTTTCTCGAACGCAGCACCTGCGAAGGCGGCGAGATCGCCGTCGCCCGAGCAGTCGATGAAGACCTGGCCGAGAGCGGCGCGGCGGCCGGACTTGGTTTCGATCAGCAGCGCCTTGACGCGCCCGTCGGTTTCCATTGCCACGCCGGCGGCGAGCGCATGGAACAGGATGGTGACGCCCTTCGACAGCAGCAGATCGTCGGCTGCGCATTTGTAGGCCGCTGTGTCATAGGCCTGCGCCCATATCTTGCCGAGTACCGGGTGCGGCGCGTTCAGCCCGCCGAGCCGGTCGATGCGCGCCAGCAGATCGTCGACAACACCGTGGACGAGTTGTTTGATCTCGCCGTGGACATTGGCGTGGAGCCCGCAGAAATTCGTGACGCCGGCCGCTGTGCCCATGCCGCCGAGAAAGCCGTATCGTTCGATCAGCAGCACCGAGCGCCCCTGTGCCGCGGCGGCTGTGGCGGCGGCAATGCCGGCCGGGCCGCCGCCCAGCACGACGATGTCGAAGGCCCCGAACACCGGCGTGTCGCGGGCCGGCTCATGCAGCGGCTGCCATGCCATGGCTGGGTCACCTCGCTGGGGCGGCTTGCCTTGGCGGCTACCATCGCCTCTACTGCGCGCCCTGTGAAGAGATCAAACGCGGTGCAGCATGGGCCTTTCTATCCTCATCCTCGGGCTGATTTTATTTCTCGGCGCCCATGTCTTCGTGACGTTCCGCGCGCCGCGCGGACGCGCTATCGCCAAGCTCGGCAATGGGTACCGCGCGCTGTTCTCGGTTGTCTCGCTGTTAGGGTTGGTGCTGATCACCTACGGCTTTGGCGAGTACCGCGCCCTCGGCTGGATCGATGTGTGGTCACCGCCGGCCTTCACCCGCCACATCGCCGCCTTGCTGATGCTGTTCGCGGTCATCCTGCTGACCGCGACCTACATCCCCAGCCATATCCGCGCCAAAACGAAACATCCGATGCTGGCCGGTGTGAAGGCCTGGGCGCTGGCGCATCTTCTCGCCAATGGCGATCTCGGTTCCATTCTGCTGTTCGGTTCGTTCCTGGCCTGGGGCGTCTATGCGCGCATCGCCGCCAAGCGGCGGGGCGATAATGGCGCGTCCAATTCACCGGCCGGGTGGGGCAATGACATAATGGTTGTGCTGCTGGGCATCGTCATCTATCTCGCGCTCGGCTTTGCATTCCATCCGGCGGTCATCGGTGTGCCGGCGTTCGGGAGATAAAAATGTCCATTCAGAAGCAAGCGCGGCGTCTGACCGCACCCGATATCTTCGCGCGCAAGGGCGGCGAGCCGATCGTCATGCTGACCTCGTATCACGCGCACACCGCGAGTCTGGTCGATCAGCACTGTGATGTCATTTTGGTTGGCGACTCCCTCGGCATGGTGATGCACGGATTCGAGAGCACCATTCCGGTCACCGTCGAGATGATGATTCTGCAGGGGCATGCGGTGATGCGCGGCTCGAGCCACTCGCTGGTGGTGATCGACATGCCGTTCGGCAGTTATGAAGGTTCGAAAGAGCAGGCCTTCGCGAGCGCCGCGCGCATCCTCAAGGAAACCGGCTGCGGGGCGGTCAAGCTCGAGGGCGGCAAGCGCATGGCTGAGACCATTGCCTTCCTGGTGGAGCGCGGCGTGCCGGTGATGGCGCATGTCGGCCTGACGCCGCAGTCGATCAACGTGATCGGCTCGTTCAAGGCGCAGGGCCGCGAGGAGGCGGACTGGCAGCGGATCGAGCAGGACACCATCGCCGTGGCCGAGGCGGGCGCATTCTCAGTGGTCATCGAGGCCGTGGCGGAGCCGCTGGCGCGCAAGTTGACGGCGTCGGTGGCGATTCCGACGATCGGCATCGGCGCCAGTGTCGCCTGCGACGGGCAGGTGCTGGTGCTGGAGGACATGCTCGGCCTGACGCCGCGGGTGCCAAAATTCGTCAAGCGCTACGGCGATCTGGGGCCGGGCATCGAGAAGGCGGTCGCCGACTATGCTGCGGAGGTGCGGAGCCGTGCCTTTCCGGGCCCCGAGCACGTCTATGCCATGAAAGCGAAATAGCAGGCTCTGGCCGGGGGGCCCACGGGGCCACGACCTCATGTGTCAGCGTTACAACCAAAAATAGAAAATGTGTTAAGATATAACTTATTCATTGACGCCCGCACCGGGAATGGTATTGGTATAATACGCGACCTTGGGTTGTGTGAGAATAATAACCTAGTCTGAGGCGTCGCGCCGCCGGCTCTCGGTCGCGCTCCGGCGACGCCAAGGAATGCTCCGTTTCAACATCCATAGATCTGGCCCGCATGCCCTCTTCGACGGGCTGCGGCAGTTCGTAACCGTCCGAGGAGGCGTCGATGGCTTCACCTCAGGAGACCCTTCAAAATCAATGGTACAATACGATCGCGGCGGTGGTCGGCGGCAATGCCGACTTCCAGATCCTGCAGCCGAACAACCCGATCGGCGGGCTCTCTACCGACGATCAGGTCTGGCAATACTTCAACAACCTGCCGCCGGCTTCCCTGACCAATAACCTGACATTGTCCGGCGGCAACCAGTTCTACTCGAACTATACCGGCGTGCTGTCGCAGCTGGTGTCGAACGCGCTGACCAATTTCCAGAGCGTGCTCGGCAGCTACTATCCGATGTGGCAGAAATATCTGTCGTCGCAGACCACGCTGCCGCCGCTGACGCAGTTGCCCAACGTGTTCTTTACCTGGGCCATGGTCTATGCGCCGACCGTCGCCGGTCCCGGGCGGTCCGCCTTGGCCGCCGCACTGCTCGATCCGATCTTTGCGGCGCAGACGCTGGCGCTGAACACAGGCAGCTTCGTCAACAACACGCCCAATTTTACGCAAGGGGTGCAGGCGTTGCTGACGCAGGTCGCCAACGGTCAGCCGACGTCGATCAATTTCGACAGCGCCACCGCCAGTTCGAACGTGACCAACACCTGGGCCCACGGCGAGGGTGGTGCGTTCTTCGGCATCTTCGGCTCCGGCGACGTCACTACCTCGCAGCTCACGCAAACCTTCGCGTCGTCGCGCGTCACCGCCGCCGTGTCGTTCCAGAAGCTGATCACCTTCGTGGCTGACCCGCCCGGTCAGCCGTCGGGCTGGTACTCCTCCGGCGCCCTTGGCCAGGCCCATGCGGCGACCGGCGGCGGGGCGCCGTGGCGGTCGGGTGCCAATCCGAGCTGGGCCACCACCTTCGGGCCGAGCGGGAATATGCGGTATTTCCTGGGGTCGCTGGTCGTCGCCGACGGCATCAGCGCCACCATCACCTCCTACGCCAGCTACAACGCCAGCCAGCAGACGGCCATCACGCAGCAAAGCAGCGGCGGCTTCTGGCCGTTCTATTGGGGTTCACAATCAAGCACTTACACGAATAATGTGAGCTTCAACTCGAACTCGAACCTGACCTATACGATGTCGTCACAGCCCGGCAATCCGATGATTATCGGCGCTCTGGTGCTGCCGGCGGCGCAATACCTGGGCGGCAATACCCAGATGGCGCAGTTCGTCATGATGGCGAGTTGACCTCTCCGGCATCAATCTGCGGGGCGCGACCGGCTGCGGCCGCGCCCCGCAGGCCACCTTCGGCCCAACCGCCGCAACGCTATCGAATCAATGGCTTGCAGCCTTTGCCTTGCCAGTGCCACACGGCTGCTCTAGGCAATTGAGGCGCGGGGCGGCCTCTTCGGCCGGGCCGGGGAGGTGGAGCGTTAAGTGTCCGATATTTTTCATGAAGTTGACGAGGAAGTCCGGCGCGAACGGCTGAGGAGCCTGTGGGAACGGTACAGCCTCCTCATCATCGCCTTCGCGGTTCTGTTCGTCGGCAGCATCGCCGCCTGGCGGGGCTATGAGTACTGGGTGAACCAGCGCGCCGCTGCAGCCGGTGCCCAGTTCGAGGCCGCGGCGGTGCTGAGCGAGCAAGACAAGCATGCCGAGGCCGAGGCCGCGTTCGCCAAGGTCGCGGCCGAAGCGCCGCAGGGCTATCGCGTCCTGGCGCGGTTGCGAACTGCGGCCGAGCAGGCGGCGGTGGCGACGACGCCGGCCGATGCGGTGAAAACCTACGACGCAATAGCGGGCGATGCGACACTGGGTGTCCTCTGGCAGGATCTGGCAGCGGTTCGCGCCGGTCTTTTGCTGGTCGATACCGCGACGTTTGCCGACATGACCAGCCGCCTGACGCCGCTGGCCGAACCGGGCCGGCCCTACCGGCACAGCGCGCGTGAACTGCTGGCGCTGTCGGCCTGGCGGCATCAGGACGCCGCCGCCGCGCGCAAATACATCGACATGATCACCGCCGACAACGAAACCCCGCCGGGCACGCGGGCCCGTATCGACCTTTTGTCGGGTCTGATCGCCGCCGGCGCCGGCAAGAGCTAGTTCATGATGATCAAAAACGAGAACCGGATAGCGCCCATGACCAAGCGCGGACAAAAGGTGCCGCCGTTGCGTCGCCTCCACCGCATCGCCGTGCTGGCCGGGCTGATCATGCTCACGCCGGTCCTGAGCGGTTGTGAGAGCCTGGACCTGGACAAGCTCGACGTGTTCGGCCTGAACGAAAAGAAGAAGCTGCCGGGCGAGCGCAAGGCCGTATTTCCAGAGGGCGTGCCCGGTGTGACTCAGGGCATCCCGCCCGAATACATCAAGGGAAACCAGCAGCCGGTTGAGGCGGTCGAGGCGCTACCGCCCGAACCCGCCCGGGCCGCCGCCGTCGCCCCGGCAC
>JALHNV010000115.1 GCA_022843325.1 Pseudolabrys sp. | reverse complement strand
GATGTTGACGCCGGCGCGGAAGGCGAATTCACGCTGGCGCGGTTCGCCCGGCACCAGCGGCAGCATCGGCTGGCCGTCCGGGCGCATCGCCCAGGCGCCGGCCAGATCGTTCGACGTGATCATGATCGACGACACGCCGTCGCCGGCGCGTACCGGGCGGCCCGGCTCGTCTTCGTTATCGACCGGCTGGGCTTCGACCCAGAGCTGGCCTGTGGTGAAGCGGCCGGGGAAGTCCGGCAGCAGGAAGAACGTCTTGTTGAGAACGTGGTCGCGCGGCAGCGGCTCGAGTTCGGGCACGTCGAGCGACGACAGGATCGAACGCAACGCCACCATGCCGGGGCTTTGCATCGCCCCGCCGGGTCCGGGCGGCGCATCGATGGCGTCGCGCGTGTCGAACACCACGGTGCCGCCGCGTTTCATGTAGCTGTCGATGCGGTCGAGCGTGGCGCGCGATGGTTTTGCCGCATTGACCGACACCGGCCAGTACAGCATCGGGAAGAACGACAGTTCGTCGCGCGACGGATCGACGCCCATCGCCTCGCCGGGTTCGAGCGCGGTACGCTGCGCCAAGAACAGCGACAGGCTGTCGAGGCCAGCCTTGCTGATGGCGTCAACCTCGGCGTCGCCCGTGATGATGTAGGCGAGGTGAGTCTGCTGCGCCGCCTTCTTGGCGAAGGCCTCCTCTTGCGCCGATAGTTGCCGCCGCTGCGCCGGCGCGGGAGTTTGTGCGCTGGCTGCGTCGTGCAGGGCGAAGCCGGCCATAACGCCGACAGCGATCAAGGCAGCCGCGGCACGGCGTCGATGCGTCAGGCTCGACAAGCCGCCGGCGAGCCAGAACACCACCAGCGCGTCGAGCAGCAGCAGCAGCAGCGCGGCGATGAACAAAGGCCCGCGCAGATCGAGCGGTTCGCCGACGCGATAGGCATCTAACCGCGCATTGAGCGGCGATACGTCGAGCGGCAGCGGCCGGTCGGCCGGCGCGAGTGTATTGATGGCGACGAGGCCTTCCGGCGGACCGTAGAATCCCGGCGGATGATCGGGACCGGCGCGGCCGGTAAAGCCGGCAGGCACTGGACGCGCGGTCGGCGGCGGCGGTGAAAATGCGCCGAAGCCGTCGAGCACCCGCGTCGGCGGTACCGCCTGTACGACATTGCGGCCGCTGCCGGCGGCATTGCCGGGCGCATCTTCGGTCGCGGTGGCGGTGGCGCCGGCGAGCGCGACGATGCGGCGGAGCATATCGACAAAGGTTCCGGCCAGCGGCAGGTCCGACCAGCGCGTATCGGCGGTGACATGAAACAGGACGACCAGGCCCTTGCCGCGCCGCTGTGCTGTCACCAAAGGCGTGCCGTCGGCGAGCGTCGCCCAGGTCCGGTCGGACAGTTGCGCATCCGGCTCGGCGAGAACCTGCCGCGTCACGGTGACGTCGGTCGGCACCGGCATGCCATTGAATGGCCCTTCGCGCGAGAACGGCGCGAGCTGCTGCGGTTTCTCCCAGCTCAAGGAGCCGCCGAGAATGCGGCCGCCACGGCGCAATTTCACCGGCACCAGATCGTCGCTTGCGCCGGCCAGATGCGGCCCGGCGAAACGCACCAGCACGCCGCCGCCGTCGATCCATTTATCAAGACGCTCGCGGGCGTCGGCGATATTGCCGACATCGGCCAGCACCAGCATCGGCAAGTTCTGGCCAAGGAAACGCGTGATGGCTTCCGTCGGTCCCGTGCCTTCGGCAAGCCGTACATCGGCGAACGGGTTGAGCGCGCGCGACAGATAATAAGTCGCGCCGATCAATGGCTGCGAGCGGTCGGCGGCGGAGCCGGAAATAATGCCGACGGTGCGCCTTCGCCAGCGTTTGTCGAGCAGTTGCACGCTGCCTGCCGAACGTTCGCCGGCGATTTCCAGCCGCGCCACGTCGTTGCGGATTTCGACCGGAAGATCGATCGTCGCCTCGGTTTCCCGATCGCCGCTCTTGAACGCGAATGGCGCTTCGCCGAGCGGCAGGCCTTTGAGGTCGATGGCGTTGACCATGCCGTTTTCCATTGAGCCGGTTTGCGCGCGCAACACCTTCACCGTCAGCGCGCCGGCGGCATTGTCGGCGGCGGCCAGTGCATGCGGCACCGAAATGCCGCCGGCGACCACCGTGAGCGCACGGTTACCGATCATGTCTTTCAGGCCCGCCACGAAGGCCGCGCCTTTGCCGAGATCGACGCCGTCGGACAGCCAGACGATTTCAAGATCGGGCGTTGTTTTCAGGAAGCGCTCGATCAGGGGCAGCGCCTCGGCGCGGTCGACCGCATGCGGCTTCGGCTTGACCTGCTTGATCTGGATGCGCGCCGCGCCCGCGACCTGCATCGACAGATCGCGCGCGGTTTCCGACAGCGGCAGCACGGCGACGCCGCGGCTGTCGGCTTCGGCGCGCGCCATCAATTCGTCGGCGGTGCGCAGCCGCGCATCCCAGGTCGAGGCGGCGGCCCAGCCGTCATCGAGCAGGATCAACAAAGGCGCGGCCTTGTTGGCGGTGGCGAGCGGCGGATTCCACAACGGCCCGGCGGCGGCGAAGATGACGAGCGCGGCCAAGGTCAACCGTAGCAAGGTCAGCCACCACGGCGTGCGCGACGGCGTCTCTTCCTTGGGCGCGATCTCGAACAACAGCCGCGTCGGCGGGAAACTGATGGTGCGCGGGCGCGGCGGCACCAGCCGCAAGAGCCACCACAGGATGGGCAGGCTGATGAGGCCGAGCAGCACCAGAGGCTGTGCGAATGCGAGCGGAAGGGCGCCCATTATGCCGCGGTCCCTCTTTGCGACGGCGTATGCCGGCTGTTGACGGCGGTCGATACCGCGTTGGCGCCCATGCGGCCATGCAGCGCGAACAGCAGTTCGGTCGGGCCGCGGTCGGTACGGTGCACGGTGAAGGTCCAGCCGAACTGCTCGGTCTCGGCGCGCAAGGCGGCGCGGTGATTGGCGAGCAGCGCCTGATAATCGGCGCGCCATGTTTCGGCGCGGCCGGCGGTGACGCTGCCGAGGCCTTCGGATTCGACGAATTCGACGCGGCCGGAATAGGGGAATGTCTCTTCCGCCGGGTCGCAGACCTGCACCACATGACCGCGCGCGCCATTGGCAGCGAGTTGGCCGATTGTGCGGCGGAATTCCGCGATTGGGCTCCATAGATCGGACAAGACGACGACTTCGGAGAACGGCGCCGGCGCGAAGTTCGGCGGCAGGCTCGGCGCCTCGCGCATGTCATGGACGATGCGCTGCGCCATGCTCTCGATGACGTTGCGGTTGGCGGTCGGCCGCATCAGTTCCGGAATGCCGACCCGTTCGCCGCCTTGCACCAGAATCTCGGCGAGCGCGAACGACACCACCAAAGCGCGGTCGAGCTTGCTCCATTCGGTCAGCGACGAGGAAAACTCCATTGACGGCGAGCGGTCGGCCCACAGCCAGATCGTATGCGAGGCTTCCCATTCACGCTCGCGGACATAGAGATGGTCGTCGCGCGCCGAGCGCCGCCAGTCGATGTTTTGCGCCGGCTCGCCGGAGGTGAAGTGGCGATATTGCCAGAAGTTTTCGCCGGATCCGGCGCGCCGCCGTCCATGCAATCCGTGGATGACGGTCGAGGCAACACGCCGCGCTTCCAGGATCAGGCGTGGAATGCGCGCGGCCAATTTGCCGCTCTTGCCGGCGGCGGCCTTGACGGGCTGGCTCTTGAGGTCCTTGAGGCTCGGCTCAGCCATTTCCTATCCGATACGCGACTTGAGGCGCGAGATGATGTTGGGGATCGTTTCGCCCTCGGCGCGCGCGGCAAAGGTCAAAGCCATGCGGTGCTTGAGGATGGGCTCGGCCAGTTCGAGAACGTCGTCGATCGACGGCGCGAAGCGATTGTCGAGCAGCGCGCGGGCACGCACCGCCAGCATCAGCGATTGACTGGCGCGCGGGCCGGGGCCCCAGGAGATGAACTTGCCGAGATCGCCGGATTCCGGACCGGGACGCGCCGAGCGCACCAGTTGCAGGATCGCCTCGACCACGCTTTCGCCGACCGGCAGACGGCGCACCAGCCGCTGCGCGGCGATCAGGTCGTCGGAGGTCATGGCCGCCTTGGCGCGGCTGTCGTCGGCGCCGGTGGTGTCGAACAGAATTTTCCGCTCGGCGGCGAGATCGGGATAGTCGACGTCGATTTCCATCAGGAAGCGGTCGAGCTGCGCTTCGGGCAGTGGGTAAGTGCCTTCCTGTTCGAGCGGGTTTTGTGTCGCCAGCACATGGAACGGCTTGGGGAGGTCGTGGCGCGCGCCCGCGACCGTGACATGCTGTTCCTGCATCGCCTGCAACAAAGCGGACTGGGTGCGTGGGCTCGCGCGGTTGATTTCGTCGGCCATCAGCAATTGCGCGAACACCGGGCCGGGGATGAAGCGGAAGCTGCGCTTGCCGCTGGCATTTTCTTCCAGCACTTCGGAGCCGAGAATGTCGGACGGCATCAGGTCGGGCGTGAACTGCACGCGCCGCGCATCCATGCCGAGTGCGATGCCCATGGTTTCGACCAGCTTGGTCTTGGCGAGGCCGGGGACGCCGACCAGCAGCGCATGGCCGCCGGACAGCACCGTGACCAAAGCGCGCTCGACCACCAGATCCTGGCCGAAAATGACCGTGCCGATCGCCTCTTTGGCGGCGCGCACATGGGTGGCGGTCGATTCCGCCGCGCGCACGATCATATCCTCGAGCTTTTCCAGGTTTTCACCGCTTGCCGACGCCATGGTCTCAGGTTCCTTTTGTCGAGAGTGTGGCTGCCCAGAGCCTTGTATTCAGTGAGGCTATGCAACAAACGCACCAGAGCCGAATTTGCAGTGCGGCTTCGCGGCGAATCTGCCTCATTATTTCGCCGAGCCTACGCTATCTTGCATTGCGGGTCCGGGCCGGTCACGAAGTTGCGAACAGGTGAGAAGCGCCTGATTATCGTAGGGAAACAATGGCGAAGGCAGGGCAGGAAACAAGGGGTGGCGGGCTGGAAGGCATTGCGGCCCAGCTGCCGAAGATCGGCAACGAGCCCGGCGGTAAAGGATTGCCCCCGGTGCATCTGTGGAATCCGCCATTTTGCGGCGATATTGACATGCGCATCGCCGGCGACGGCACCTGGTTTTACCAAAAGACGCCGATCGGACGGCTCGCTTTGGTCAAATTGTTCTCTTCCGTGCTCAAGCGCGAGGGTGACAAATATTTTCTGGTCACGCCGGTGGAAAAGGTCGGCATTGCCGTCGACGACGCGCCCTTCATGGCTGTCGAGCTGGCGCTGGACCAAAATGCCGCAGGTCGCGTCCTGAAGTTCCGCACCAATGCCGACGAATGGATCGAGGCTGGGCCCGGCCATGCGCTGCGTTTCGACGAGGATGCGGCCAATGGCGGGCTCAAGCCCATGCTGCATGTCCGCAGCGATTTGTGGGCCAAGGTGGCGCGGGCGCTGTTTTACGATCTGGTCGAACTGGGTGAGGAACGCGACGTCGATGGCAAGGCCATGTTCGGTGTCGCCTCGGCGGCCGAGTTCTTTCCGATGGCGGAAGCCAACGCGTTGAAGGGTTTAATATGATGCATGGCGCGCAAGCGGCAATCCCGGCGCTGACATCGGACGAGTTCTACGCGCGCGTCCGCACGCGGCTGTCGCTCAAGGTGCCGGCCGGCATTGCCGATCCGACTGTGACGCCGAAGCGCGGTGATCACGATGCCGATCCGGTGATGCAAAAAATCGCCGAGGTGCGGCCGATCCGTCCGGCGGCGGTGCTGATCGCCATTGTCGATCATGCTGAGCCGACCGTGCTGCTGACGCAGCGCGCGCAGCATCTGCCGGATCATCCCGGCCAGATTTCATTTCCCGGCGGCAAGATCGACAAGACCGATGCCGATCCGCTCGACGCCGCCTTGCGCGAAGCGGAAGAGGAGATCGGCCTCGACCGCGCGCTGGTCGAGCCGCTCGGCTATCTCGACGTCTACATGACGACCCTCGGCTATCGCATCGTGCCGACCATTGCGCGGGTCAAGCCCGGCTTCACGCTCAAGCTCAATACCGGCGAAGTCGATGTCGCTTTCGAGGTGCCGCTCAGCTTTGTGATGAATCAGGCTAACGTGCAGCGGCACTCGCGCGACTGGCAGGGCCTGACGCGGCATTATTATGCCATCACTTTCGGCGAGCGCTATATCTGGGGCGTGACGGCGGGAATTTTGCGCAATCTGCACGACAGGATTTATCTATGATCCGCCCAATCCTCACTGAACTCATTTTATTCGCCACGCCGTTCGTGCTGTACGCGGTGTTTTTGTGGGCGACCAAGGCCGGCGTGCTCGATGTCGAATCCTGGCCGCTGGCGCGCCTCGCCTGGCTGACGATCGTTGCACTGCTGCTGGTCGTCGGTAGCTTCGTTTACTTCGCGCATTTTTCCGGCTCGAAGCCTGGCTCGGAATACATCCCGGCGCATATGGAGAACGGCAAGTTCGTGCCGGGAACCACGCGGTGACAATGCCGGGCGCGACATCCCGCAAAGTCGATATGGCCGCGTGGCCATTCGCGGCGGAGTTATCGCGCCTGCTGGAAGTGCTCGATCGTGACGGCGAGGAAGCCCGCGTGGTCGGCGGCGCGGTGCGCAATGCGCTGATCGCCATGCCGATCCACGAAGTCGATGTCGCCACCACGGCGCTGCCGGAAGAGGTCGTGCGCCGTGTCAATGCCGCCGGCTTCAAGGCGGTGCCAACCGGCATCGAGCACGGCACCGTCACCGTCGTCATCGACAAGCATCCGTTTGAAGTCACGACCTTGCGCACCGATGTCGAGACCTATGGCCGTCACGCCAAGGTCGCCTTCGGCCGTGACTGGAAGGAAGACGCCGCGCGGCGCGACTTCACCATCAACGCGCTGTCGGTGACGCGCGACGGCACGGTTTATGATTATGCCGGCGGGTTGGAAGATTTGGCCGTGCGGCGCGTGCGCTTTATCGGCGATCCTCACAAACGCATTGCCGAAGATTATCTGCGAATCTTGCGCTTCTTCCGCTTTCACGCCGCTTATGGTCCGGGCGGTCATCCCGATGGCGAAGGTCTTGCTGCCTGCATTGCGGGCCGCGATGGCCTCGATCAATTGTCGCGCGAGCGCGTGCGCCAGGAGATGATGAAGCTTCTGATCGCACCGCATGCGCTGCCGACCTTGGTTGACATGGCAGATTGCGGCCTGACTTTGCGCATCCTCGGTGGCGTTACTTACCTCGCGTCATTCGAAAACATGGTCAAGGTCGAAGCCGCCATCGGCGTTGCCGCTTGTCCGGTGCGCCGGCTCGGCGCGCTCGGCGTCTCGGTTGCGGAAGATGCCGTCAGGCTGTGGCAAAGATTGCGGCTGACCAACAAGGAACATGCGCGGCTGGTGTCGATGGCGGAAGGCTGGCGGCGGCTGTCGCCGTCGGTCGCTTTGGACGGCGCGCGCGTGCTGATTTACCGGCTCGGGCCGGAGGCGTTCACCGATCACGCGTTGCTCGGCTGGGCGCGCTCGTGGGAGTCGGCCAACGATCCATCCTGGCTCGAACTGGCGACCTTGCCGCAGCGATTCACCGTGCCGGTGTTTCCGTTGAAGGCGGCCGACTTCATCAAGCGCGGCATCGGCAAAGGCCCGGCGCTTGGAGACGCCTTGCGCGCGGCGGAGGCGGCCTGGGCGGCGCAGGGATTTCCTGACAGCGCCGATGCGCTTGATAAGATTGCGGACAAGGCGGCGACGGCGTCCGGCTAGCGGGCTGAATTGTTTAGAGCGGGGGGCGTTATGCGCAACATCTGGCGCGGGCTGGCAATCTTCCTGGCGGGCGGCATTCTCGGCACCGGTTTCGGTGTCGCGCTCGGTTTCTTTTTCTTTCCTTATGTGTTTCCGCCGCCGCCGGCGATGGAGCAACTGACGCAAGCCGATGTCGGCGGCGCGGCGCCGGCCGTTGCTCCCGCCGAGGCGAAAGCCGCGGCCGTCGCCACGGGCACATTCATTCACGCCAAGCCGTCCGATCCCGTGCACTGGGGCCGCGGCAAGGTCAGCGTCTATGAGCGCACCGTGTTTCTCGAGCCGGACTTCGAAGTAGGGCCGGGGCCGGCCTATCACGTCTATCTGGTGCCGAGGGCCAGTGTCCGCGACGAAGCGGCGGTGAAGGATGCGATGTATGTCGATCTTGGCCGCCTGCGCGCCTTCAAGGGCAGCCAGCGTTACGCCATTCCGGCCGGCGTCGATTTGAAGAATTATCCGAGCGTGGTGATCTGGTGCGAGCGCTTCGGCGTGTTGATCTCGCCGGCCGACCTGGCCTATGTGCGCTGAATGGATCTGCTATCCGGCTTTGCCGATATTTCGCTCGCGCAGCTTTTGCTGGTCGCCTGCGTCGCGCTGATCGCGTCGGTCATCGGCGGCGTTTCTGGCTACGGCAACGGCGCGCTGATGCCTTTGGTGCTGGTGCCGATGATCGGCGCGGCCCCTGTCGTGCCGATCATCGCCATCGCGGCCTTGTTCAACAATTTCGGCAGGGTCTCGGCGTTCTATAAATATCTCGACCGCCGCCGCGCGGCGCTGGGCATCGCCGCGTCGCTGCCGCTCTGCGTGCTGGGGGCCTGGGGCTATACGCACCTGACCGGCCAAGGCGCGGCGCTGGTCATCGGCTCGATGCTGATTCTCAGCGTGCCGCTGCGCCGGCTTCTCAAGCACCACAACATACGGATCGATGACCGCGGCTTTACGCTCGGCGCGGCGGGCTACGGCGTTGTCGTCGGCGGCACCGCCGGCTCCGGCGTCATCATGCTGTCGCTGTTGATGGCGGCGGGTCTTGAAGGCGCGGCGGTGGTGGCGACCGACGCGGCGATCTCGATTGCCGTCAGCCTTGTGAAGGTCGCGGTGTTCGGCGCCGCCGGCGTTTTGACGGCGCAGACCATTGCACTGGCGCTGCTGATCGGCGTCATCGCATTTCCGGGCGCATTCCTGGCGCGGCTGTTCGTTGCGTACATGCCGGTGCATGTCCACACCGCCATTCTCGACGGCATCGTGCTGCTCGGCGGCGTGATGATGATCGTCGCTGCGTTCAGGTAGTCCGAGCGTTTAAGGCCACTTCACCACGGGCGGCATCGACGACAAAATTGAATCGACGTTGCCGCCGGTGCGCAGGCCGAAGATCGTGCCACGATCATAAAGCAGGTTGAACTCGACGTAACGGCCGCGGCGGACGAGCTGTTCGTCGCGCTCGGCTTCGGTCCATGGCGTGGTGAAGTTCCGCTGGACGATCTTCGGATAGATGTCCCGAAACGCACGTCCGACGTCCTGTGTGAACGCGAACGTCTTGTCCCAATCGCTTTCCAGATAATCGTAGAAAATGCCGCCGATGCCGCGCGGTTCGTTGCGGTGCTTGAGGTGGAAGTACTCGTCGCACCACTTTTTGAACCTGGCGTAATCGGCGACGTCCTGGTGCGTCTCACAAGGCGCCTGCATGGCGGCATGGAAGGCGAGGGTGTCGGGGTCGTCCTGGGTGCGACGTCTATCCAGCACCGGCG
>JALHNV010000114.1 GCA_022843325.1 Pseudolabrys sp. | reverse complement strand
GCCCCCGGCGCTGCTCCTGCGGCGCCTGCCGCCGGCGCTGCCGCAGCCGCACCGGCCAAGAAGTAAGACGTCGCTTCGCGATCGTCGAACATGCCCGTCCCGGAGGTCATCCGGGGCGGGCTTTTGCCACCGCACCGATTTCTCTGAGGCGGCAACGCCGGTGACGCATGCTGCTTTTCGTCGGCCTCGGCAATCCGGGTGAACGTTACGTCGGCAACCGCCACAACATCGGCTTCATGGCGGTGCAGGCGATCGCCAGCCGTCACAACATCGGGCCGTGGCGCCGCCGCTTCCAGGGCGTTTCGGTGGAAGGCGTGATTGGCGGCGATAAGGTTCTGCTGCTGCTGCCGGGCACCTATATGAACGAATCCGGCCGCGCGGTGGCGGAGGCCGTCCATTTCTACAAGCTGGCGGTGAGCGACATCGTGGTGTTTCACGACGAACTCGACCTGCCGCCGGCCAAGTTGCGGGTCAAGACCGGTGGCGGCAATGCCGGCCACAACGGTTTGCGCTCGATCTCGGCGCATGTCGGTAACGACTACCGCCGCGTCCGGATCGGCATCGGTCACCCGGGCGACAAGAAGCTGGGCGCGGGTTACGTGCTGCAGGATTTCGCCAAGAGCGAAGGCCCGTGGGTCGAAGCCATGTGCGACGCCATCGCCGACAATGCCGGTCTTCTGGCCGGCGGCAAGGATTCGACGTTTCAGAACAAGGTTCATCTGGCCATGGACGCCAAAGGGTTTGGCGAGCCGGCCGACGACGTTAAGGACTAGACGATCATGGGTTTCAAATGCGGCATTGTCGGACTGCCCAATGTCGGCAAGTCGACGCTCTTCAACGCGCTGACCGAGACCGCGGCGGCGCAGGCGGCGAATTATCCGTTCTGCACCATCGAGCCGAATGTCGGTGAGATCGCGGTGCCGGATCCGCGGCTGGAGAAACTCGCCGCGCTCGCCAAGTCCGAACAGATCATCCCGACCCGCATCACGTTCGTCGATATCGCCGGGCTGGTGCGCGGCGCGTCGAAAGGGGAGGGGCTCGGCAACCAGTTCCTCGCCACCATCCGCGAGGTCGATGCCATCGTTCACGTGGTGCGCTGCTTCATCGACACCGACATCACGCACGTCGAAGGCAAGATCGATCCGATCGCCGACATCGAGATCATCGAGACCGAGCTGATGCTGGCCGACATGGACAGCCTGGAAAAGCGCGTCATCAATCTCGAGAAGAAAGCCAAAGGCTCGGGCGAGGACGCCAAGCTGTCGAAGGAGACACTGGACCTCGTCAACCGCGCGCTGGTGCTGCTGCGCGAGGGCAAGCCGGCGCGTCTGGTCGAGCGCAAGCCCGATGAAGAGAAACTTTTCCACTCCCTCGGCCTGCTGACGTCGGCGCCGGTGCTCTATGCCTGCAATGTCGAGGAAGCTTCCGCCGCCACCGGCAACGATTTCTCCCGGTTGGTCGAAAAGCGCGCCAAGGACGAGGGCGCGGTCGCGGTGGTGATCTCCGCCAAGATCGAGTCGGAGATCGCGGCCTTGCCGGCGTCGGAGCGCGCCGATTATCTGGAGGCGGTCGGCCTCAAGGAAACCGGGCTCGATCGCCTGGTGCGCGCCGGCTACGAGCTGTTGCACCTGGTGACCTTTTTCACCGTCGGTCCGAAAGAAACCCGGGCCTGGACCATCACCAAAGGCACCAAGGCCCCACAGGCTGCCGGCGTGATCCATTCCGATTTCGAGCAAGGCTTCATCCGCGCCGAAACCATCTCCTACGACGACTACATCGCGACCGGCGGCGAGGCCGGCGCCAAGGCGGTCGGCAAGATGCGCCTCGAAGGCAAGGAATACGTCGTGGCCGATGGCGACGTAATGCACTTCCGGTTCGCCAACTGACCTGACCGAAACCGGCGCCGGCGTCCCGACGCCCGCGCCGGTAACGTCACCTCGATATAGTTGACATGGAAACTGCTTCGGCCTAATAGTTTCCGTGTCAACCAATGGGCTCGCGCATGCGCCGGAAATCCGCCGTCACTGCCCTGGACGCCCATCTCGGCTACTGGCTCCGTTTTGTGTCGAACCAGGTGTCGCAGGCCTTCAGCCGCAAGGTCGCCGCCCGCAACGTCAGCGTGGCCGAATGGGTGATCCTGCGCGAACTCTTTGACGGCGAGTCAGTTGTGCCGAGCGTATTAGCCGACAGGATGGGTATGACCCGCGGCGGCATCTCGAAGCTGGCCGATCGTCTGGTGGCCAAAGGCCTGGTGACCCGCACCGCCGACGACGAGGATCGCCGCTATCAGGCGCTGGCGCTGACGGCGCAGGGGCGGGAGCTGGTGCCGGTGCTGGCCAGACTTGCCGATGAGAACGACGACGAATTCTTCGGCGACCTCAGTGCCGCGGACCGCAAGAAGATTGAATCCGTCATGAGAGACATCGTCCGCCGCCGCGGCCTGAAAACCGTGCCGGTGGAATGAAAACGCAACAGCGAAAGGACGATACGGATGAATCCGCAGATCAAGGAACTGGTTCACGAATGCACCCGCGCGTCCGATGGCGAGCGTGTCGGCTTCGGCGAGGTCGTGGCGAAACTGATCGACGGCGGCATTGAGCGGTACCACGCCGATCTCGTGCGTTCGGAAAAAACCTACTATCTGCCGAATGGCGAAGCGGAAACCGTACCCAACGACGCCATCGGCATGACGCCGGCGCGGGAGTTTTCGGCGCAGGGTGTCGCCGCGGCGGTCAAGGACGTGCAGAGCGGGACCATCAAGTACAAGGCGTTCTGCGAGCGCGTGATGGCAGCCGGCTGCGTCGGCTATCTGGTGTCGATGGCCGGCCGTCGCGTCGTCTACTACGGCCGCACCGGGGACAGCCACGTCGAGTGGTTTCCGGGCGCGAAATAAGACGCGGGCGCTTTAAGCCCTTGCCGGTCGCTACGGCCCTTGTCGGTCCCATCGAGACCGGTGTTTACTGCCTGCACGGGCGAGACACTGCGATTGGTTGCGGCACACGATGACAAGACTCCATTGGGAAGACTTCCAGCCTGGCGCTGTGGCGATCTACGGCCCGCGGCTGGTGACACGGGAAGAGATCATCGCCTTCGCGGCCGAGTTCGATCCGCAGCCGATGCATCTCGACGAGGCCGCCGCGAGCAATACGCTGTTGGGCGGGCTTGGCGCCTCCGGCTGGCATAGCTGTTGCCTGCTCATGAAAATGATCGCCGACGGTTTCCTGCTCGACTCGACGTCGATGGGCGGACCGGGCGTGGAGGAGGTCCGCTGGCTCAAGCCGTTGCGGCCCGGCACGCGCATCCGCATAAGGTCCACCGTCGTCGACAAACGGGCCTCGAACAGCCGCCCGGAAATGGGGCTGGTGAAGTTCATGTTCGAGGTGCTCGACGACGCCGACGTCACATTGACCACGCTGAGCACCACGTTGATGTTCGGCCGCCGCCAGCGAGGCGCGGCATCATGAAGTACTTCGACGAAATCCAGATCGGCGACACTTACGCGCTCGGCCGTCATACCTTCACCGCCGACGACATCAAGGCCTTTGCCCGGCGTTTCGACCCGCAACTCTTCCATCTCGACGAAGACGCGGCCGCGGCGTCACATTTCGGCGCGCTGTGCGCGTCGGGCTGGCATACCGCCGCCATATGGATGCGGCTCTACGTCGATCACCGTCGTGGCATGATCGAGGCTGCCCGTGCCGCCGGCCTGCCGGTCCCGGCGCTGGGACCGGCCGTCGGTTTTCGCGACTTGAAGTGGATCAAGCCGGTCTATGTCGGCGACACGATCGAATACACCAGCGTGGTGACCGACAAACGTCTGTCGAACAGCCGCCCCGGCTCTGGTTTGCTGACGATCACATCGACGGGCATCAATCAGAAGGGCGAACCGGTGATCAGCTTCATCAGCACGACTTTCGCCGAACGCCGTGGGGAGCCTGGATGACCGCCCTCGATACCGAGGAGGCGTCCGCACTCGCCCGCAAGGGGCAAGAGCGGCGTGCCCTCGGTGTCGCCAGCGGCGCGCATGTCGTCCACGACGGCTATACCGACGTCATTTATGTGATGCTGCCGGTCTGGCAGGCCGAGTTCGGCCTCGGCTTTGCCGCACTGGGTCTGATGAAGACGGTGTTCTCCGGTACGCTGGCCGCGTTCCAGATCCCTGCCGGCTTCCTCGCCGAGCGCTGGGGGGCGCCGCTGGTGCTGGCGGTGGGTACGGCGCTGGCCGGTCTTGGCTATTGCCTTGCTGGTCTGAGCCACGGCGTGCCGATGCTGGTCGCGGCGCTGTTCATCGGCGGCCTCGGCGCCAGCACCCAGCACCCGCTGGCGTCAACGCTGATCGCCAATGCCTTCTCCGGCGCGCGCTCGCGCACCGCGCTCGGCACCTACAATTTCGCCGGCGACATCGGCAAGATGACCATGCCGGCGGCGGCGTCGCTGTTGCTGGTTGTGCTGCCGTGGCGCGAGGCGCTGGCAGTGCTCGGCGCCATCGGTGTGCTGGCCGCCGTGATCATCTATGTCGCGATGCCGCGCTTTCGCGAGGAGGCCGAAGCGCCCCGTCAAGCCGAGCGTCCGGTGAGCCGTGGCGGCGCGCAGGCCTACGGCTTTCCGCTGCTGCTCTCGATCGGCGTGATCGACAGCGCGACGCGCATGGCCTTTCTGACCTTTCTGCCGTTCGTGCTGACCGCCAAGGGCGCCAGCCTGCCGACCATCGGCTTCGCCTTGACGCTGGTGTTCGCCGGCGGCGCTGCGGGCAAACTCGTCTGCGCCTATATCGGCGCCCGCATCGGCACGGTCGCCACCGTCTGGTTGACGGAGGGTGTGACCGCCGTCGGCATCATTGCGTTGCTGCCGCTGCCGCTGGAGGCGGCGCTCATCCTGCTGCCGGTGGTCGGCATTGCGCTCAACGGCACCTCGTCGGTGCTGTATGGCTCGGTGCCGGATCTCGTGCAGCCCGCCAAGCGGGCGCGCGCTTTCGGCATTTTCTATACCGGCACCATTGGCGCCGGGGCCATCTCGCCGGCGCTCTATGGACTGCTGGGCGATGCCGTCGGCGTGACTTCGGCACTGGTCGTGGTCGCGGGCGTGGTTCTGCTGACGTTGCCGCTTACCTTGCTGCTGCGGCCGGCACTGGCAGAACCCTGAATTCGCCCCCGGGCGGGGCAGATATGCGTGCTGTTCCGGTGCTGGATTTTCGCCGCTTGAGAGGCCATATTAGGCGCCGAGGAGTTTGTTGTTATGTCGATGATCAACTACCGGGCCCCGTCCGAACTGTTTCCCAGCCGCAGCCGCAAATCGCGCCGTCCCATCGGTTACAAGCGTTTTCCGACCGCGGCGGAAGCGATTCGGTTCGCTATGGAGGAATTGCCGCCGGAATTACTGCTTGGGGCCTATCTTGAGGTTGAAGAGAAGCGTTTCGACGGTAACGGCATCCGCCAGTTGTATGAAAGCGCCGACTATCCTCTGCCGCGCAAGGTGGCAAAGCCCGACAAGGCGGTCGCCGCTAGCTAATTCCGCGAAATCATAAACCATACAACCGTCGAGGTCCCGCATGCGGGAACCCGAAGGGCCGCAGCGCGTTTAACCGTGCGCTTTGCAGCTGTTAACTAAATTGGAGCGGGCGATGGCCGACAGAATTTCACTGGGAACGATCGGCCTGCTGTTTGGCGCCGCCACCTTTGCCGTCATGATGATCGGCGCCGTGGTCGTTACCGACCACCTGACCGGCCGGCTGCAGCTCGAAGACGGCATGCGCGTCATGAGCCTGCCAAACCCGGTTCTGGGCGCGCGCTGACCTGAAATCCCCGCCCAGCGGGTAGGGAGAATGTTCGAAACCGCCGCGCCGGCGGTGCTTTCGAACACTCCAAAACTCTGCGTCCACGGGCATAGGCCGGCGGTTATCGCCTACGCGGCTTTCGCCCGTCCACAACCAAGATGGACAAAGATGACGGGCGGCAGCGCCGCCGCCGAGCGGGCGGCAGCGCGGCGCTCGATCTTTCAGAGGGACGGCGGGCGCGGCGGGCCTTTGTCCGGGGCGCTCTTCCACTGAGTCAGGCTGTCGCCGATGACTTTCATCGCCGTCATCGCCGCGTGGCTCAGACTGGCATAGCCGGCGATCTCGCGGCTGACGCGGTCGCCTTCCTGGCGCAGCATGTCGCGCACGCCCTGCAATTCGACGATGACCCGGTCGATCTCTTCCATCGAGGCACCGGACACGCGGCGAATCAGCGAATTGAGGTTGTCGGTCACGGGATCGGCGGCCTGATCGCTGGTTTCCTCGCGCCGGCGGAGGAATGACACGTCGCGCCGGACGAATTCGCGGATCTCGCCTTCGACCGAACTGGCCGCGGCCTGATCGACATCGCTGAGCTTTTCCGGCGCCTTGCGGGTCGGAGCAAAGGCCTCCGGACCGGATTTTTCCGCGGGCTTGTCCGCGCCCGGGCGCTCGGATCTGATGGCCGTCATTGGGTAGCACTCCTGAATGAACGCGAACCGTTCGCGTTGACGCCTCCCCGAAGTCCGATAGCGGCATGGGACTGCGGCGGCTATGGGGCAGGGAAGCCGGATGACCGGAACTTCCGTCCAGACATGGTTACCAGTTGACCCGGAATCCGGCCGACACGCGCTTGTTGACCGTGGCCTGGCCGAGGTCGGACACCGCCGTTGTGACGTGGAGCGGGCCGGCCAGCTTCTGCTCGGCGCTGAGCGTGTTGTGCCAGACCGCCTCGGCGCTGTTGGCGTGGATGCCGGCGCCGAGCGTGGTGCCGGTCGAACCGACACTGAAACGCAGTGCCTGCTCGGTGTGCCAGACCTGCGAGGAGCCGGCCTGTGGCGTCGGCGAGGCGACGTTGCCGGTCACCGCATAGGTGTTGACGATGGTCACCGACCGGGTACCGCCGACCGGCACCGACTTGCTGAACGTGGTGCCGAGCCGGCCGTGATCGTTGACCGGGTCGACGCGCGCATGGAGCGTGGCGCCTTCGCGCAGGCCGATCGAGGCCCAAGCCGCGCCGGAACCGTTCTGCGTCGGCGGCAGATCATGTAGCGTGCGGTCGATGTGCGAGGTGTACACTGCGGGGCCAAGATCGGCGCCGAGGCGGGCGTCCACCGCCAGCGGCGCCACCGGCGCCACCACCACCGTCCCGGCGCCGTTTACGCCGTTGCCGCTCACCGCCAGCAGGCCGCGATCGGTGCGGCCGCGCAGGCGCAATGCCGGCGGCGGCCGGTCGAGCCGGTCGCGGTCGATCACCGCGGCGTCGAAGGTCAGCGTGTCCTGCAGCCAGGCTTCTTCGGCGGCGGTCAGCGGCGCGTCGGGCGCGGTCTCGTGAAACGCCGTCTCGTCATCGGCCGGCGACGGCTCCTGCGCCGGCAGCGCCGCGCCGAGCGCCAGCAGCATCGCACCTGACAATGAAAAAGCGCGGATGCGCATGGCGAACCGACCCCGAAGCCGACGGTGACGCAGCCGATGCTGCCGCCAACCGTTAAGCCCTGGTTGCGTGGTGCGACCGAACTGGGGCAAAGATGTGGAGATCGTGGGAAATGAAACGCCGTCGCGCCATCGTGATCGATGGCGCGGCACTTAATCAGCCCTGCCTAAACCGCAGGCAGAACCGCTCAGCCCTTTTTGCCGCTTGGGCTGCTGGCGGAGCCCGACGACTGCGACAGCTTGTAGGCCGACTGCTGCTTCGGCTTGTCCTTGTCGGCCTTCGGCTTTTTCTTTTCCTTCGGCACGCGCATCTGACCCTTGGCCATGACGACCTCCCTAAAGATTAGGCATGAGATTCGAGACGGCGGATGGTGATACGCCGCGCGGCGGGCCGCAAGGGGTTGTGCACAGCGGCCGCGTTCAGCGGCGGGCTGCGGCGGCGGTGAGCCGGTCTTCGATGCACTTGGTGACGATATCGGCGCGGCGATCGATGCTGGCGCTGGCGTGGTTTTTCTCGGTCGCCATCCAGCACTGCTCGGCGGCGCGCGCCCGGGTCAGCGGCGGCTCCGGGGCCGGTTGCGGCGCCTGCGCGAGCTGACGGCTTTCCGGCGAGCCGGCCCGCGGGGCGTCGCCGGCGGTCTGGCAGCCGGCCAGCAGGCCGGCGGCGAAGAGCAGGGCGAAGGCGCGGGATCCGGCGAGGGGTTTCATCGAGGGTTTCCGACCTGTCCGTCACAATGTGGCGTGCGGGATTTAGGCTGAATCGCGCCTTAGCGGCAACCGGCAACGGCGCCGCGGTGCGTTCACGTTTTCGCGTCTTCTCCGCCGTCATTCCGGGGCGCGAGCCGTTTGGCGAGCGAGCCCGGAATCCATAGCCCCGGTTTGTGATTATGGATTCCGGGTCCGGCGTGAAGAACGCCGTCCCGGAATGACGGAGAAAGCGGCGGGCACCCCGGCTTGTGCGGCCGCGGCAGAAGGCGTCTGCTGGACGCCAAGGACGACGGGGCCAAACCCGCACCGCACAGGGAGGAGACCATGGCCGTTTCGTTATTCGCCGGGGCCGCGCTTCTGGCCGCCACGTTGGCCGCCACCACTTTTGCCGCGGCGCAGACCGCGCCGTCGCCCGCCGTGCTCAAAGACCTGGCGCCGACCGGCAAGCTGCGCGCCGCCATCAACTACGGCAACAACGTGCTGGCGCAGAAGGGGCCGGCCGGCGAGCCGCGCGGCGTTTCGGTCGATCTCGCCGCCGAACTGGCGAAGCGGCTCGGCGTGCCGGTCGAATACGTGGAGTTTCAGGCCGCCGGCAAATCCTTCGAGGCGCTGGCCGAGGGCAGCGTCGATGTCGGCTATATCGCCATCGATCCGGTGCGCGCGCAGAAGGCCGACTTCACCGCGCCCTATGCCATCATCGAGGGCACCTACATGGTGATGAAGGACTCGCCGCTGAAGGATGTCGGCGATGTCGACCGGCCGGGCGTGCGCATCGGCATCGGGCTCGGCTCGGTCTACGATCTCTATCTGACGCGCGAACTGAAGAACGCGACGCTGGTGCGCGCCAAGGTCGGCGGCGCCTCGGCCGGCATTCCGGTGTTCGTCGAGGGCAAGCTCGAGGCCGCGGCCGGCGTGCGCCAGGCGCTCGATGTCTACGCCAAGGATCATCCCGAGGTGCGGGTGATGCCCGGCAGCTTTCAGCAGATCCGGCAGGCCATGACGACGCCGAAGGGTCGGCCGGCCGGGCTCGCCTACCTGAAGGGCTTCGTCGAGGAGATGAAGGCGTCGGGCTTTGTCGCCGCGTCGCTCAAGGCGAGCGGCATGGGTGAAGTGTCGGTGGCGCCGGCGGAGAAGTAGGGGGGCGTGTGTCATTCCGGGGCGCGAGCCCTTCTTGGCGAGCGAACCCGGAATCCATAAACGCAAACCGGGGTTATGGATTCCGGGCCCGGCGCGAAGCGCGCCGTCCCGGAATGACGGAGTGTGTTGCCTTCTCTTTTGTCGCAGCCTCTCCGTCGTCATGGCCGGGCTTGACCCGGCCATCCATGATGCCGCGCGTCAGGCACAGACTTGCGTAAGCCTTTGCCGTGCTGGATCTCATCATGGATGCGCGGGTCAAGCCCGCGCATGACAGGTTGTGGGTCTGTAGATGGGGTAACGGGCCGGCCGCGTGCTGGCGCCCCTTGCGGCTGGGCGGTCGTCCCTCAGACTGATGGTGTCAACAACGGAGTCGGCGAGCCGCTCCAAGCATCATCGAGGGACG
>JALHNV010000113.1 GCA_022843325.1 Pseudolabrys sp. | reverse complement strand
CGCCTCCGGACATTCCTCCGGTACGTAATGACCACAGGCCGGGATCACCGCGCCGGTAAGATTTGACGCCGCGGGAAACGAGGCGCGCATGGCCGCGCCCAAGCCGCCTTCGCCGCCGACCGCCAGCACCGGCATCGGCAGCGGCGTCGCCGCGGTGGCACGGTTCTGCGCGATCGAGTCGAAGATGGCGCGGTAGAAGCCAAGCCCCACGCTCCAGCGGCCCGGCGTCGCGTAAAGCCGCGCGTATTCGTTGAGCGCGTCGGCATCGATCGCTTTGGTCACATCGATCGACTTGGACTTGAACAGCCACGCCAAAAATTCGCGCTCGCGGCCGGTGATCAGAAGCTCCGGCAATTCGGGCAGGAAGTTGAAAGCGAAGTGCCAGGACTTGTGCAGCCGCTCCGGCGTCATGGTGTAGACGTCGGGCGGCGCCATGCCGGGGATGGCGGCGTCGATCGCCACCAATTTGCGCACGCGCTCGGGCCGGCGCACGGCATAGGCATAGCCAAGCCACGCGCCGATATCGTGCGTCACCAGCAGGCAGTCTTTGGCGCCGAGATCGTCCAGCAGCGGATCGATGTGGCTGGCGATATGCGCGGTATCGTACTGGCCGGAAACCGGCGGATCGGAATCGCCCAGGCCCGGCGGATCGAAGGCAACGACGCGGTAGCGCGCCGCCAGCGCCGGCATCACCTTGCGCCAGGAGTGCAGCGACTGCGGCCAGCCCGGCACCAGGAGCAGCAACGGCCCTGCCCCACCTTCCAGCACGTGCAAGGAAGCGCCATGCGCGACGACGCGCCGCGCGGTGAAGATTTTGTCGAAGGCAGCGCGGTTATAGTCGGTCATGCTTGGTGTTGCTCGGTGTTGCTCGGGTGGACTCTTGGCGGATTACACTTTCTCAGACGCTACTGACTGCCTGCGGGCCGTGGAACCGAACCCACGCGTCGAATATCGGAGCCGGTCGAAGTAGAACCTCTGCAACAGAGCCAGAGCGGCGGCTGTCACGAGAGACAGAACGATGGATTGCAGAATCATACGGGGGTTCACAGCATGCGCTCCAAAGAAATAAACAACCACCTCCTTGGACAACCAGTGGGTCAGAAACAGCGGGTAGGATAGCGATCCGAAAATCCGATCGAGCAGACCAGGTGGTCTGTGATGCGTGAACACCAGCAACGCTAAAGCGATCGGAATGAAAAGCGAGATGCCCATCAGGGTTTCGTTTGCGGAGAGCGTTCTGATCCAGGCTTTATAAGGAAACAGGAAAAACAGGCTGAAGGCGTAGAGGCTCCAGATGATGAACAGATGCGGGTTGTTATCTTTGCGGACGATAAAGCTCTCATACGAGAGATATCCCAGCAAAAAAACGATAACAATCAAAAACGGGAGATCGAAACCGAGGTAATCGCTGATTGGCAGTTGGTCGATCGTGGGACGAATGGGCCAGAACACCGGAAGGAAATTGCCGATATTGTTGCCCGTCGTCAGCACCGTCAGGTGCATGAGAGTCAGGCCGTAGGCGGTCGCGATCTTTGCCCTGTAGGACATAAATGCCAGAACGGGTACAATGAGGTAAAAGTGAGCCTCAACGCCAAGACTCCATGTCGGCGGAATCAGCAAGTAATTGTTCGGCAGCCAGATCAGCTTTCCATAGGCGTTCGGCAGAATAAAAATTTCCGCCGCCAACTCCCACGGCATGACGTGGCGTATACCTGTGACGTTATAGAAAATGAACGTGGCCAGAAGAACCACAGCATAGGCGGGCCAGAGCTTCAACGCGCGGTCGATGTAGAAGTCGGCAATCGGGCGCTCTGACTTCTCCCGAAATCTGGAAAAGATAAGCGCCATCAGGTAACCACTGATGAAATAAAATCCGAGCACGGCCATCTGGCCGTAGTTCACTTTGTAGGCAGTTCCCGGCAAATGCGAGAGCATTACCAGCGCAGCGAGAGCAAATCTGAAATATCCCATAAGTCCCCCGGCCAATTCATCTCAATTCTTGCGGGTCAGATCAAGGCGTTTGACAGGATTCCCGGCAGCGATTCATCTGGCGCACCTTTATGCTGCGAGGCCTTCGAAATCTGGGTCTATCCCGAACCCCGATCCCAAGAAGAGTTTGCCTGAAACCGATTGAAGCGGCAGAAAACTAATCATAGTTTGAGTCGCTTGGCTTACGCTCGCCAGGCGCCACTAACCCGAGGCCGAGATGAAGATATTTCTTGCTGCAGACGGGAGCGCGGGATTGAAAGTTGCGCGGCTTATAAAGGCCGCTGGCTTTCAATGGATTGGTTTGGCGGCACCGAACACGTCAGCCAATGCGGCAATGCTCAAGCTGGCGGATGCTCAGGCCGTCAGATCATTCGAAGGAAGCTGCGTCAAAAAAAGGGATCTGGCGAAGTGGCTGCGCGAGCAGCAGGTCGATGTAATCCTTAGCATCCATACCAAATATATCATGATCGACGAGGTGCTCGCCGCACCGCGCATCGGCGCGTTCAATCTTCATCCGGGCCCGCTGCCGGCTTATGCCGGCCGGAACCCTGTCAGCTGGGCCATTTACAACGGCGAGACGCAGCACGGCGCCACGCTGCATCGCATGACACCCACGGTCGACGGCGGGGCGATAGTCGGAATTGCCCACTTCCCTATCGAGCCTGAAGAAACCGCCCTCGAACTTATGGCGAAAACTTCCAATGAGGGCGTCAGCCTTGTTCGCGATTTCCTGCAGAAGCTCGCAGCAGCGGAACCTATTATCGATACACCGCAAGATTCGTCTAAAAGCGCCTATTACGATCGGCGAGTTCCGCAAGGCGGACAGATTGATTGGACCAGAACGGCGGCAGATGTTGTGAACTTCGTTCGAGCAGCGGACTTCGGCCCGTTTCCATCTCCATGGGGCTACCCCCAGTTCAAGGTTCGCGGAAAAATCTACCGCCTCATTAAAGCGCAAGTATCAGAACGCAAAGCCGAGGCCAATCCGGGGACGATATACGAACTGGAAGACGTTCCAATGGCGAACGCCTCCGACCGCTTCGTCAAGCTTGTTCGGATCGATCCGCCCGAGTTAACTTGATATCAAAAGGATATAGAAGCCTTCGAGGCTCAGCACTTTTAAATGCAGAGTCTCGGTGCATTGGCCATTCAGGCCGGCGGCGGCTTTTTCGGCGGCTCTGGCCGGGGCAGCGGCCTGAAATTTTGTGCCGTCTCGCAGCGATCGACGCCGATGCTGCGCCGCATGTCGGTTATTTTATTGTCGCCATAAAAAAACGCGACGTAACTGCCGTCGCTGAGCCGCGCACAGGCGAACCAGTCGGCCGGCTGCGGCGCAATCGCAGGCTTCAGCTCTGAAATAACGGCGCCCCTCCAGGTGACCGCGTTCGGCAAAGCAGCGACCGAATTCGCCGCCATCTGACGATAGTTGGCAGGATAGGGCTGGGGAACGGGCGTTGGCACAGGCTGGCTGGCGCAGCCAGCCAGCGCCAGCGCGCACGGCAGAGCGATCGGCAGCAAAAGCTTCGCCGGCATTTTCAGCGGTCTGTTCACACAAGGCTCCTCGACGCGGCGGAAAGCAGGTTCGTTACTGTAGCCGGTTTGCCAACCGCGCGCTCGCCACGCGGTGCCGGTCGAGCATATCGCCCAGGCGACGAGACATCGAGCGGCATGATCCTGGCGAGCGCGCAGTGATGCGATCAGTTCAGAACGAAAAAAGCAACCATCTGTTTTGGACTCACTCTCTCCACAGGCCGGGCATATTGCTGTTGCAACGGCATGCGGCGATGCGCGAGATGCACGCCCGCTGATTCAAAATTGGATGCCGCCATGTCCGAACCGATCTTCCTCCGCATCGCCACCGAGCTGTCTGTTCGCGTCGAACAGGTGAAGGCGACGGTCGATCTGCTCGACGGCGGCGCGACGGTTCCCTTCGTGGCGCGGTACCGGAAAGAGGTGACCGGCGGGCTCGACGATGCACAACTCCGCACGCTCGACGAGCGCCTCAAATATTTGCGCGAGCTCGAGGAGCGTCGCGGAGCCATCCTCAAATCGGTGCGCGAACAAGGCAAGCTCGATGCAGCGCTGGAGGCCAAGATTCGTGCGGCCGACAACAAAGGCCGGCTGGAGGATATCTATCTCCCGTTCAAGCCGAAGCGGCACACCAAAGCCGAGATCGCGAAAGAAGCGGGGCTCGAGCCCCTCGCCGACCTGCTGCTCGCGGCGCCGCAGAACGACCCGCAGGCGGCCGCAGCGGCTTTCGTCGACGCCGGCAAGCAGGTCGCCGACGTCACCGCCGCGCTGGATGGCGCACGCGCCATCCTGGTCGAGCGCTTCGCCGAGGACGCCGACCTGATCGGCGCGCTGCGCGAAGACTTCTGGGTCCAAGGCCATCTCACGTCGAAGATGCAGGACGGCAAGGCCGAAAGCGGCGCCAAGTTCGCCGATTATTTCGACTACAGCGAATCCTTCAGCAAGCTGCCGTCGCACCGCATCCTGGCGCTGTTCCGCGGCGAGAAGGAAGAGGTGCTGACCCTGCAGTTCGAGGACGCGCCGGCGCCGCCGGTCCAGGGCGTGCCGGGCCCCTACGAACTGAAAATCATGCATCGCTTCGGCGTCGCCGACCTCGGGCGGCCGGGCGATCGCTGGCTGCTCGATACCGTGCGCTGGGCGTGGCGCACCAAGATCCGCGCCCACATGAACATCGATACGCGGCTGCGGCTGTGGAACGCGGCCGAGGAAGAAGCGGTGCGCGTTTTTGCCGCCAATCTGCGCGACCTGCTGCTGGCGGCGCCTGCCGGACCCCGCGCCACGCTCGGCCTCGACCCCGGCTATCGCAGCGGCGTGAAGGTGTGCGTCGTCGATGCGACCGGCCAGGTCGTCGCCACCACCGCGATCTTCCCGCACGAACCGAAACGGCAGTGGGACGAGGCGCTGGCGACCCTCGGCAAGCTCGTGGTCGCGCACAAGGTCGAACTGATCGCCATCGGCAACGGCACCGCCTCGCGCGAGACCGACAAGCTGGCGGGCGAACTGGTCAAGCTGCTCGGGCCGCAGCACAAGCTTGCCAAGATCGTGGTGTCGGAAGCCGGCGCCTCGGTCTACTCGGCCTCGGAATTCGCATCGCAGGAACTGCCGGATCTCGACGTCACCTTGCGCGGCGCGGCCTCCATCGCACGCCGGCTGCAGGACCCGCTCGCCGAACTGGTCAAGATCGATCCAAAGGCGATCGGCGTCGGCCAGTACCAGCATGACCTCAGCCAACTGAAGCTCGCGCGCGCGCTCGACGCCGTCGTCGAGGATTGCGTGAACGCCGTCGGCGTCGATCTCAACACCGCGTCCGCGCCCCTGCTCGCCCGCGTCGCCGGCATCGGCGCCGGCCTCGCCGGCAACATCGTCGCGCACCGCAACAGCAACGGCGCCTTCCGCTCGCGCAAGGACCTGCTCGCCGTGCCGCGGCTCGGCGCCAAGGCCTTCGAGCAGTGCGCCGGCTTCCTGCGCATCAGAAACGGCGACGACCCGATCGACGCCTCCGGCGTGCATCCGGAAGCCTACCCGGTGGTGCGCCGCATCCTGGCGGCAACCAAAAGCAATATCGACGTGCTGATCGGCAACACGGCGGAGCTGCGCAATCTCAAGCCGAAGGACTTCACCGACGACACGTTCGGCCTGCCGACGGTGACCGACATCCTGCGCGAACTGGAGAAACCCGGACGCGACCCGCGACCCGCCTTCAAGGCGGCAGAGTTCAAGGAAGGCGTCGAAACCCTGAAGGACCTGCAGCCCGGCATGATCCTCGAGGGCGCGGTGACCAATGTCGCGGCCTTCGGCGCCTTCGTCGACATCGGCGTGCACCAGGACGGTCTCGTGCACATCTCGGCTCTGTCGCGCACCTTCATCAAGGACCCCCGCGAGGTGGTAAAGCCGGGCGACATCGTGCGCGTCAAGGTGATGGAGGTCGACGTCGGCCGCAAACGCATCGCGCTCAGCCTGCGGCTGGACGACGAGGTCGGCGCCGAGAAGCCGCGCGCACCGGAACGGAACGACAAGGCGGTGCGGGCCTTCCAGGCGCGCAAATCGGCGGAAAAGCCGGCGGAGCCGTCCGGCGGCGGCGCCCTCGCCGCAGCCATGCGTCGCGCGGCCGAGAAAAACGCACCGCGGCGCTAGCGGGTTTTGGGAGGGGTCGCCGCGTGGGCTGTAGTTGGTAGCGGGGGAGGGACTCGAACCCCCGACCTACGGATTATGATTCCGCCGCTCTAACCAGCTGAGCTACCCCGCCACCGATCCCGGCCGAGGCCGGGATGGCGCGATATAGGGAGGCGCGGCAAAGCCTGTCAAGCAACGCCGCCGAAATCCCGCGCGCGGCGCTATTTCGGCGCCACGTTCGGCGCACTGCCGGGGGCCGGCGGCGGGATGACCGGCGTGCGACCACCGCCCGGCGGCGGCTGGGCCATGCCGGGGTCGACCTGCGGCGGCGGGCAGATGACGCCGCCGGTTTGCGCCAGTTTGTCACTCAGCGTGGTGCCGTCCGGCCGGGTGACGTTGATATCGGCACCCTGCCCGGTCGTTGCCGTGCTCGGCGCGCAGGCTTTCGGGTCGGCGGTTTCAGTGCGCGGCGCCAACGGCGGCTTGGCCTCCGGCGGCGCCTGCGCAATAGCCACCGCAGGCAGCATCGCAACAGCGGCGGCGACAGTCAGGGCTGAGAATGCGCGCATGGGTGTTCTCCCGTTCGGGAGACAACGGCCGAACCGGAGGTGAGGTTCCGTCAGGCGGCGCGGCGCGCGCTATCGTCGAGGCGCTCGAAGCGGATCAGCGAAAAGTGCCCCATCGGCGGCATCGGCCGCCGTTCGATGACGCGAACGCCGCCGTGGCGGGCCGCCCAGTCCGTCAGACGGCCGAACGGGAACTCCGGCCGCCAGCCGAGCCGGCGCGCCAAGGGCGCAAAGCCCTGCTCGAACACTTTGCGGAAGCCGCTCTCGGCACCGATGTGGTTGACCAGAATAATCTCGCCGCCCGGCTTGGTGACGCGGGCGAATTCATCCATCGTCGCTTCCGGGTCCGGCACCGCGGTGATGACGAATTGCGCCACCACCACGTCGAAGGAGGCGTCGGCCAGCGCCATGCGCGCCGCGTCCATCACCGAGATCACCTCGACGTTGTGGAGTTTGTGCTCGATGACGCGCTGATGCGCCTTGCGCAGCATCGGCTCGGACAGATCGACGCCGACCAGCCGGTTGACGCGCGCATAGTCGGGAAGAGAAATGCCGGTGCCGACGCCGACTTCGAGAATGCGGCCGCCGGCCGGGCCGCAGGCCTGCTCCGCAGCCTTGATCGATTCGCGGCGGCCGGTGTCGAATACCTTGCCGAATACCAAGTCGTATACCGGCGCCCAGCGCGCATAAGCGCGCTCAACCCCGGCCTTGTCGATGTCACCCGCCATACGTCAGCCTAACCCGAAACCGCAGCTTCTGTCTTCGGTGACGCGCTGGCGCGGGATAAGTCAGCCGCCGCCACCGCGCTCTTGATGAAGCCGCCGCCATAGACGCGGGCCTGGCCCTCGCCGGCATCGTAGAACACGCAGGCCTGGCCGGGCGACACGCCGTGCTCGCCGTCGACCAGTTCGACCTCGTAGCCGCCAACCCCGTGGCGCAGCCACGCGGCCTGCGGCGGCCGGGTCGAGCGCACCTTGATGAAGACCTCGCGGCGGTCGTCGGCCAGTTCCAAGCCGATGTCGCCGTCGCCGATCCAGTTGACGTCGCGCAGCGTGATGCGTCGGGTGCGCAGCGCCTCGCGCGGACCGACCACGACGCGGCGCTGCTCGGCATCGAGCCGCACCACGTAGAGCGGCGCGCCCGTGGACAGGCCGAGACCGCGGCGCTGGCCGACGGTGAAATGGATGATGCCGCCATGCGTGCCCAGCACCTTGCCGTCGAGATCGACGATGTCGCCGGGCTCGGCCGCGCCCGGCTTCAGGCGCTCGATGATGTCGACGTAATGGCCGGTCGGCACGAAGCAGATGTCCTGGCTGTCGTGCTTGTCGGCGATCGCCAGACCATATTGCCGCGCCAGCTCGCGCGTCTCGGACTTGGTGCGCTCGCCGAGCGGAAAGCGCAGGATGTCGAGCTGCTCGCGCGTGGTGCCGAACAGGAAATAGCTCTGGTCGCGCTCTTCCTCGCGGGCCCGGTACAGCGCGCGGCCGCCGGTCGGCAGCATGCGCGACGCGACGTAATGGCCGGTCGCCAGCACCCGGGCGCCGAGTTCGCGGGCGGTGTCCAGCAGATCGTGGAATTTGATCGACATATTGCAGTCGACACAGGGTACCGGGGTCTCGCCGTCGATGTAACTCTGGGCGAAGCGATCGATCACCGCCTCTTTGAAGCGCCTTTCGTAGTCGAGCACGTAATGCGGAATGCCAATGCGCTCGGCGACGCCGCGCGCGTCGTAGATGTCCTGGCCGGCGCAGCAGGCGCCCTTGCGGTGGCTGGCGGCGCCATGGTCGTAGAGCTGCAGCGTGACGCCGACGACGTCGTAGCCCTCAGCCTTCAGCAGCGCCGCCGTCACCGACGAGTCGACGCCGCCGGACATGGCGACAACGACGCGGGTGTCCTGCGGGCGGGTTTCAAGGTCGAGGCTGTTTCGCATGGCACGCTCTTACTACAGGGGGCGACGGGGTGGGTGCAATGAAAGCAGTTTGGAACTGCTCCAGCGCCTCCGCCGTCGGCAATTCTTGCCGGATCGGCAGCTTCGGCAGCCGCCGACGCCGTCAGCGGCGGCTGTACGTGAAGATAAGTGATTGAACAAAAAGGATTTTATAAGGCGGGCTGGGTGGCCTGACGATTGCAAAGCAAGGCGCAGATACGGGGGAGTCCGCCTTGCCGCAAGTTGCTTTCGAAACAAAAAATCTGGCGCCGAGCCGTCCGCCGGCGCCCGCGCCCCGTCAGGCGGCGGCGCCGGACGATACCGCCCCCTTTGAACGCCTTCTTGACGCGCCAGAGCGCGGCACGCCGAAGCCGGATAACAGCGCGCGCAGCAGCCGGTCTGAGCCGTCGCGGACCGCTGAGTCCCGGTCGAGCGACAAGCCAGCCGAAAAGCCGGCAGACGAGACAAAGACCGCGCCATCGGAAAAGACGGCAGCTCCTGCTGTCGGGGCCACCAAGGCGGCAGCCACCGGCGACGGCAAGAGCACGGCCGAAGGCGAGGACGCCGCGTTCGAAACGCCAACGGTGGCCGACGCCACCGCCGGCGTCACTGACACTGTGCCGGCCGACGCCGCCAAGCCCGCCGCACCCGCGATCCCCGCCGCCAACCCGGGCCTGACCGCAGCGCAAGCCGATGCCGCGGCGCTCGCTGCCCCTGCCGCAGCGGACCCCGATCAACCGGCGGCGCAGCCGGCCACCGTGCAGACCGGCGCCATGACCGTGGCGACGCTGCAAGCCAAAACACTGACGCCGGCCCAGGCGGACGGCGAACAGCCCGCCGAAACTGCCGGGCCAACCGACGCCAAAACGACGACGGCGATCGCAACGACCACCGCGTCGCCACTGCCGGCTGCCGCCAAGCCGCCGCTCACCGCGCCCGACGCCGAACGCGCCAAGACGCAGATGCCGGCCGAGGCGCAGGCCAAGCCGCAGCACGCCGCGCCTCCCGTCATTGACCCGGCCGCGTCATCGAATGCCGTTGCGCCGCAGG
>JALHNV010000112.1 GCA_022843325.1 Pseudolabrys sp. | reverse complement strand
GCGTCGCCCACCAGGCGCGGCAGCGTCCAGGTGCCGCCGCTGTCGGGGATCAGGCCGACCCTGGCGAAGGACTGGATGAAGGTCGCGCTGCGCGCGGCGATGACGATGTCGCAGGCCAGCGCGACGTTGCAGCCGGCGCCGGCGGCCACGCCGTTGACGGCGGCGACCACCGGGAAGGGCAGGGCGCGCAGCTTGCGCACCAGCGGGTTGTAGTACTGCTCGAGGGCGCTGCCGCGCACGACGGTTTCGCCGGGCTTGGCGAGGCGGTCGTTGAGGTCCTGTCCGGTGCAGAAGCCACGCCCGGCACCGGTGATCATCAGCGCGCGGCAGTCCTCGTCGGCCTCGGCCGCGTCGAGTGCGGCGCGCAACGCCACATGCATCGCGTCGTTGAAGGCGTTGAGCCGGTCGGGACGGTTGAGGGTGATGATGTGGTAGCCGTCGCAGCGTTCGGTGAGGATGGGATCGGTCATGGCTGCTTTCCCAAAAACCTGTCCATCGCCGCGATCTCGTCCTTGTCGCCGTTGAAATCCTCGGCGATGTCCTCGTAAAAGCGGGCGGCGGCGCTGAGCATGGCGTTCTCGGCGCGGTCCTTGCCGACGAAGTCGGAAATCTCGTCCAGCTCGGCGACCCAGCGATAGGCCTTGGAATACATCGACGGCACCATGCGATCGAAAAAGGTGAGCAGTGCCGGCTGGCTTTCCTGGAGTTCGGCCTTGAGGGCTTCGGCCGAGCCGCCGCGGGCCGCGGCCAGTATCATGCCGGCGCCGAGCGCGGTGAAACCCTTGGTGATGCCGGCATAGGACATTTTCAGCGACGAGGCGGCGGTGAGTGGCCCGTCGAGTACGCGCACGGTCAAACCGAACTCGTTGAATGTCGCGAATAGCGGCGCGTCCGGCCCCGAGACATAGAACTTGGTGCTGGTGCTGCCGGGCTTCGGCGGCGTGCCGATGATGCCGGCGTCGATGAAACGGCAGCCCGTTGCCGCGATCACGCCGGCGATCTCCAGCGCCGTGCGCGGGCTGACGGCATTGCAATCGACGTAAACCGGCTTGGCGTTGGCGGCACTCAAAACCGGCGCCAAGCGTTTGGCCAGACCGAGCGCATCGCCCGGCGGCACGATCGACAGCAGGAAGTCGGCATCCGCCAGCGCCCGATCGTCGACCGATTGCATGCCGGCGGCGTGGGCGCGCTTGGCGCTGGCGTCGCCGCGGCCGGCCAGCGAGGTCAATACCGTCACATTGTTCTCGGTCAGGCGGGCGGCCACACCCGCGCCCATGTTTCCGGGTGCGACGATGGCGACGGTTGGTGACATATTCGCTCTCCTGCTATTACCAGCTTGTTTTAACCGGTTTTTGGTCTGAAACGTGCGCCCGTCCCCAGCGTTGTCCGGTAGCGAACATAGATAAACCGCGATAGTCTACCAACCTGCGCTTCCCTTAATTGCCAACGTGCGTGCGCGAGCCAGCCTTGCGGCCGGTGGAAACTGCACCCGTTACCTTAGCCATAAAGGATCGTCGTTTGATCAAGGAACACGGCCCGGCCAGCGCGGCCGAGGCGACCGAAGCGCGCGCCTGGACCAAAGTTTTGCTGAAGTATCGCGAACCGGACTTGCTGCGCAGCGTCTTCGAGATTGCGATCACTTTGCTGCCGCTGGCGGCGCTCTGGGCCCTGATGTGGTTCGCCTATTCGCTCGGCTATTGGTGGCTCAGTTTGCTGCTCTCCGTTCCGGCGGCCGGCTTCCTGATCCGGCTGTTCATGATTCAGCACGATTGCGGCCATGGCGCTTTCTTCCGTCACCGTCTGGCCAATGACTGGACCGGCCGCGCGCTCGGCGTCCTCACCTTCACGCCCTACGACTTCTGGAAGCGCACGCATTCCGTTCATCATGCCACCTCCGGCAATCTGGAAGGGCGCGGCATGGGCGATATCGATACGCTGACGGTGCGCGAGTATCTGGCAATGTCATGGCTCGGCCGGCTGCGCTACCGGATATACCGCCACCCGGCCATCATGTTTGGCGTCGGCCCGGCCTATCTGTTCATCTTCCGGCACCGCCTGCCGTTCGGCCTGATGCGCGCCGGCTGGGGGCCGTGGCTCTCGACCATGGGCACCAACCTGGCGATCGCCGTCGTCGTTGCGGCGCTGATTTGGCTGGTCGGCCTGGGACCGTTCCTGCTGGTGCAACTGCCCATCCTGCTGCTGGCCGCCGCGCTCGGCGTCTGGCTGTTTTACGTTCAGCACCAGTTCGAGCACACGCACTGGGCCAAGCGTGACGACTGGAATCTGCACGAGGCCGCGCTGCATGGCAGTTCCTACTACGTGATGCCGGCCTTCCTGAGCTGGTTCACCGCCAATATCGGCATCCACCACGTGCACCATTTGTGCAGCAAGATTCCGTACTACCGGCTGCCGCGCGTGCTGCGCGAGAATCCCGCGCTGGGCGACATCGGCCGCCTGACATTGTGGGACAGCATCAAGTGCGTGCAACTGGTGCTGTGGGACGAGAGCCGCCAGAAGCTGGTGTCGTTCGGGGAGATGCGCCGGCTGCAGTCGGCGTAGGTCACGTATGCGTGGCGCCGCCGTCGGCGTTGATCACCTGGCCGGTGACGAAGGCTGACGCCTCGGACGCCAGGAACAGCGCGCTGCCGACCAGATCTTCCGGCGTCTCGGCGCGCGGTATGCACTGCATGGCGATGATGCGCTCCTTCTGGGCCGGCGTCACCGTCTTGCGCTCGATCTCGGTAAAGGTGGCGCCCGGCAGCAGTGAGTTGACGGTGATGCCGTCGGGCCCCAGTTCGCGCGCCATCGACCGGCTCATGCCGATCAGCGCCGACTTCGACGCGATGTAATGCAGGTAGCCCGGCCGGCCGAGCGGCACCGCGCCGGAGGCGATGTTGATGATGCGGCCCCATTTGGCCTTGCGCATCGCCGGCAGCACGGCGCGGGCGCACAGAAACGGCCCGGTGACGTTGACGCGCAGCACCTGGTCCCATTCCTCCAGCGGAATCTGTTCGAACGGCCGCATCTCGAGCGTCGAGAAGATGCCGGCATTGTTGATCAGCACGTCGATCCGGCCGTATTCATCGGCGGCCAGCTCGACCATCTCCGCGACCGAGGCCGGGTCGGCGACATCGGTGGTGACGGCCAGTACCTTGCCGTCGGCCTTGAGGATCTCCGCCGCCACAGCCGCGGCGGTGGCCTCGTTGCGCTCGGCGATGACGACGTTTGCCCCGGCCAGCGCGAAGGCTTTGGCGAACACGCGGCCGATGCCTTGCCCGGCGCCAGTGATGATGACGACGCGGTCCTTCAGCCCCGGAAACACGATGTTGGTCAGGTCGGGCGAGGAGTGGGGTGCGTTCATATTTGCATTCCTTGTCCACGATCTGGGTCCTCGCTTCCGCGGGGACGAGCGGAGAGGCTTGTCTCCGCTCATTCCCGCGAAAACGGGAATCCAGCGCTTTCTCACGATCAATCGCTGGCGTTCAACTTCTCTAGCGCCCGCCGCGCATTCACCGGCGTCCACCACGGCTTGATGCCCAGGTCTTCGGCGATGACGCCGGCAGTGATATAGCCGGCGCCGCCGGAAATGCCGCCGCCGGGGTGGCTGCCCGAGCCGGCGGTGTAGAGGTTCGGAATCGGCGAGCGGTAACCGAAGTGGTTGTACATGACCTGCTCGGCGTTGAACGCGCCCATGAAGATATCGCCGCCGCGCATATTGACCATCTCCTGCACGTATTCGCGGCCCGTGTAGACATAGCGGCCGAGGATGTTGTCCGGCGTCATGTTCGGACAATAGCGGGCGAAGGTCTGTTCGATCTTGTCGGAGAACTCTTCCTTGAAATTCTCGTAGCGCTGCCCGCCCAGAGCCGGATCGAGCGGCATCACATGCCAGGCGTAAGTGGTGTGCCGGCCCGGCGGCGCCTGCGTCGGGTCGAGCAGGCTTAAAGGTCCCGAGCCGAACTGCACCAGCTTGGGCACCCGGCCGGCCTTGGTGTCCTCATGGGCCTCGAACAAGTCTTCCATGGTCTCGGCGCCGAGCGACCATTTCAGCGCGCGGTTGATGTTGGGGTCGAACTTTTCGGCCGCGAAGCGCGGGCTTTCCTTGAGCGCCCAGTGCACGCCGAACAGGCTCCAGGCGGTGTACTGGAATTTGTCGATCTTGCTCAGGAAGGGCGCCGGCAATTGCGCGCGGCCGACCAGCGTCTCGAAGGTCTGGTGGACGTCGAGCGTCGAGGCGACGAACTGCCGCGCGCGCACCGTGCGGCCGTCGGCCAGCTCGATGCCGGTGGCCTTTCCGTTCTCGATCACGATCTTCGCGATGTTCACCTGCGGCTGGAACGTGCCGCCATTGGCGATGAAGCTCTCCATCAGCCCGCGCGCCAGATTGAATGAGCCGCCCTGGCAGAGCTGGTAGCCGCTCTCCAGGTCGAAGGCGCGGATCACTGAGCCCATCGGCGAGGTTTTCGAGGTTGTGTCGACCAGCCAGGTGCCGAACAGCGATACCTTGAACAGAAACAGCAACTGCACGTGTTCGTTCTCGAACAGTTCGCGCACCACATCGAGCGGCTGGCGCGCGGCGACGGCGAGGAAGTCGCGGCCCTCGGGCGTGCGGGCGAGCAGGGCGTCGCGTTCGGCCTGCGGCAGCGGCTCGGAGAACCGTTCGGCGAGCAGAATGTCACGGGTGATCTTCTCGGCCTTGAGATTCCAGGTGCGGAACGTCTCGGCGTCTTTCTTCGAGAAACGGCCGATGTTGGCGACCGATTCCTCGAGGTCGCGGCCGAGCACCAGCGCCGTGCCGTCGTTGTGCGCCTGGCCGAATTCGTAGCGCGGCGTGATGTAGGTTACGCGTTCGCCGATCTCGAGGTCCTTGAACCAGGGCGTCTCTGTGATGTGGAAATGATTGATCGAGTGCAGGTTGTGATAGAAGCCGGGCAGCGTCGCTTCGCGTGTGGAAAGGCCGCCGCCGTAGGTGAGCCGCCGCTCCACCAGCAATATCTTGAGGCCGGCCTTGGCGAGGTAGCTGCCGAGGATCAGGCCGTGATGGCCGGCGCCGATGATGATGCCGTCATAGGTTTTCTCGAGGGCTTTCGACAAAATTCGTCCGTCCTTGGCGCTATAGGGTAATCGAAGGAGGCCCCGGAAGGCCCGGCGCGGCAAGACTGCCGGATCGCCGCCGAACCGGTCAATGCCTGCGGGCGCATGACCCCTGGACGGGCAGGCTGGTGGTATTCATCGCTTCTGGAAATATAATTCGCCGTAACGTAGCTGCGCCGCAGTGGACCTTTCACCGTCGATGCCGGTACAATCCGTCATCAACATAAGGGCCGCAATGGCTCACGGGGGAGGATGACATGCGTAAAGCCTTGATCGCGGCAGGCGCCGTCCTGCTGCTCGCGGCGGGTCCCAGTCTGGCCCAGCAGAAAACCATCAAGATCGGTTTCGTCACGACGTTGAGCGGTCCGACCGCCGTCATCGGCAACGACATGCGCAATTCGTTCGAGCTCGCGCTCGACCATCTCGGCCGCAAGATGGGCGGCCTCCCGGTCGAGGTGATCTACGAGGACGACGCGCAGAAGCCGGAGGTCGGCAAGCAGAAGACCGACAAGCTGATTGAATCCGACAAGGTCGATTTCATATCCGGCTACATCTGGTCGAACGTGCTGCTGGCGTCGCTGAAGCCGATCGTCGACTCCAAGACGTTCCTGATCATTGCCAATGCCGGCCCGTCGCAGGTCGCGGGCGAAATGTGCTCGCCGACGGTGTTCTCGACCTCCTGGAACAACGACCAGACGCCGCAGGCGATGGGCACCTACATGAACCAGAAGGGCGTCAAGTCGGTGTTCCTGATCGGCCCGAACTACGCGGCCGGCAAGGACATGCTGGCGGGCGTCGCCTCCACCTTCAAGGGCAAGGTGGTCGGGCAGGAGCTGACCACCTGGCCGTCGCAGCTCGACTTCTCGGCCGAGCTGTCGAAGGCGCGGGCGGCCAAGCCGGATGCAATCTTCGTGTTCTATCCCGGCGCGGCGGGCGTGCAATTCCTCACGCAATACGCGCAGGCCGGCCTGAAGGACACCATCCCGCTCTACACCGCCTTCACCATCGACGAGACCACGCTGCCGCGGCAGAAGGACCTGGCGGTCGGCGTTCCCGGCGCTCAGCAGTGGGTCAATGACCTGCCGAACGAGGCCAACAAGAAGTTCGTCGCCGACTACATGAAGAAACATCCGGGTATGCGGCCGTCGTTCTACGGTGCGCAATCCTATGACGCGGCGATGCTGATGGCCTCGGCCGTGGAAGCCACCAAAGGCGACCTCAGCAACAAGGCGGCGGTGACCGCGGCGTTGAAGAAGGCCGACTTCAAGTCGGTGCGGGGCGATTTCAAGTTCGGCAACAATCACGTGCCGATCCAGGCTTTCTACCTGCAGGATGTGGTCAAGGACGATAAGGGCGAATTCGTCCTCAAGACGGTGGCCACCATCGTCAAGGACAACCAGGACATCCACCACCAGAAGTGTCCGATGAAGTGACCGCACGCTGCGGTCGCGACAACCAGCGACGTCATGCCCGCGTCCTGTCGCGGGCATCCACGTCTTCCTTTCGGTGTCGGAGAGGGCGTGGTGGCCGGGGCATAGGGAGCAAAGCGGCGCCGTCCTTTCGGACGGCGATGCCCGGCCATGACAGCATTTTGCGCACGACTCTTGCGCGTCTTTGGCTTAACTGAAGCGCCATGACCCTCTTCATCGAGCAAAGCCTGAACGGCCTGCAATTTGGCCTGCTGCTGTTTTTGCTGGCGGCCGGCCTGACGCTGGTGTTCGGCATCATGGACCTGGTCAATCTGGCGCACGGCTCGCTCTACATGCTGGGCGCCTATTTTGCCGCCACCTTCGCCATCTGGACCGGCAGCTTCGTGCTGGCCGCCGTGCTGTCGCTGTTCGCCACCTTGCTGGTCGGCATGCTGGTCGAGGTGATCGCGATGCGGCGGCTCTATGGCCGCGACCATCTCGACCACGTGCTGGCGACCTTCGGCCTGATCCTGTTCTTCGACGAGTCGGTGCGGCTGATCTGGGGCCCCGAAGGCATGAGCCTGCCGCTGCCGGCCTGGCTCAACCGCTCGGTCGAAATCCTGCCCGGCGTCCAGTATTCCGCGTACCGGCTGGCGATCATCGTGGTGACGCTCAGCGTCGCGGTGTCGCTCTATCTGCTGGTGATGCGCACGCGCATCGGCATGCTGATCCGCGCCGGCGCCTCGAACCGCGAAATGGTCGGCGCGCTCGGCGTCAACATCAAGCTGCTGTACACGCTGGTGTTCGGCCTGGGCGCGGCGCTGGCGGGCCTCGCCGGGCTGATGCAGGCGCCGATTCTGACCGTGCAAATCGGCATGGGCGAGAACATCCTCATTCTCGCCTTCGTCATCACGGTCATCGGCGGCATCGGCTCGATCCGCGGCGCGCTGGTCGGGGCGCTGTTCGTCGGCTTCATCGACACCATGGGCCGCGCCTTCTTCCCGGACCTGCTGCGCATGGTGCTGAGCCCGACGGCGGCCTCGACCGCGGCGCCGGCGCTGTCGTCGATGCTGATCTATCTGCTGATGGCGATCGTCTTGATCGCCAAGCCGGAAGGCCTTTTCTCGACGAGCCAGCGATGACCGGCTGGTTCTCCGCCCGCAATATCGCGATCGTCGCGCTGGTGGCCGTGCTGCTGCTGCTGCCGGTTTATATCGAGCTCGGCGGCAACCGTTTTTTGCTGTCGCTGTTCACCCGCATCGTCATTCTGGCGCTGGCGGCGGTCAGCCTCAATCTCATCCTCGGCTATGGCGGCATGATGAGCTTCGGTCACGCCGCCTATCTCGGCATCGGCGGCTACGCTGTCGGCATGCTGGCCAAGGAGGGGATTGTTTCCGGCTTCGTGCAGTGGCCGGTGGCGCTGGGCGCGTCGGCGCTGTTCGCGCTGGTGATCGGCGCGCTGTCGCTGCGCACCCGCGGCGTCTACTTCATCATGATCACATTGGCCTTTGCGCAAATGGCCTATTACGTCGCCGGCGGCATCGCCCGCTACGGCGGCGACGACGGCCTGACCGTGAACCAGCGCAGCCAGTTCGTGCCGCCGGTCGATCTCACCAACAAGGTGCAGTTCTATTACATCTGCGTGGCGCTGCTGCTGGCGTCGGTCTTTCTGGTCTGGCGGCTGATCAATTCCCGCTTCGGCATGGTGATCCAGGGCGCGCGCTCCAATGAGACGCGCATGCGCGCCATCGGCTTTCCCACCTACCGCTACAAGCTGACCTGCTTTGTCATCGCCGGCACCATGTGCGGACTGGCCGGCGCGCTGCTCGCCAACCACACCGATTTCGTCAGCCCATCGATGATGTACTGGACCCGCTCCGGCGACCTTATCATCATGGTGGTGCTCGGCGGCATGGGCTCGCTGTTCGGCCCGGTATTCGGCGCCATGGCGCTGCTGGTGTTCGAGGAGATGCTGCCCTTCATCATCAAGGTGGTGGCGACGCCGCTGTTCGGACCGACCGCGGCGCGCGCCTCGGAATACTGGCAGATCCTGATGGGCCCGCTGCTGTTGCTGGTGGTGCTGTTTGCCCGCGGCGGCATTGACGGCCTGTTGCGCAAGCTCGACCGCAGGGAGCGCCCATGACCGCGCCCCGCGCCGAACCGATGATAGCGCCCATGTTGCAGGTCGAGAACCTGTCGAAGCGCTTCGGCGGCATTGTCGCCACCGACGATCTGTCGCTGACGGTAGCCAAGGGCGAACTGCACGCGGTGATCGGCCCGAATGGCGCCGGCAAGACCACGCTGATCGCGCAGTTGTCGGGTCAATTGACGCCGGACGAAGGCCGCATCCGCTTCGACGGACAGGACATCACGGCGCTGCCGATGTACCGCCGCAGTGCGCTGGGTCTGGCGCGCTCGTTCCAGATCACGTCGCTGTTTCTCGATTTGAGCGTGCTCGACAATGTGGCGCTCGCCGTGCAGGCCCATGCCGGCCATTCGTTCCGCTTCTGGCGCGATGCACGGTCCGAGCCCGGCTTGCGCGATCCGGCGCGGGCCGCGCTTGACCGCGTTGGGCTTGGCAGCCGCGCCGAGCTGCCGGCGTCGCTGCTCAGCCACGGCGAACACCGCCAGCTTGAACTGGCGATGGCTCTGGCCGGTTCGCCGCGGATGCTTTTGCTCGATGAGCCGATGGCCGGGCTGGGACCCGAGGAATCGGTGCGCATGGTCGAGATGCTGCGCGCCCTGAAGCAGGAGCTGACCATCCTGCTGGTCGAGCACGACATGGAGGCGGTGTTCGCGCTGGCCGACCGCGTCACCGTGCTGGTCTATGGCCGGGTGATCGCGTCCGGCACGCCCGACGCGATCCGCGCCGACGCCGCCGTGCGCGAGGCCTATCTCGGCGAAGCCGAGGGCGCAGCCCATGGCTGACAGCAACATCCTCACCGTCGACGGCGTCGAGACCTGTTACGGTCTGAGCCAGGTGCTGTTCGGCATGTCGCTGGCGATCGCGCCGGGCGAGATGGTGACGCTGATGGGCCGCAACGGCATGGGCAAGACCACCACCGTGCGCTCGATCATGGGGCTGACGCCGGCGCGCACCGGCACCATCCGCTTCATGGGCGAGGACATCCGCGGCCTGCCGCCGTACAGAATCGCCCAACTCGGCATCGGCCTGGTGCCGGAGGGCCGTCAGATATTTCCGAATCTGTCGGTGCGCGAGAACCTGGTTGCCACCGCGGTCAAGCGCGACGGCTCGACATGGACGCTGGACACGGT
>JALHNV010000111.1 GCA_022843325.1 Pseudolabrys sp. | reverse complement strand
GCACTGAAAGCGCTGACCGGCAGGATTCCCGAACCGCGCAAGGCGCATCTGGCGCGGCTGCGCGATCCGCAGAGCGGCGAGATCATCGACGAGGCGCTCGGGCTTTGGTTTCCCGGGCCGAACAGCGAAACCGGCGAAGACACCGCCGAGTTGCAACTGCACGGCGGCCGCGCCGTCATCGCCGCCACGCTGGCCGCGCTCGGCCGGATCGAGGGGCTCCGCCCCGCCGAAGCCGGCGAGTTCACCCGCCGCGCCTTCGAGAACGGCAAGCTGGACCTCACCGCGGTCGAAGGCCTGGCCGATCTTGTCGGCGCCGAGACCGAAGGCCAACGGCGGCAGGCGTTCCGGCAGATGAAGGGCCTGCTCGGCAACCGCGCCGAGGACTGGCGGCAGCGGCTGATCCGGGCGCTGGCGCTGGTCGAGGCGCGGATTGATTTTTCCGACGAGGCCGATGTCCCGGAGGATCTGGTATCGCCGGCGCTGGCCATCGCTCGCGAGCTGGCGGACGAGATCGAAGCGGCGCTGGCCGACGGCGGCCGCGGCGAGCGTTTGCGCGAGGGGTTGGTCGTGGCGATCGCCGGACCGCCGAACGCCGGCAAATCAACCTTGCTCAACCGGATCGCCCGGCGCGAGGCCGCCATCGTGTCACCCTACGCGGGTACCACGCGCGATGTCATCGAGGTTCATCTCGACCTCGGCGGCGTGCCGGTCACCCTGCTCGACACCGCCGGCATCCGGGATACGGACGATCCGGTCGAGCGTGAGGGTGTTCAGCGGGCCCGCGACCGGGCAGCCGGCGCCGACCTGGTGCTGTGGGTGGAAGACGCCAGCAATATGTCTAGGCCAATGACCGACTTGGGCGCGGCCTGCCCGGGTGGGACACGGGACACCGCGACTGTTGCCCTGGCGCCGGTGAATGCCGCGTGGGCCCCAAGCACTGTGACGTCAGACGACGTGGTGGATGCTGCGGCGGGGCATCTGACGGATTCCTCGGTGGGCCGCCCTCCGATCTGGCTGGTTCGGAACAAAATTGACCTTATTGATCAAAATGTTAGTAATAATGAACGTATAATCCACTTTAGCGATAAGAATGAACTGGGAGAAAGCGGCATTGATCCAAGGGATTTAAAGGGACCTCAGCCAAATAGTGAATCGAAAGATCGAGTTAACAACCCTTTAGCAGATATGGTTAACGAAAGGTTAATGGATAAGAGTGAAATTCTTTTTGTAGAAAGAGAATCGTTATTCAATATTTCAGCGGTGTCGGGCGATGGCTTCGAAACATTGCTGGCCGCCCTCGAGCGCCATGCGGCCACGTTTCTCGCCGGAGCGGAGTCCGTTCTCATCAGCAGGGCGCGTCAACGGCGAGCTTTGGAGGATAGCGCCGCGGCCCTCCGTCGTGGCCTCAGTGCGCAGATCGTGAGCCATGAGGATCTTGTCGCCGAGGAGTTCCGAATTGCCGCCCGCGCCCTCGGAAGGTTGACCGGCCGCGTCGATGTTGAGGATGTTCTCGACATCATTTTTCGCGACTTCTGCATTGGCAAGTGACCGCGCGCTGCTGTGGCGCCTGGATCGACGCGCGACGCAATGTTTCACGTGAAACATTTGCCCCGCACCGGCCCGCGATGTTTCACGTGAAACATTTTTCGGCGGACGGTTGTTTTGACCCCTGTCAGCGGGTCGGCTACAAGGCCGGCTCCGATGCGCACCACCCAAGCCCAGTTCGACGTCATTGTCATTGGCGGCGGCCACGCCGGCTGTGAAGCTGCGGCCGCGGCGGCCCGCATGGGCGCGCAAACGGCCCTGATCACCCATAAGTTCGCCACCGTCGGCGCCATGTCCTGCAATCCCGCCATTGGCGGTCTTGGCAAAGGCCATCTGGTGCGCGAGATCGATGCGCTCGACGGTCTGATGGGCCGCGTTGCCGACCAGGGCGGCATCCAGTTCCGGGTTCTCAATCGGCGCAAGGGCCCGGCCGTGCGCGGTCCGCGCGCCCAGGCCGATCGCAAGCTCTACGCCGCCGCCATGCAGACGGCGATCCGGCAAACGCCGAACCTTGTTGTCATTGAAGCCGAGGTCGACGACCTGATCATCAAGGATGCCCGCGTTTGCGGCGTCCGGCTGATCGACGGCCGCGAATTCCTGACCGGCGCCGTCGTTCTGACCAGCGGCACGTTCCTGCGCGGCCTCATCCATATCGGTGAGACGCAAACGCCGGCCGGCCGGGCCGGCGAAGCCCCGGCTTTGGGCCTCTCGCGTACCCTCGAAAACGCCGGCTTCACGCTGGGGCGCCTGAAAACCGGCACGCCGCCGCGCCTGGATGGCCGCACCATCGACTGGTCGTCGCTGGAGATGCAGGACGGCGACGATCCGGCTGAGCCGTTCTCGCTGCTGACCGACCGCATCACCAATCGGCAGATCCAGTGCGGCATTACCCGCACCGTCGCGGCGACGCATGCGATCATTCGCGACAATGTGCATCGCTCGCCGATGTATTCCGGCCAGATCGCCAGCCGCGGTCCACGTTATTGCCCGTCGATCGAGGACAAGATCGTCAAGTTCGGCGAACGCGACGGCCACCAGATCTTCCTGGAGCCGGAAGGCCTCGACGATTCCACGGTCTATCCGAACGGCATCTCGACATCGCTGCCGGAAGAGGTGCAACACGCGCTGGTCGCGACCATTCCGGGGCTGGAAAACGCCAGGTTCGTGCGGCCCGGCTATGCCATCGAGTACGACTATGTCGATCCGCGCGAACTCGATCCGACGCTGCAGACCAAAAGGCTTCGCGGGCTCTATTTGGCCGGCCAGATCAACGGCACCACGGGCTACGAAGAGGCTGCGGCACAGGGACTTCTGGCGGGTCTTAATGCCGCCAGCCAGGCCGGCGGCGGCGGCCAAGACATCGTGCTCGACCGCGCCCAGGCCTATATCGGCGTCATGATCGACGACCTGGTGACGCGTGGCGTCACCGAGCCCTATCGCATGTTCACATCGCGCGCCGAATATCGATTGCAGCTGCGCGCCGATAATGCCGACCAGCGTCTGACCGGTTTCGGCATCGCGATCGGCTGCGTCGGCCCGCGGCGCGCCGCGCTGCATGTCGACAAGAGCAAGGCGCTCGATGACGCGCGCGCCTTCGCCAAGTCGGTCACCCTGACGCCGAAGCAGGCGGAGCCGCACGGCCTCATACTCAACAAGGACGGTCAGCGCCGGTCGGCCTTTGAGCTGCTGTCCTATCCGCACATCGGCATGACCGATCTGGCGAAAATCTGGCCCGAGTTCGCGGCTTTGAGCCCGAGAATCTCCGAGCAGATCGAGATCGACGCCAAATACGACGTGTATCTGTCGCGGCAAAATGCCGATGTCGCTGCGTATCGGCGCGATGACGCCTTCGCGCTGCCGGAAGACCTCGATTACGCAGCGCTGCCTGGGCTTTCCAACGAGATGAAGCAGAAACTGCTGAGCCACCGGCCGCGCACCATCGGTCATGCCGGCAAGATCGACGGCATGACGCCGGCGGCGCTGACGCTGGTGGTGGCTCATGTGAAGCGCGGCCACGGCGCAAAGAAGAGCGCGTGAGCAAGCGCGGGCAGGGTGTGGTCGATCTCAGCGCGGACAAAGCGGCCGCGCTGAAACTGCAAAATGTTTCACGTGAAACACTGCAACGCCTCGAGCAGTTCGTCGATCTGCTGCTGCTGTGGCAGCAGAAGACGAATCTGATCGCGCCATCGACGATTCCCTTTATCTGGACGCGACACGTCGCCGACTCGCTGCAGCTGCTCGACCACGCGCCGGCGGCGAAGATCTGGCTCGATTTCGGATCGGGCGGCGGCTTTCCGGCGATCCCGATCGCCTGCGCCTTGGCCGAGCGGCCGGGCACCATGGTTCATTTGGTCGAGAGCAACGGCAAGAAAGCCGCTTTCTTGCGCGAAGCCGTGCGGGTGACCGGCGTGCGCGCCCAGGTGCACTTGGAGCGCGCCGAAAAATTTCGTCTGGGCCCTGTGGAGAGCGTGGACGTCGTCACCGCGCGCGCGCTGTCGCCGTTGAAACTGCTATGCGATCAGGCGTTTCCTTGGATCGAGAAAGGCGCTGTGGCCTTGTTCCCCAAGGGCCAAGATATAGATGCGGAATTGACCGAAGCCACTAAATATTGGACTATTGAGGCCGAGGTGGTCCCGAGCAAGACCAGTGCGACCGGATGCATTGTGATCGTCCGCCATCTCCACCCGGTCGGCTAGACTGAACGGCAGGCGCGGCGATTCTCTGATTTTTTTCCTACCGGGCGATGGCCGCCCGGATGCAATCCGCGACCGCCGATGCCAACACCGATGGAAATAGCGTCATGACCGACCGGCCCCCGACTGACACCGGCGTTATCGACGCCAAGCCCCAGGACACGACGGTTCAGGAACCGCAAGTGGTGCCATTCGCAAGGCCGTCGTCAACGACAGAGCCGGTACGGCCGCGGGTACTGTCGATCGCCAACCAGAAGGGCGGGGTCGGCAAGACCACCACCGCGATCAATCTCGGCACCGCCCTGGCTGCCATCGGCGAACACGTTCTGATCGTCGACCTCGACCCGCAAGGCAACGCCTCGACCGGACTCGGCATCGACCGCCGCGCCCGCCGCACCTCGACCTATGATGTGCTCGCCGGCACCATGCCGATGCGTGACGCGATTCTCGCCACCGCGGTGCCGCAGCTCTACATCGCGCCGTCGACCATGGATCTGTCCGGTCTCGAACTGGAGATCGGCCAGGCGCGCGACCGCGCCTTCCGCCTGCGCACCGCGCTTCACAACATCAATGCCGGCACGCCGTCGTTCAACTTCACGTATGTTCTTGTCGACTGCCCGCCGTCGCTAAACCTGCTGACGGTCAACGCCATGGCCGCCGCAGATTCGATCCTCGTGCCACTGCAATGCGAGTTCTTCGCGCTCGAAGGATTGTCGCAACTGTTGAAGACCGTCGATGAAGTGAAGAAGACGCTCAATCCGACGCTGTCGATCCACGGCGTCGTGCTGACCATGTACGACTCGCGCAACAACCTCTCCAACCAGGTTGTCGCCGACGTGCGCCAGTTCATGGGCCGCAAGGTCTACGACACGGTGATCCCGCGCAACGTCCGAATCTCCGAAGCGCCGTCTTACGGCAAGCCGGTGCTGGTCTACGATCTTAAATGCGTCGGCAGCGAAGCCTACCTGCGGCTGGCGACCGAGATCATCCAGCGCGAGAAGGAATTGAAGGCGGGGTGATCTTCCTGTCGTCACCGGGCTTGTCCCGGTGACCCCGCTTATGGACGCATTGCGTTCATAAACGGGATGGCCGGGACAAGCCCGGCCATGACAAAAAAATAAAAGCAGAAAAACTTAGAAAGTAAGAGGCAAGCGTGAGCAAGAGTTCAGGAGCAGCGGCGATGGCGGATCATTCGCGATTGGGACGCGGCCTGGCGGCGCTGATGGGCGACGTCGGAGAAGAGGCACAAGTCAGCGGCGATGCATCATCGCGACGGCCGCGCAAGGCGCCGATCGAAAACATCGCCGCCAATCCGCGCAACCCGCGCCGCAATTTCACCGAGACCGAGCTGGCCGAATTGACCGCCTCGATCAAGGAGCGCGGCATCATTCAACCGATCGTGGTGCGGCCGGCCCGCGGCAAGGACGATCACTACGAGATCATCGCCGGCGAACGGCGCTGGCGTTCGGCGCAGCGCGCCGGCCTGCACGAGGTGCCGATCACGGTGGTCGAGGCAACCGATGCGCAAGCACTCGAATTCGCCATCATCGAGAACGTGCAGCGCGCCGACCTCAATCCGATCGAGGAAGCTGCCGGCTATCTGGCTTTGATGGATGAGTTCGACCACACCCAGGAAGACGTCGCGCAGATCGTCGGCAAGAGCCGCTCGCATGTCGCCAACATGGTGCGGCTGAACAAGCTGTCGGAGCCAGTCAAGGCGCTGGTGCAGTCCGGTGGTCTGTCGGCCGGCCATGCGCGGCAACTGCTCGGCCAGCCAAATGCGCTGCAGATCGCGCAGGAGATCATCAAGCGCGGCCTCACCGTGCGCCAGATCGAGACCGCGATGCGCAAGGACGGCGCCGCGCAGGCCCGCGAAGTCCTCGGCACGTCGCGCGTCAAGGATGCCGACACCAAGGCGCTGGAGCGTCGGGTGTCCGACGCCCTCGGCCTCGAGGTCACGGTCGACCACCGCGCCGATGGCGGCGGCACCCTGCACGTCAAGTACAGCGACCTCGACCAGCTCGACGGCGTGTTGCGCAAGCTGGACCGGTAACTATCGCCCGGCCACCATTGCTCCCTGTTTAATCCAAATCCTGCTCACGATCACGTGCACTGTGAATGATCGACACTACGGCAACCTCCCGTTCCTCTTCATTGACTCGATAGACAATGAGATAAGGTGGCTCGACAAGTTCAAGCGTGCCCGCCACAAAGCCGGGCCGCCCCATGTGGGATAACGAGTCGAGTTCAAGCGCGTTAATGCGGTCTCGAATGCGCGCCACCATCGCGACCGCCGCCCGCGGATTGTCCTTCACGATCCATTGATAAATATCGTCGAGGTCATCCTCCGCTTTCGCGTGGACGAGGACTCTCACAGGCCGTAGCGCGTTTTCAGTCGCGCATTGAATTCGGCGAGCGAAACCGTCTTTGGAGCAGGATCTTCCATTCGGCGGCGAACTTCGTCGGCCTGCTCATCCGTCAGACACAGGGGGCTGTTGTCTTGAGCCTCCATCATCTCGGCAATTTGCGCGAGGTCGGCCTGGCGCTCAGGGGACCACGCCCGTACCCGGTCGAGGACTTTCTTCACCTGTTCCTTGGTCATTTGTGCAGTATATCGCAGTGCGCGGCATCCAGCCAAGACTACCGCGCCGGGCACGCACCACCGGTTCACGCTACGCTCGCTAAAGAAGGCGGGGCTCGACAAATTGGCCTTCCGCGCCTCACCGGCGTAAACATCGGCCGTCGAAAAGGAGAGACCCATGCAGAACGGCGCCGGCGGCAAAAAGGTCAAGTGCGCGAATTGCGAAGGCAAGGGCCTGGTCAAACAGGGCGACAAAAAGATGAAATGCCAGCGCTGCGGCGGCAGCGGCGTCAAGACACCCTCCAACCGGCCGGCCCGTTAGGCAAAAAGCTGCGCACTTTGTCGCGGGAACGCAAACAGCCTGCTACAGTTGATGGCGAAGGCACGTAACCGCAGGCAGGAGAGACTATGTCCGGCCCGTTCCAGTCGATCACCCGCGCGATGCAGCGGCTGTTCCGCTCCGAACCTGCCAAGCCGGATTTGCCGCCCGTCATCATTCATGACCCGGCCGCACAAAGGGCTCATGACCTTGATGACCCATTCTTCGATGATCAGGTCCAGACTCGCATTGGTGACGTCATCGCGGGCTCGAAACACAAGCCCTAGTGACGGACATAGCTATATCGGCGTACCCTTAACCAGATACCGCTAACTGTCATGGTGTCAGCTTTTATTTCGCAGACGCGAAAAGCGTGCTAGCGCACGCACCATGACCCCTACCCAGCAACAGCCGATCGTAGAGCCGGTCCCGGCAGACTCGATTCCCGACGACACGACGGGACGCGCGCTGCGGCTGCGCATCCGTCAGCAGGAGTTGCTGGCCGAACTCGGCGTCCTGGCGCTGCAGGGCACAAGCTTTACCGGCATGCTCGAACACACCGCGCGGATAACCGCCGAAGGCCTGGGCGCTGACTACTGCAAGGTTCTGGAATACCTGCCCGCCGAGAACCGGTTGCTGGTGAAAGCAGGCGTCGGCTGGGGTCCCGGCGTGGTCGGCCACGCTACGGTCGGCGCCGACCTCGCATCGCCGGCCGGTTACGCCCTGCACACTGGAAAGCCCGTCATCTCGAACCATCTCGGGAACGAGCAGCGCTTCCGGACCCCCGAACTGCTGGTCGAACACGGTATCCGCCGCGCCATGAACGTGATCCTGCAAGGCGACGGCTCGCCCTTCGGCGTGCTCGAAGTCGACAGCCGCTCCGAAGGTGAGTTCAGCGAACATGACGTCGCCTTCCTGCAAGGCGCCGCCAACATTCTCGGCATGGCCATCGAGCAGCAGCGGTACCAGCGCAAGCTGCAACTGGCACTCGACCGCCATCAGGTGCTGCTCAAGGAAGTGAACCACCGCGTCAAGAACAGCCTGCAGGTCGTGTCGAGCATGCTGCATCTGCAATCGGCTGCGGTCGGCGATCCGGACCTGAGCGACCGGCTCACCGAAGCCTCCAACCGCATCGCGGCGATTGGCCACGCTTATGAACGGCTTGCCTACAACGCCGATTATGAAAACATCGATCTGGTCGCCTATCTCCGCGAAGTGATCGAAGATCTGGAGAAATCCGCGGCGCCATTCAAGATCGACTTTGTCGCGCCGGACGAAATCCAGTTCGCCGCCGACCGCGCCATCCTGGTGGCCCTGATCATCAACGAACTGGTCCTGAACGCGGGCAAATACGCTTATCCGGACGGCGGCAGCGGATCGATCTTTGTACGCCTGGTTCAACTCGATTCGACGTCAGTGCAGGTGTCGGTGCGCGACGAAGGCATCGGCATGCCGGCCGGCTTCGACCCGTCCGCGAGCAAGCGGCTCGGCACCCGTCTGGTCAACGCGCTGGCGCGCCAGCTCGACGCCGAACTGACGCAGCCGGCAACGGCGGTCGGGACAAACTTCACGTTGATCGTGCCGCTGCAGGCGAACACCAAACGCGTCTAAAGGCTGTACGCAAGGCGGCTTTCGCGATCGCTTCAGCTCGAAGCTTAATGCCGACTGACGAAAAAAACGGATTGTAATTCCAGGACAAGAAAGCGTTAGCCGCGCAGCCGGCGGCTGTTGGCGCGGACTGTGCGCCGGTACGGCGCATAGGCCTTGACCGCAGCGGCCTCCAGGCCGGTGCCGGTGATCAGCGCCGCCATCATCACACCTTGCGCTTCGCCGAACGCGGAAACCTTCTCCGATACCATGCGCTGACATTCCGTTTTCGCCAGCGGTCCACCGGCGGCCAGCCGCATCATCCGCAAGGTCACCACCTGCTGCATGTCGGTGGCGAAGCGGGCGGCTTCAAACCAGTTCTTCAGGAAGGTGCTCAAGAGGGGTACTCCTCGGCCGGGCGCGCGCGGGTGCGGGACAACACGCCGCGGGAACATACGTTCCCATCGCCAGCCCCGCCCGGCGCCGGACGAAAGTCAACGTGACGTTGACCGGGAGCCGCCCAACAAGGCGGCTGCGGGAGCTATTCCGTCTGCGAGGAGCCGCGCTGTTCCATCTTGTTGCGCATCTTCTCGGTGCCGGTCACGGTTTCAACCACCGTGCTGAACGCACTGGAAATGCGGTCGCCGATGGTCTTCGGCTTGCGGCGAGCGGATGCCTTCCTGGCGGCTTTCGGCGCGGGCCGGGACTTCTTCGCCGCGGACTTCTTTACGGCCTTTTTGGCCGCCTTCCGGGCAGGCTTCTTGGCCGGCCGCCTGGCGGTCTTTTTGGCTGACTTGGCCGTTTTACGGGCTGCTGCCTTCTTGCGCTTCTTAGCCATTGGAATCCCCCAGCGCGATTGTGCGAATCGCCGGCTGCAGCATAGGCGCGCGCCATGGCCGCCGCCAGTGGCTCGGTTTCGACCAGAGGCGTCTGGATCGGGGCCCTGTTTAGCTGCTAGTCATGCGGGCATACCGGCCAATAAAGGCGAGGGAGGAATACCAGTGCCCGCTTCTCTGCAAGGTGAACTGCAGCCGACCGTCTACCGTTTCAAGCTCGGCGGTTTTGAAATCTCGACCATTCTCGACAGCAAGGC
>JALHNV010000110.1 GCA_022843325.1 Pseudolabrys sp. | reverse complement strand
GCCAGTAGATGCCTTCGGTGGTGGTGTCGGCGAAGATGTAGCGGCCGATCGAGCCATGGATGTTCACTTCATACCAGGTGACGATCTGGCGGATCAGTTCGGCCAGGCCGAAGCTGAAGATGACGAAATAGATGCCAGACAGGCGCAGCGTCGACAGGCCGACCACCAGCGCGATGAGAAGGCCGACCACCATCGCCGCCAGGATCACCACCGGCCACGGCAGGAAGTCGGTCAGCACCGCGGTGGTATAGGCGCCGATGCCAAAGAAGGCGGCGGTGGCGAGCGAGATGTAATGCGTCGGCCCCGAGAACATCGCCCACGCCGTCGCCAGCACGGTGAAGTACAAGAGGCTGATGCCGAGCGCGAGGTGATAGCCGCTGGCAAACAGCGGCACGGTGGCCAGCGCGGCGACGATGACGATCGCGCCCGCGGCGGAGTAAGCGCTGCGCGGCGTCAACGGGCGGGCCTCCCGAACAGGCCGGTCGGCCGCCACAGCAGCACGCTCAGGAACAGCGCATAGGTCACGGCGATGGTCAGGCCCGGATCGACCAGCCGCGCCACCGCCGTTTCCGAGACGCCGAGCAGCAGCCCGGCGACCAGCGCGCCGAGCATGTTGCCGACGCCGCCCATGATGACGACGATCAGCGCCTTCATGGTGAAGACGACGCCCGAGGCGGCGCTGAAGGTGAGGAACATGCTGATCAAAACGCCGCCGGCTGCGGCGATGGCGCCGCCGCCGGCAAAAGCCAATGCCGAGGCTGCGCGGATATCGATGCCCGACAGTTGCGCCGCCACCGGATTGACCGCGACCGCGCGCAAGGCGGTGCCGAAGCGCGTGCGCGTCAGCATCAGGTAGATGCCGCCGCCGATCACCAGCGCGAACAGCAGCGCCAGGATGCGGTTGGCGGCGAGCGTGGTGGTGAGAATGTGGACCGGCACCGACAAATACGAATAGCTCTGCAGGCTGCCGCCGAAGGCGACCAGCATGAGGCCCTGGATCACGAACAGCACGCCGAAGGTGCCGAGAATGCTGTCGACCTCCAGCATGCCCTGGTTCCTGGCGCGCTTCACCAGCGGCGACAGCACGATCTGGTAGAGCAGCCAGTTGGCGGCAAACGACAGCGGCACGATGACCAGCAGGCCGAGGATCGGGTTCACCGCCATGCCGGTGTAAAGAAACAGCGCCGCAAAGGCCGAGGCGATCAGCGACTCGCCATAGGACAGGTTCATGATGCGCGCGATGCCGTACTGGAGCGTCAGCCCCATGGCGATCAGCGCATACATGCCGCCGAGCACCAGCCCGGACAGAACGATATCGAAGGTGAGAGCCATGGGCCGCGTTTCATCTGTTGCGGGGATCGCCGCGCCTGCACTCCCCTCCCCCCGCGCGCTCTTGCGAGCGGCGGGGAGGGGTCGGGGGTGGGGGGCGCTTACAACGCGACGTCACACCAATCGTTCAACCAAGGCCCCCCACCCCGGTTCGCATCGCTTGCGCGACGCGAACCGACCCTCCCCACCGCTTCGCGGGGGGAGGGAAAGGAAGGAAGCCGATGTCCTGATCGGCGTGTCGTCGCCCTACTTCCACTCCGGCTTCGGGATCGGCGCCTTGGCGCCCGGCTTGTTGGTCGGGGCGATGCCGAAGAAGTCGTTGCCCTGCCACTGACCGACCGTCCAGATGTTGGTGTTCTGGTTGTCCTTCAGCTTGACCGTGCCGATGATGGTCTCGAACGAGCCGGTGTTGATCTCCTTGATCACCGCTTCACGGTCCTTGCCGACGCGCTCAATCGCCTGCTGCAGCACCTGGAGGCTGGCATAGGTGATCGGGCTGGCCCAGCGATCCGGCTCGCGGCCGATCACGGTCTTGTGGTGCTCGATGTACCACTTGATGCCCTTCAGGTTTGCATCCGACCCGCCGATGCCCATGACGCCTTCGGTGCTGGCGCCGAACTTGCCCTTGTAGCCGGGGAATGCGGTGCCGACGCCGAGGAACATCGCCTTCGGGTTGAAGTTGATGACCTTGGCGGTGTCGGTGATGGCGAAGGTGTCCGGCGGATAGCTGAAGGCCAGGAGCACGTCAGGATTGGCGGCCTGCGCGTCCTTGAGCACCGGCTGCATGTCCTGGCTGCCGAACGGATAGGTCTTGTCGTAGACCAGTTCGAAGCCCGCCTTCTTCAGGCCGGCGCGCGCCGCGGTCGACTGCTCGATGCCGAACTGGTCGGCGACCGCGATCATGGCGATCTTCTTGCCGATCTTGCCTTCCTTTTCCATCTTGCTGAAGGTCTCGACCACGCCGTCGACGATCTCCGACGGCAGCCCCAGCCAGAAGGTCAGGTTCGGCCAGCGCTTGACCATTTCCGGCGCGCGGTTGGTGTTGGCGGTCACCGCGAGCTGCGGATAGCCGAGCTTGTTGAAGATCGGCGCGGCGGCCAGGTTCATGCCCGTCGACCACGGCGGCAGGATGAAGTCGACCTTGTCCTGTGTGGCCAGACGCTCCACGGCCTTGATCATGTCTTCCGAATTGCTGCGGTCGTCATATTCGATGACTTCGATCTTCATCTTCTTGCCGCCGACATTGATGCCGCCGGCGTCGTTCACGTCCTTCACCCAGACCTGATAGTTCGGCAGCGTCGTCACGGCGGCGCCGGCCGCGAACGGTCCGGTCTTGGAGATCGCCCAGCCGATCTTCAGCGTTTCCTGCGCCTGCGCCGGCGCACACAAGGCCGCCGTCATGGCCAGCGCCGCGAATGCGGCAATCCGATTTAATGTCATTTGCAGTCTCCTCCCTGGTTCGTTTCCATCCGGACGGATGCTAGCGTCGGCGCATCCTTCGCTGCATGGGTTGATCCCATGTCCGGCGGCTGATGTTCATGCGCGACGCCAGCTTCCCCCCGCTGGTGCCCTTCACGGACATTTCCGATCGGCGCTGTCACAGCCACCGATGAATGCCGCTATATATACAGATTTTTCGAAAGAGAGCAGCAATGCTGACAACAAACGGTGTGCTTCACGAATTACTTGTCGATCTGTTTCGCACCGCAGTAGCGGCCGCGCATCCGGCCCAATGCCTGCCCAATCTGCTGCCCCCGATGCCGGCTGGGCGGCTCATTTTGCTGGCCGCCGGCAAGGCCGCGGGCGCCATGACGGAAGTCGCGGAAAACCATTATCTCAAGGACTTAGGCGAAAACACCGGCAGGCTCTGTGGACTGGCCGTGGCCCGTCACGGCTATGCCAGGCCCACCCGCACGGTCGACCTGATCGAGGCCGGGCATCCGGTGCCCGATGCCGCCGGACTGGCGGCGGCGCTGCGCGTTCTCGCTTTGGCCGATAGTGGGGGTCCCAACGACCTCGTGCTGGTGCTGATGTCGGGCGGCGCCTCGGCCAACTGGATCGCGCCGGCCAAGGGCATATCGTTTGAGAACAAACAATCGGTGACACGGGCGCTGCTGCGCTCCGGCGCGGCCATCGGCGAGATCAATGTGGTGCGCAAACATCTGTCGCGAATCAAAGGCGGCCGGCTGGCGCGGCACGCCTACCCGGCGCGGCTGGTCACCATCGCGATTTCCGACGTGCCGGGCGACGATCCGTCCGCCATCGGGTCGGGCCCGACCGTGCCCGATCCCTCGACGCTCGCCGAGGCGCGCGCCATCGTCACCCGCTACCAGCTCGATCTGCCGGAGGCGGTGACGCAGGCGCTGAACGACCCGGCCAATGAGACGCCGAAGCCGGGGGACCCGGCCTTCGCCGGCAGCAGCTTCGCGCTGGCGGCGCGGCCATCGGATTCGATGCGCGCGGTCGAGGCAAAAGTGCGCGCCGCAGGCTACGACTGCATCGCGCTCGGCGCCGACGTCGAGGGCGAGGCGCGCGAGGTCGCCCGCGCCCACGGCAAACTCGCGCATGAGCTGCGATCGCAGGGAAAGCGCGCGGTCATCCTCTCGGGCGGCGAACTCACCGTCACCATCCGCGGCAAGGGCCGCGGCGGACCCAACCAGGAATATGCGCTGGCGCTGGCCGTTGCGCTGGACGGGATGCCGGGGGTGGCGGCCCTGGCGGGGGATACCGACGGCACCGACGGCGGCGGCGGCAGCGCCACCGACCCGGCCGGCGCGGTGATCGACGGCGGCACGGTAGCGCGGGCCCGCGCCCTTGGCCTCGATCCTGCCGCCTTTCTCGCCGACAACAATTCCACCGGATTCTTCGAGGCGCTCGGCGATCTGCTGACGCCGGGACCGACCTTCACGAACGTCAACGACTTCCGGGCCATCGTCGTTGACAGGCCGTGACCGGCCACGTCAAAACCCAGTTCGGATTTTTCCTTCCAACCCAGCCGTGACCGCATTGACGTTGAACGCCGCCACGCGCCGCCTTTGCCGCCCCCTCGCCAGCCTCGCCGGCGCCGGCCTGCTGCTGGCCTTGTGGAACGTGCCGGCGCTGGCCGATTTCCGCCTCTGCAACAATACCGGCAGCCGGGTCGGCGTGGCGCTCGGCTACAAGGACAGCGAAGGCTGGATTACCGAAGGGTGGTGGAATATCTCCGCCCGTTCGTGCGATACCTTGCTGCGCGGCACTTTGGTGGCACGATATTATTACATTTATGCGGTAGACTACGACCGCGGCGGCGAATGGTCCGGCCAGGCCTATATGTGTTCACGCGAGAAGGAGTTCACCATTCGCGGCACCGACAATTGCCTCGCCCGCGGCTTTGACCGCACCGGGTTTTTCGAGGTCGACACCAACGAACAGCGCTCCTGGACCGTCCAGCTCACGGAAAGCGCCGATCAGCCCGGCGATGCCGGCTCGCCGGCCCGTACGCCGCTCGCCCCCGGCCGCGCTCTGCCGCCCGGCTCGCCGCTGGTGCCGCCACCGGCCCCGGGGAGCCCCAAGAAATGAGACGCCTGCGCCGCGCCAAGATCGTCGCCACACTGGGTCCCTCCTCCTCCAGCGCCGAGATGATCGCCCGGCTGTTCGCCGCCGGCGCCGATGTGTTCCGCATCAACATGAGCCACACCAGCCACGACCGCATGCGCGAGCTGGTCGGGCTGATCCGCACGGTCGAGAAGGACACCGGCCGGCCGATCGGCGTGCTGGTCGATCTGCAGGGCCCCAAGCTGCGCCTCGGCACCTTCGCCGGCGGCTCCGTGACGGTGAAAAACGGCGACACCTTCGTGCTCGATTGCGATCCGGCGCCGGGCGACGCCACGCGCGCCTTTCTGCCGCATCCGGAAATCTTCGCCGCGGTCGCGGCCGGCCATACGCTGCTGATCGACGACGGCAAGGTGCGCCTTACCGTCACCGAGGCCGAACCGGACCGCATGACCACGCGGGTCGCGGTCGGCGGCACGCTGTCGGACCGCAAGGGCGTCAGCGTTCCCGACTCGACCATCCCCGTGTCCGCCCTCACCGCCAAGGACCTGTCCGATCTCGAGGCGGCGCTGGAGACCGGCGTCGACTGGATCGCACTGTCCTTCGTGCAAAGGCCGGAAGACATCGCCGAGGCCAAGAAGATCACGCGCGGCCGCGCGCTGATCATGGCCAAGATCGAGAAGCCGCAGGCGGTCCATCGCCTCACCGAAATCATGGATCTGGCCGACGCGCTGATGGTGGCGCGCGGCGATCTCGGCGTCGAAATGCCGCTGGAAAGAGTCCCCGGCGTGCAGAAGCTGATGACGCGCGCCGGCCGCGCCACCGGCAAGCCGGTGGTGGTGGCGACGCAGATGCTGGAATCGATGATCGGCGCCCCCGTGCCGACGCGCGCCGAAGTCTCCGACGTCGCCACTGCCATCTTCGAGGGTGCCGACGCTGTGATGCTGTCGGCCGAATCCGCTGCCGGAAAATTCCCCGAAGAGGCGGTCGCGACCATGAACCGCATCGCCGAGGAAGTGGAGCGCGACGGCTTCTTCCGCAACATCATCAACGCGCAGCGCGCCGTGCCGGAAGCGACCGGCGCCGACGCCATCGCCGACGCGGCGCGCCACATCGCCGACACGCTCGATCTCGCCGCGGTCATCTGCTGGACCTCGTCCGGCTCGACCGGCTTGCGCGTGGCGCGCGAACGGCCGCGCCCGCCGATCGTGGCGCTGTCGCCGAACATGTCGACCGGACGCCGTCTTGCCGTGGTCTGGGGCGTGCACAGCGTCGTCACCGAGGATGCCAAGGACCAGGACGACATGGTCAGCCGCGCCTGCCGCATCGCCTTCAAGGAAGGCTTCGCCAAAACGGGCCAGCGCGTCATCATCGTCGCCGGTGTCCCGCTCGGCACGCCGGGCGCGACCAACATGTTGCGCATCGCGTTTGTCGGATCGGAAGCCGAGAGCGGGGATTAGCGGGCAGTCAGCGCAAAATCACATCGCCGTAGCCCGGATGAGCGCAGCGAAATCCGGGACAGCGTGTCGGTATGGCAATGCCGGTCCCGGGTTGCGCTTCGCTCCACCCGGGCTACGAGGCTCGTTATTTCGCGAGAGGTGAAGCAAGCCCCTTCTTCCCCGCCATCGCATCCACCGCCTGCACGATGCGCTCCGCGGCGGCGAAGTTGACCATGTGACCGACGCCCGGCAGCACCGTCAGCGTGGCATCCGGCAATTGCCGCGCGAGGACGCGCGCATGAATGTCGGTTGAGACGATGGTGTCTTTGTCGCCGGCAATGATCGCCACCGGCGCCTTGATCTCACCGTAACGTGGCGCCTGCGCGGCGATGTTGGCTTTCAGGTCGACCAGATCCTCGGCATTGGCGATGAACTCCGCCGGCCGCAGCACCAGGCGGGCGCCGGTGCGCGCGACATAATCCGCCGGCGGCGTCTGCGGCGCAAAGATCATGTGCAGAGCGGGCGTCATCATCAGATAACCGGCCGGCAGCACCACCGTGCGCGCGATGAGTTGTCCGATCACCGGCGCGGCGGCGAGTTCGTTGATCAGGCCGACGCCGCCGGGCCAGGGATGCGTCACCGGCGCCAGCAGCACCAGCGCCGCCACATCGTCGGGAAACGCCAGCGCATAGGCCGGCGCCAGCGCGCCGGACCAGGAATGCCCGACCACGATCGGACGCGTCACGCCGAGGCGCGTCAGCGCCTGATAGATCAATTCCGCCTGGCGGGCCGGCGACGCCGCGGCGCGGCCGCCGGGCCGGTCGCTCCAGCCGTGGCCGGGACGATCGACCAGAATGACGCGGTAGCGCTCCGCCAGCCGCTCGCCGAGCGCCAATTGCGGATCGCCGAGATTGGCGGTCGCGCCATGCAGCAGCACCACCGCCGGCGCATCGGCCGGGCCGCGCTCGACGATATGCAGCCGGCCGCCCTCGACATCGACAAACCGCCCTGCGGGCGGATGGGCGCGCTCGATGGCGTAGGTTCCGGCGGCCGTCACGACCGCCAGCACCACCACCAGCGCGGCGGTGGCGGCGGCGATGACAGTCAGGGATTTACGGAGGAAACGGGCGGCGGAGGCCATGGAGCACTGTACGACGCCCGATGGCGATTAGATGTCGCGGCCTTCGACTTTTTCCTGCAGCGTCTTCACCATGTCGGGAATGCGCTCCAGCCGGGGATGCACCGCCAGCGCGCGGCGATAGACCTCAAGCGCCTGCTTGTCGTCGCCGATCTCCTGCAGGATCATGCCGAGGCCCGACAGCGCGCCGAAATGGCGCGGCTCGCGCCGCAGGATCTCGCGGATATCGGCGAGCGCGCGGCCGAAATCGCGGTTCATGTAGTGCAGGGTCGCGCGGCGGTTCCACGCCTCGACGAAATCCGGCCTGATCTTGACCACGCCGTCGAGCAGTTGGAGCGCCAGATCGGTGTCCTTGGCCTCGATCGCGGTGCGGACCCGCGTCATCAGGAGGTTGGCGGTGTCGCTGCGCGAACTCGCCCACACCGCCCAGATGCGGCCTTCGATGGCCTTGGCGCTGGTGTCGTCGGGCGCCACCTTCAGCGCGCCGAACAGGAAATCGAGATTGCGCAGGCGGTCGCCGCGCGCCACCGGCGGCATCGTCTTCGGCGGCTCGATCCAGGTGCCCTCGCCCGGCGGCTGCGGCGGCGTCACGACCTGTGCGGACACCGGCGCGCCGGCCGAAACGGCCAAGGCAGCAATAATGAGCATCACCTGGAATCGTGTGCGCATGCGAACAAGTCTAGTCGCTCTGGCCCCGTAAACAAGATGGCGGGCGCCCAAACGCAGAAGCCGCCCGGTGAGGGGCGGCTGGCCGATCGCGCGACGGCAACAGGACGGGCGGGCGTTAGCCCTGGCGTGCCTTGAACCGGGGATTGGTCTTGTTGATGATGAAAACGCGACCCTTGCGCCGGACAATCTTGTTGTTCCGGTGCCGGGCACGCAGCGATTTCAACGAGTTACGGACTTTCATGGCTCAACTCTTGGCTCTCTGTTAGGGGGTTAATAGGGACCCCACCCGCTCCTGTCAACGCGCCATTGCCCACCCTTGGTTACCGCCGCCGCCCTGCGCTAGGTTCCGGCCGGGGAGACCATGCCATGCACCGCAGCACCGACCGTTTTCTGACCACGCATACCGGCAGCCTGCCGCGGCCGGACGAACTGATCCGCACCATGTACGCCAAGGAAGAAGGCGTGCCGGTCGATCCCGGAGCGCTCGCCGCGCAGGTCAAGGAGGCGGTCGCCGCGGTGGTGCGCAAGCAGGCCGATGCGCAGGTCGACCTCATCAACGACGGCGAAATGTCGAAGCCGAGTTACGCCACCTACATCAAGGACCGGCTCGACGGTTTCGGCGGCACCGGCAACACCTTCATCTATCAGGACGTGCACGAATTTCCGCGGCTGGAGAAGAAAGTGTTCGGCGACCCCGGCCGCTCGCGCCGCAAGACGCCGGCCTGCAACGCGCCGATCGCGGTGCGCGACCGCGTCGCGCCGCAGGTCGATGCCGACAATCTCAAGAGTGCGCTCAGTGGCGTGAAAGCGACCGGCGGCTTCATGAGCGCGGCCTCGCCCGGCGTGGTGTCGCTGTTCTTCCGCAACGACTACTACAAGGACTTCGAGAGCTACATCTACGCCATCGCCGACGCCATGCGGCACGAATACGAGACCGTCGCCAAGGCGGGCTTCGTGCTGCAGATCGACTGTCCCGATCTCGCCATGGGCCGGCACATTCAATACGCCGATCTCGATCTGCCGGCGTTCCGCAAGCGCGCGCAGTTGCACATCGAGGCGCTCAACCACGCGCTCGGCGGCATTCCGCCCGAGCAGCTGCGCATGCATCTGTGCTGGGGCAATTACGAAGGCCCGCACCATTTCGACGTGCCGCTGGCCGACATCATCGATATCGTGTTCTCCGCCCGCCCCGCCGCGATTTCGCTGGAGGCCGCCAACCCGCGCCATGCGCACGAATGGGCGCTGTTCGAAACGGTGAAGCTGCCCGACGGCAAGGTGCTGATCCCCGGCGTGCTGGAATCGAAATCGAATTTCATCGAGCACCCGGAGCTGATCGCGCAGCGCATCGGCCGCTACGCGAAACTGGTCGGGCGCGAGAATGTCATCGCCGGCTCCGACTGCGGCTACGGCACCTGGGTCGGCCAGGCGGCGGTCGACCCCGACGTGGTGTTCGCCAAGCTCGCGGCGATGGCCGAGGGCGCAAGGATCGCCAGCAAGGTATTCTGGAAGTAGCGTTTGCATTGGCCGCACGGCGGCTTCTCTTCACCTCTCCCATAGGGAGAGGTCGGCGCACCATAAGCGCGTTTACGCGCGTCTTCGACGCGCTATGGTGCGCCGGGTGAGGGGTTACGGCTTAACGAGACTCACTTGCCCCCCCCCCCCCCCCCCCGCCCCCCCCGGGGGGGGGGGGGCGGGGGGTGTGTCGGGCCAACCCCGGCCACCCGCCGGTGTCAATCGGCCCCGCCCCC
>JALHNV010000109.1 GCA_022843325.1 Pseudolabrys sp. | reverse complement strand
ATCCAGATGACGCAGTCCATCGTCGACGTGGCGAAGCCGCTGGGCATCGCCGTGCACGACCACATCATTGTCGGCAAGGAGGGCCACGCCAGCTTCAAGGGGCTGAAGCTGATCTAAGAATTCATGCGCCACAAAAACACTTAAACCAACTGGGGAGAACCATGTTCAAGGACACACTGACCCGACGCCATATCTTGTCTCACACGCTCGCCGGCGGCGTAGCGGGCGCCTCGTACCTCGGCCTCACGGGTCAGCTCTCCGCTGAAGCGACCGGAAAAGCCGGAAAGGCGGAAGGCCCCAAGCTGAAGATCTACGACGACAATTGGATGAACCGCGAGAAGTGCGACATTCAGCTCATCGAGTGGCTCGACCAGCAGCGCATCACGGGAGCCGCGATCTACCACTTCGGCACCGGCGGGCACCACCATGTCGGAATCGAATGCGCGAAACAGGAGCGCCGCAGTTCGGTGTTCGGCATCACGGCATCGTCGCAGGAGTATGATAACTACGTGCAGCTCGTCACCGAGCGACCGGCCGTGCTGCGCTACTACAACGTCGTGTTCGGCGACATCTATCTGCTGAACGAGAAGCTGCTGCCGACGTTTGACGTGGTGACGCTGTTCCACCTTTGCGAGTTCAGGGGTCCGCAGACCGACGCCTATGGCGGATTGACGGACCTCGCCGTGGCGAACCTGCTCACCGACAAGACACGCCCTGGCGGGCATATCCTTTTCTACACGGGCTCCTTCGCCTTCGAGCCCGCCAAGGCGGTCATCGCGCAATGGGAAAAGCAGCGCCGGGTCGAGCGCGTCGGCGAGTACAAAAGCGTGCTGGTGTACCGCAAGACGGCATGACGCCGGCGAGAGCAGCCTTTAACCGCCGGGCCGGACGCGGCAATGCATCATCAAGGCCCCCCGGCAAGTGCCGGGGTCGCCTCTCAGACGCGACGGGTCAGGTGCCGGACGCAAGCGCAAACGCCGTCACCCACGATCCCCGACTCATTTCTCCGGTCCTGCGATGACAGTATCGCAGGACCGTAGGGCCAGGTCTTTACGGCGGCATGACGAGCGGGCGCACGCCGCGCCGGGTGCGCGCCTCAGAACGTTTTGTTGATCGTCACCGTCACGCCCTGCGTGACCACATTCGAGCCCGTCGAGCCGACCAGGGTGCCGACGATGGTCGTGTTGTTCGTGCCATTGTTGTTGGTGAAGGGGCTGAAGTAATTGTCGGTGTGGTTCTGGGTCACCGCCGCAGTGTAGCTCACATCCAGAAACCAGGTCGGGGCCAGAAAGTAGGTGACGCCGATGACGCCGGTGGCACCGTAGACCCAGCTTTGCGCCGAAAAGCTGATCGGCCGGCCGGAGACGTCGCTCGGTTGCCCCGTGGTGTCGGCGAAGCCGATCACATCGTAGAGATCGGTGCGGACCTGGGACAGCGTCGGCCCGGCGCCGGCATAGACATAGCCGCGGTCGAAGGAACGGCCAATGAAGGGCACCAAGGCCATCTGGTGAATGATATTGGCCCGGTAGGTACGTACCACCGCGTTACCGGTGAAGCTGACGGGCACACCGGTATTGACCGGCGTGAACGCGCCGGCCTGCGGCAGCAGCGCGTTGCGCAGCGACGACGTGGCATTGAGATAGCTGTAGGAGAACTTGGCGCCCCACAACCAGTCGCTGCCCTCGAATTTGCGGAAGAAGCCGCCCTGCACCGAGAAGGCCAGCGACGATTCGTTGTTCATGTAGAGGCTGGCCGGGCCCCAGGCCGAGCCGGACGACAGCCGCACGCCGGCCTGATTGAACACATCCGATGTCCCGACCGCATAGACGTCCTGGGTGCCGAAATCGACGATATTGAAACTGCCGCCGAGGCCCACGAAGAAGGCCTGGTTCGGCACATAGGATACCGGCGCGGCGTAGGACGGCACCGGCCGCGCGCGTTGCTGCGCATCGGCCTCCTGCGCCATGGCCAACACAGCGATGGTGGCGGCCGCGACGACCAGTGGCTTGTTCATAATGTGCACTTCCCCGAAAAATCGCGACGGCATGTCGCGCCTCGTCCTTGTAGGACGGGGGAGCAAATTAGAGGTGGTAAAAACTGACCACGCTTGGGGATAACACCGCATCGGCTCGGCGCCGCGTGGATCCGGGGCGCAGTGCGTCATCGACAACACGCGGCAGACGCGGACGCGCCGGCATCTGCGTATCGCGGCCGCGCAAAAGCAAACGGCCGGGCGGAGCGTCTGCTCCACCCGGCCGTGTTGACGGTGCGACGGTACCTAGTTGATCGGCTGGATGCCGGCCTCCTTGATCACCTTGCCCCACTTGTCGACATCGGCGGCCAGGATCTTGGCCAGCGCCGCGGCCGACTGGCGGTCGGGGCCCGGCGCCTCGGCACCGAGTTCGGCGAAGCGGGTGCGGGCCGCGGGATCCTGAATGCCTTTGACGACCGCGGCGTTCAGCGTCTTGATGATCTCCGGCGGCGTGCCCTTCGGCGCGAACAGCGCGTTCCAGATTTCCATCTCGGTACCCGGGAAGCCGGCTTCGGCAATCGTCGGCACATTCGGCAGCGCCGCCGAACGCTTCGACGCCAGCACCGCCAGCGCCCGCGCGCCACCGCCCTGCACCTGCGCCATCACGCTGGTGGTCTGGTCGCACATATACTGGATCTGGCCGGAGACGATGTCGGTCATGGCCGGACCCGTGCCGCGATACGGCACGATCTGCGGCTTGGCGCCCATGCGCGAGTTCAATAGCGAGCAAGCGAGGTGCGAGCTGGAGCCGACGCCGGCATTGCCGTTCGACACCTTGTCGCCATTGGCTTTCACATAGTCGGCGAATTCCTTCACCGTCTTGCCGGGCACGTCCTTGCCGGCCACCAGCACGATCGGCGCCGAGGCGACGATACCGATCGGCTCCAGGCTGTTGATCGCGTGCGCCGGCAGGTTGGGATAGAGCGTCGGGCTGAAGCTCATGGTGCTCATGCCGGCCAGCAGCAGCGTGTAGCCATCGGGCGTCGCCCGTGCGGCGCGCACCATGCCGGTGGTGCCGGCCGCGCCGACCACGTTCTCGACCACGGCAGTCTGGCCGAGGCTGGTGGTGATCTGCTGCGCGATGATGCGGGCGATAATGTCGGTCGGTCCGCCGGCGGCGAATGGCACGATGATGGTGATCGAACGGCTCGGGTAGTTCTGCGCCCGCGTCTCGCCGGTCAGCGCCAGCGCCGACAGGCCGACCGCGGCCACACTGAGTAACTTCCTGATCATGACGTTTCCTCCCTGTTGATTTTTATCGCCCGGCGTATCCGTCGTTCTGACGCCCGTCCGGCCGTGGCAGCCTGTAATCCGAAGTCCTTGTTTCTGTTCGTGCCAGAAATGGCGGCGTCAGACGGTCGACGCGAAGCCGCCGCCATCCATCAGGATGTTCTGGCCGACAATGAAGCTGGCGTGCACGCTGCACAGATAGGCGCAGGTGTTGCCGAACTCTTCCGCCGTGCCGAAGCGCTTGGCCGGCACCATGTCGGTCTGCTGCTTGACGAAGTCATCATAAGGCACGCCAGCCTGCTCGGCACGGCCTTTCAGCGGACCCATCTGGCGGTCGGTAGCGAACGGCCCCGGCAGCAGATTGTTGATGATGACGTTGTCCTTGGCGACCTGGCGCGACAGGCCGGCGACCATGCCGGTGAGGCCGGCGCGGGCCGCGTTGGACAGCGGCAGGTGATAGAGCGGCGTCTTCACCGAGCGCGACGTGATGTTGACGATGCGGCCGAAGCGGCGCGACGCCATGCCGTCGACGGTCGCCTTGATCAGCATCACCGGCGCCACCAGGTTCGGCACCAGGCCCTTGAGCCACTGCTCTTCGGTGAGGTCGCGGAAGTCGCCCGGCGGCGGGCCGCCGGCATTGTTGACGAGAATGTCCGGCTCGGGACAGGCCTTGAGCAGCGCGTCGCGGCCCTTCTCCGTGGTGACGTCGGCCACCACAGGCGTCACCTTGGCGCGCGACCATTTCGAGATCGCGGCCACCGTCGCCATCACTTCGGCTTCGTTACGGCCGTTGATGACGACATCGACGCCCTCGCGGGCCAGCGCTTCCGCGCAGCCGCGGCCGAGGCCCTTGCTCGATGCGCACACGATGGCGCGGCGTCCCGCAATTCCGAGATCCATTCAGCTTCTCCTACCAAAAAGACGTGATCAGGCCGGTATCCACGCCAGCGCGCGGGTTTCGGTCAGGCGGCGCGGCAGCGCTTCCCAGCTCTCGCCGCCATCGTCGCTGCGGAAATACTGGCCGAGCGCGCTGGAGGCGAACAGAAGATCGGGATTGACGCGGTTGGTCGCGACCAGCCAGGCCGAGCTTTGCAGATCGCCGGGCAGCCCGGCATTTTCCCAATGCTTGCCGTAGTCGCGGGTGCGCAGCAGGCGGCCCCAGGAGCCGGGCGGACCGTCGCCATTGGCGACAAAGGCGACGCCGCTGTCGTCGGCGCGCGGCGTGATGGTGCGCGTATAGGGATTCTTCGAGGCGAAGGGCTGCTGCTTCCAGCTCTCGCCGTCATCGTGGCTGACGTTGATGCCTTCATTGGTGGTCGCGAACAGTACGCGCCCGCCATTGTGCATGACGCCGACGTCGTGGACGTCGTCGGAAATGAGTCCGGTCGAGGACATCTTCCAGGTCACGCCGGCGTCTTCGCTGCGATAGACGCCACCGACCTCGAGGCTGGCCCAGACCAGATTGTGGTTCTGGGTGTCGAACAAGATTTTCGTGACGCGCGGATAGGTCACATAAAGACACGTGGCGGGGATGCCGGCGTCGATCTTGCTCCACGCCTTGCCGCCGTCGGTCGAGCGGAACAGCGCGCCCGGGCGCGTGCCGGCGATGATCAAATCAGGATTGCCCGGGCTGCGCGCGATCGACCACACCTGCATTGTGTCCATCGGCGACGGCACCGGGGTGAACTTGTGAGTCGCGACGTCGAGCCGGTGAATGCCGCTGTCGGTGCCGGCCAGCACTTCACCCGGGCGATCGGGATGCCAGTTCAGCGACCAGACGCGCGTCTCGCTGTAGAGGCCGGTGTTGCCCCAGAGCCGGTCGAAGGTCTGACCGAGGTCGTTGCTGTACCAGACGGAGAAGCCGCCGGTGCCGACATATAATCTTGGCGCCATCGTATCCACCCTGTTGTTTTGCCCGTCTCTTGCGCAGGCATTGCCGTTTGTCCGATAATGAGTAAACCAAGCGACCTATACGGTCAATTTTTTTGCGAGCAATGACATGCGAAATCGAGCAGCAAGAAAACCAATCGATAAAATTGGTTTGGCCGGCGCCGGCGGCACCGCCGAACTGGCGCTGCGGCAGATGCGCGGCCTGATCGACGGCGGACGGTTCGGCAATGAGAGCCGGCTGCCGCCCGAGCGCGAACTCGCCGCCGAACTTCAGGTCGGCCGGTCGACGCTGCGCAAGGCGCTTGAGGTGCTGGAAGCGGAAGGCCAGATCTGGCGGCACGTCGGCCAGGGCACGTTCATCGGCCGCCGTTCGCCGAACGGGCGCACCCGTTCGCTGCTCAATCTGGCATCGGTGTCGCCGAAGGAATTGCTCGACGCGCGGCTGACGCTGGAGCCGGCCATTGCCGCCAGCGCCGCGGTGGCGGCGCGGCCGTCCGACATCGCGCGCATGACAATGTGCGCCGAGCGGCGCGAGACCACCAAACAGCCGGAGGCGTACAATCTCTGGGATCACCAGTTTCATCTGGCGATCGCCGAGGCCACGCAAAATCCGGTGCTGATCGGGCTGATCGAGCAGTTGAACGGCTTGCGCCGCGCGCCGACCTGGTCGTCCTACAAGAAGGACCGCATGGTCGAGCCGTATTACTCGATCTCAAAGAAAGAGCATCGCGACATCATCGCCGCCATCGAAGCCCAGGACGCCGGCGCCGCCTTCCGCACCATGAAGACGCATATCATGGGCGTGCAGGACGGCTTTTTCGCCTGGTCCGAGGACGGGAAGTAATAAGGATTACTGCCTGACCAGCGTCAGGCGGTCGGCGGTGTCCGGCACGCGGCTCCACACGTTGGCGCCAGTCGCTTCGAAGCGCCAGGCCGTGCCGCGCGCCGGCACCAGCAGCAGTTCGCCGCGATCGATGCGCCATTGCGCGAAGCCGAGTTTGGCGATGGCCGCGTCGCAGCCGGGCTGCACCGTCAGCGCCAGACTGTCCTTGATCGCATTCGGCGTCAGCGTCAGCGTGCACAGCAGAACGGTGCCGCGCGCCAGCGCCCAGGTGCCGGCGGCCTGCTGCGGCGTCACTTCCGGCGCAGCGGTGGCAGCGGCATTCTGCAAAAACAACACGCCGACGCCGGGCGTCGGCGCTTCAAAGATGCCGTCCTCGACTTCGCTGAACTCGACCAGGGTGCGGCCCTGGGCATTGACCAGGCGAAGCAGGTCATTGTCGGGGTAAACCCAGCCGGCAACGTCGCGCACCAGCGGAAACAGGTCGCCGCAGGCGGCGTCGAACTCGACCTCAAAGCCGACCGCGGTCTTGTCGCGGCTGAAGGTGGCGGTGCAGCGCCGGTCCTTGCTGGCGTTCGAAAACTCCCAGGTGCCGAGCAATGCCTTGGCCTGGTCGCCGAGCACCGGGGCCTGGGCATGGGCGGGAGCGGCAATGCAAAGGACGACGAGAAGAAGAAACAGCAGGCTCGCCATGGCCTTTTCTACCGCATTTTCAGCCACGGGTCTCTCCGTTGTCATGCCCGGCTTTATGCCGGGCATCCACGTCTTCTGTGTAACTCCTGAGCGAGACGTGGATGGCCGGGACATAGGCGAGCCAAGCGACGCCGTCCTTCGGACGGCTATGCCCGGCCATGACGGCGTATGCCGTAGCGGCATCACCGCCCCCCCCCCGCTACCGCTTCGGCGGATACGGCGTTTCCGGCACCGGCGTCAGCGGCGGCTTGCCGGACGCCCACGCCAGGATGTTGTCGACCACCAATTGGTCCATGGCGGCGCGCGTCACCTCGCTCGAGGAGCCGAGATGCGGAAACAGCACGATGTTGTCCATCGCCAGCAGTTCGGCCGGCACCTCCGGCTCCTTGGCGAAGACGTCGAGGCCGGCCGAGAAGATCGTGCGGTTCTTCAGCGCGTCGATCAGCGCCGCCTCGTCGATCACCGAGCCGCGCGCCATGTTGATGACGATGCCGTCGGCGCCGAGCGCCTTGAGCACCTCGGCATTGATCATGTTCTTTGTCGAAGCGCCGCCGGGCACGATGATCATCAGCGTGTCGACGTCGCGCGCCATGTCGACGAGCTTCGGATAGTACTTGTAGGTCACGCCGTCCTGCGGATTGCGGCTGTGATAGACCACCGGCACGCCGAACGCCTCGAGCCGGCGCGCGATGGCGCGGCCGATGCGGCCCATGCCGACCATGCCGACGGTGCGGTTGCGCAACGTCGCCTTGGACAGCGGATATTGCGCCTTGGTCCATTTGCCGGCGCGGACGTAACGATCGGCCTGCGGAAACTCGCGCACCGTGCACAGCAGCAGGCCAAGCGCGGTGTCGGCCACTTCCTCGTTCAGCACGTCCGGCGTGTTGGTGACGGTGATGCCGTGCGCGCCCGCCCATTTGGCGTCGATGTGATCGTAGCCGACGCCGAAGGACGAGATCTGCTCCAGCTTCGGGAAGCGCTGCATGAATGCGGCGTCGACCTTGTCGGCGGTGTAGGCGACGGCGATGGCGCGGATCTTCTCGCCATTCTCCTTGACGAAGGCGTCCTTGTCCTTGACCTCAAGCCAGTGATGCAGCGTGACGTTCGGATCGAGACCGCCGACAATCACCGGCTTGCGCGCACCGACCAGCAACACATCCGGCTTTGCCATCGTCCCGCTCCCGTTTGAACTCAAATCAGCGCCGTCACCGGCGCCTCGACCAGCTGCTTGAACGCCGCCAGCAGCTCCGCGCCCAGCGCGCCGTCGACCACGCGATGGTCGCAGGACAGCGTGACGCTCATCTGGCTGACGAACTTCACGCCGCCGTCGGCGGTTTCGACCGGCGCGCGCCGCGTCGCGCCGACCGCCAGAATAGTCGCATGCGGCGGGTTGATGATAGCGGCGAATTCGCGGACGCCGTACATGCCGAGATTGGAAATGGCGCTGGCGCCGCCCTGGTATTCAGCGGGCTTGAGCTTCTTGTCGCGGGCGCGAGCCGCGAGGTCGCGCATTTCCGCGGAAATCGCGGTCAGCGACTTGGTGTCGGCGCTGCGGATGACCGGCGTGATCAGGCCGCCATCGAGCGCCACGGCGACGCCAATGTCGGCATGCTGGAAGCGCAGGATGCGGTCTTCCGCCCACACCGCATTGGCGCCCGGGACGCGCGTCAGCGCCGCCGCCCAGGCCTTGATGATGACGTCGTTGAGCGACAGCTTGAAAGCCGGCGCGCCATCCTTGCCCTTCGGCGCCGCCGCGTTGGCCTGCTCGCGCATCGCCATCAGCGCGCCGATCTCGATGTCGGCGGTCAGATAGAAATGCGGGATGGTCTGCTTCGCCTCGATCAGCCGCTTGGCGATGGTCGCGCGCATGCCGTCGAGTGGCACTTCCTCGTAGGCAATGCCGTCATAAAGCGCCTTGACCTGCGCGGCGCTGGCGCCGGCCGCCAAGGTGCCGCCGCCGCGCGACGGCGCGGCCTTCTCGACGTCGCCGGCGACGATGCGGCCACGCGGTCCGGTGCCGGCAATGCGCGACAGGTCGATGCCGCGCTCCGAGGCCAGGCGCCGCGCCAGCGGCGTGATGAAAGCGCCGGAAGCGAGCTTGGCGGGTCCGAAATTGCGGTCAGGCGTGCGCACTTCGCGATACGGGTCCATGTTCGGATAGGCGAACGACGCCTCCGTCCGCTCGTCCCCGCGGAAGCGGGGACCCAGTTCTTGCTTGTTATCTTGGCCCTGCCCCCCCGCTTTCGCGGGGGTGAGCGGAGTTTGTTGCGTTGCCTTCGGTGCCGATGCCACCGAAGACTGCGCCACCTCGCCCGCGCCGGTCACGATCGCGACCACGGTGCCGACCTTCGCGACCTCGCCGACCTGGAAACGGATGTCGCTCAGCGTGCCGGCGCTGGTGGCGGGCACTTCCATCGAGGTCTTGTCGGTCTCGATCTCGAACAGGTTGTCGCCCGGCTTCACGGCATCGCCGGCCGCCTTGAACCACTTGGTAATCTTGCCCTCGGTGACGGTCTCACCAAGCTGCGGCATCAGAATGTCCATAACCTGTTCCTTGCTCCGTCATGGCCGGGCTTGTCCCGGCCATCCACGCCTTCGCTGCGTCAAGCAAGTCGTGGATGCCCGGCACGAGGCCGGGCATGACGCCGAATGCCTGGCGACGCGCACCCCTACCAAATCACCGACACGTATTGCGTTTCCTGGAATTCCTTCATGCCCTCCTGCGCGCCTTCGCGGCCGAGGCCGGACTGCTTGGTGCCGCCGAACGGCGCCGCCGGATCGGAAACGAGGCCGCGGTTGAGCCCGATCATGCCGAAATCCAGTTGCTCCGACACGCGCATGCCGCGCGACAGGTCCTTGGTGTAGAGATAGGCGACCAGCCCGTATTCGGTGTCGTTGGCGCGGCGGATCGCTTCGTCCTCGGTCTTGAAGGTCTGCAGCGCGGCGACGGGCCCGAAGATTTCCTCGCTCAGCATCTTGGCGCCGTCCGGCACATTGGTCAGCACGGTGGCCGGATAGAAGAAGCCCGGACCGCCCGGCGCCTTGCCGCCGGTCATGATCCTGGCGCCCTTCGCCGTGGCGTCCTCGACCAGTTCGATCACCTTGTCGCGGCCTTCGGCGTTGACCAGCGGCCCGACATTGACGCCGTCGTCGAGGCCGTTGCCGACCTTGAGCGCCTGCATCTTGCCGGTCAGCTTTTTCGCAAACTCGTCGTGCACCTTCTCGTGGACGTAGAAGCGGTTGGCCGCGGTGCAGGC
>JALHNV010000108.1 GCA_022843325.1 Pseudolabrys sp. | reverse complement strand
GTCGAACCGGGCGCCGCCAGCGGGCCGGTGCTGCGCTTCGAGGGCGACAGCGACGCGCATATCGTGCGCGGGCTGGTCGCCGTCCTGATGGCGCTTTATTCCGGCAAGGCGGCCCGCGACATCCTCGCCACCGATGCGCTGGCACTGTTCGACCGCATCGGCCTGCGCGACAAGCTGACGCCGCAAAGATCGAACGGCCTGCGCTCGATGGTCGAGCGCATCCGGGCCGAAGCCAACGCCGCGCTGGCGGCGGCGTAATCACTCGACGCGGAACGCCGCATCCTCGGCCAGCCACGTCCGGATCGGCGCGCGATCGCGGCCTTTGGCCTGCGCGGCATAGCCGTAATGCCGGGCCAGCCGGTCGAGCGCGAGTTGCAGCACCACCTTGGCCGATCGCGCCGGCCAGGCGCGCTCGCGCTCGATGTCTTCCAGGCGCTTCAGGAAACAACTAACGTCAAGCAGAAGCCCGGAAAATTCCGGCCCGGCCGCCTCCAGCGCCTGCTGCACGCGCTGCCGCGCCGCAATCATCGTCTCGGTGAAATGCGCCGCGCCGTTGCCACTCCCTTTGCCGGTACCGATGCCGCTCGACCAGTTCGACGTGGTCTGCGGCATCATGTGCGCTTGGGTGAAATCGGCGCGCAGCCGTTCTCCGGCCTGCAGCTGATACGGTTCGATCAGCGGGCGGCCATCGCGGCCGCGCCGGCGCGCCAGCCAGCCCAGCGGGCTCTCGGCTTCATCGACCGTGACACTGACGCGCCCCTGCGCGGTGGCGATCTGGCGCTCAGCCAAATCGAGATGCTGGCGGCGAAAGGCATCGACCGCAGGCTGCCGCACGGCGCTCATGACCGCACCTTGCCGCGGCTGACGATGCGTCCAAGCGCCGGCCATTGGCGTCCCAAATCGTCGCAAAGCTCTTCAAGCGATTGCAGCATCCGGTCGAGCCCGGGATCGTCGCGCCGCGCCTCGACCTGCTTGCAGGCATATGCGGCTGTGGTGCGATCACGATGAAAGAGGCGGCCGACCGCGCCATAGTTCAGGCACAGCACCACATGCGCCAGATACATGGCACACTGTCGCGCAAAAGCGGCCTGGGCGGGTCCGCGGGAGCGCGTCCGCAGGGCCGTGACAGGCAGATTGAAGGCAGACGCGACGGCGGTTTCCAGCAAGCCACAGAAAATCGCGTCATCGCCCGGCTGGCGCCGGCGGCTCGATCGCTGAAGCGGCGGAGCGAGAGGAGGAAAGCTGCGAACCGGCATATGAAATCCTATGTATAGGATATTTATCCATAGGATATTCGCCGAAATCCAGCCGGCGGGGATAACTTATTTTGCCCTGCCTCAAACCGTTGGCGGAGAACCTAAATCCGCGCGGGACACCGCCCGTGCACCGGAAACGACCAGTCCGCTGCCGGGCTGCGGCGCGGCGCTCAGATCATCGGATAGAGATCGCCGTTACTTGGCGCGGCGGCGGCGTTGCTGGCCGAGGCCCATCTGCTTGGCCAGTTGCGACCGTGCCGCGGCATAATTCGGCGCCACCATCGGATAATCAGCGCCGAGGCCCCACTTTTCCCGGTACTGCTCCGGGGTCATGTTGTACTGCGTGCGCAAATGCCGCTTCAGCGACTTGAACTTCTTTCCGTCCTCAAGACAAATAATGTATTCGGGCGTGATCGATTTCTTGACCGTCACCGCCGGTCTCAGCGGCTCAGCCGGCGCCTCGCCCGGCTTGCCCGAGACACGGCTTAATGCGGCATGGACCTGGTTGATCAGGCTCGAAATCTCGCCGGCCGGTACCGTATTGTTGCTGACGTAAGCCGAGACAATTTCCGCCGTCAGCTCGATGTAATTGCTGTTGGCCGTGGTGTCGGTCATTGCCGCTGCCCCCGTTTATGACGCGGCCGGTGGAAATGGCGCCGTCCGTGGCGCGCCCGCCGCCGCCGCACTGCTCACTATAGAATCTTATATTTAAACTGTACTGGCGGACCTAGACGTCCGCAAGACATAGCGAGGTACTGCGGCGATTAGACTAAGACTTTTGCTGTGATGTTATTGGAGCAGCCTGAGCTAAATCGGCACCCAAATCGAAAAGGCCGCCCGCGGTGGGCGGGCGGCCTTCGAAACGCGATGGATCAGGCGTTGCGTTCGAGGTGGTCGCGCAGATCGTTGATCGAGGCGAAGTGCAGCGTGCCTTGTGGCAGTTCGGCTTCGATCGAGCCATCGACATAGAGCTTGTAGCTCATGCCATCGACCACACCCGACTTCAGGATCTCAACGTTTCTACGCTCCGGTTCGGCCACCGCCGGCTCCGGTGCGGGCTCCGGCTCCTCGGCCGCTTCTGCCACCTCCGGAACTTCGGTGGCGGACTGGGGCTCAGACTCAGGCCGTTTCGGTTCGGCCGGCCACATCGCGTCGAAATAGCTCTTGGGCGTAGTGGCGCGGCTGCGTGGCGGGGCGGGCGGCGTAGGCGGAGGCAGCTTCCAACCGTCATCGAGCGCCGGCTCGTCGCGTGGCTCTGGCAATCGTTCATCATCACGCGCAGGCGGCTGGTCGAAGAAGTCCGGCTCTGGCTCAGCCGGCGACGCAGGATGTTGGGGCGACAGCGAAACTTCGTCTTCCACAGTCGAGGGCCGCTGATAGGGATTGCCTAGCGTTGGCGCCGCATAAGCCGGCGCCTCATCGGAGTCAGCGGGCGCAACCGCCGGCGCCGGCGAATCAAATCGCCGCTCGGGCGGCAGTGGTGCTTCGCGCGGCGGCGCATCGAATTTGGGCTTGGACGGGAACGGCACGCGGGTCGGCACCGCGCCAGCCCGCACCGGCGCAGCCGGTTCGAACATGTCAGGCGGCCTGCCCGCGTGAGCCGGCGGCGAGCGATGCGTCAGCGACTCGGCGATGCGCTGCAATTGCGCCACCGCAACGCCGATGGCGGCAATGTTCAGGCCGCCCACCATGGTGGTGGTGCCGGCCACGATCATGGTGTTGCCGAAGGAGAATTCGTTGACCGGAATACCGATCCCGATCATGACCGCCCCCGCCATGATGGCCAGGGCACCGACGCCATACAATAAAACCGACATACGCCTGCAATCCTCTCCTCGCGCCGCCGCCTCGGCCGCTGACGCCTCGCTCTAGCTAAGCACTTATAATACCGAGATTTTCTCGCTTTGTCCGGCTTGGCGGCACGATCGGTTAATGTTAAAATACCAAATAATGCCCTCAAACTTTGTTAACGCTGAAAACGCCTGCCTTTTCCGTAGCTTGGCTACCCGGAGTGACATTTTACGGAGCCTGTGTTGCTGCCCTCACGGCCAGCGCCTAGTTAACTGATTGAGGAACCCGCCCGGGACCTACCGGTTGCATTCACAGACCGGTTTATTCCGCCATTGAACGTTTTTGTGAATCGAGGAGGACCTGATGTCATTCAAATTGCCCGATCTGCCCTACGCCCATGACGCGCTCGCGCCCTATATGTCGCGCGAAACGCTCGAATATCACCACGACAAGCACCACAAAGCCTATGTCGATAACGGCAACAAGCTGCTCGAAGGCAGCGGGCTCGAAGGCAAGTCGCTGGAAGAGATCGTGAAGGGCTCGCACGGCAAGAATGCCGGCCTCTTCAACAATGCCGGCCAGCACTACAACCACCTGCACTTCTGGAAGTGGATGAAGCCGAACGGCGGCGGCGACAAGATTCCGGGCAAGCTGAAGGCGGCGATCGATTCCGATCTCGGCGGCCTTGAGAAGATGAAGGCCGATTTCGCCGCGGCCGGCGTCGGCCAGTTCGGTTCGGGCTGGGCCTGGATCGAGGTCAAGGGCGGCAAGCTCGCGATCTCCAAGACCCCGAACGGCGAAAATCCGCTGGTGAACGGCGCGACGCCGATCCTCGGCTGCGACGTATGGGAGCACTCCTATTACATCGACTACCGCAACCGCCGTCCCGACTATCTGAAGGCGTTCCTTGATCACCTGGTGAACTGGGAATACGTCGAGGAAATGTACGCCAACGCGACCAAGTAACATTCCCGGCCCATCGGCCATATCGAACAGGCGGTCGGCGGACTTGTTCGCCGACCGCATTGCCATTGGCGTCCTGATATTCGTCGCCCTCGTCGCCGTCTTCACCTTCCGCGATTACGGCCTCGGCTGGGACGACTATACCCATTCGCAATACGGCGACCTGCTGCTGGCCCTTTACGGCTCCGGCTTTGCCGATCAGCGCGCGCTGTCTTTCGTCAATCTCTACAAATACGGCGGCGGCTTCGACATGGCCGCGGCGCTGGCCGCCAAGGTGCTGCCGTTCGACCTGTTTGAAACCCGCCGGCTGGTCGGTGCCGCCGTCGGGTTGGTCGGTCTGTTTGTGACCTGGCGCATGGGCCGGCGTCTCGGCGGCCCCGTTGCAGGCCTCTGCGCACTGCTGCTGCTGGCCGCCTGCCCGCTGTTCTACGGCCACATGTTCATGAACCCGAAGGACGCGCCCTTTGCCACCGCCATGGCGGTGCTGCTGTTCGGCATCGTCCGCGCGCTCGACGAATTCCCGCGTCCCCACGTACGCACCGTGGTGCTGGCCGGCGTCGGCCTCGGACTGGCCTTCGGCTCGCGCATTCTCGCCGGCGCCGCCGCGATCTATGCTGTGATCCCGCTGGCGATGATCCTGATCGAAAATCTGCGTATCGACGGCTGGAAGCCGGCCGCCCAGCGGCTTGGCGATTTTATCGTCACGATGCTGCCGGCGCTGCTGATCGGCTACCTGATCATGGGCCTCTTGTGGCCGTGGTCGATCGTTTCGCCGCTCAATCCGATCGACGCCGCCGAATACTTTGACAAATTCTTCGAGAAGCCGTGGCGCGAACTCTACATGGGCCGGCTCATCTCTGTGCCCGACATGCCGCTGAGCTATTTGCCGGTGCTGTTCGCGGTCAAGCTGCCGGAGATCATGCTGGTGCTGGGACTGGCTGGCGCCGTGTTCGCCCCCGCCCGGCGCAACCTCACCATCAACCGCCGCGCTGCCTTGTTTGCCGTCGCATTGGCTGCGCTGCTGCCGGTCGTGCTGGCGATGATATCGCACCCGGCCTTCTACAACGGCTTGCGCCATTTCATCTTCCTGGTGCCGCCCTTCGCCGTGCTCGGCGGCGTGGCGATGGCCTGGATCATCCGGCGTGCCCGCGCCTATGGACGGCCCGCGCTCGCCGCCGCGGTTGCGGTGTTCATGGCCGGCCTGGCCCTGCCAGTGATCGATATGGTGCGCCTGCATCCCTACCAGTACACGTCGTTCAACACCGCCTATGGCGGCGTGAAGAAGGCCAAGGCCAATTTCATGCTCGATTACTGGGGGCTGGCGTTCAAGGAAGCGGCGCATGAACTGCGCACCCGGCTGGACGCCGCCTCCGATCATCCGCCGCCGGGCCGGCGCTGGGTGGTGGCGATCTGCGGCAACCAGGCGACCGCGCAGGTGGCGCTCGGGCCGGCGTTCGAGACCACCTACAACGAGAAGCAAGCGGACTTCGCCATGGCGCTCGGCACGTACTACTGCAAGTATCTGAAGGCGCCGATCATCGCCACGGTGGAACGCGCGGGCGTCATCTATGCGCGCGTCTACGACATGCGCGGCAGCCCGCCGGAAAGCCTGCTGAACACCCCGCCACCGTGAGCGTCCTGCTCAGTCCTCGGCGACTGCGTCGCGCACAATGATCTTGTCGGCGTAAAGCTGGCCGATCGCCGCCTCGTCGAGCCCCAGCAGATCGCGCAGCAGTTGCTCGTTGTGACCGCCGAGACGGTCTGCGGTAATGTCGGTGGCCGGCGTCCATTGCGAGAATTTCGCCGGCAGGCCGGGAATATCGAAGGCGCCGATCTTGTCGTCCTTGACCCGCCGCACCGTGCCGCGTTCGCGCAGATGCGGATGCGCCATGGCTTCCGCCAGCGACAGCACCGGCGCGCAGGGCACCCGCTCGCTTTCCAGCGCGGCAATGGCGGCATCGCGGCTGGCAAAGCCGCCGAGCCAGGCCTCGATGATGTCCTTCAGCGCCTCGTTGTTGTCGCGGCGCGCCCGGCCGTCGGCAAAACGCGGGTCCTTTTCCAGCTCCGGCCTGTTCATGGCCTTGACCATCTGCGGCCACTGGTGCGGCATCACCATGATGGAGATGAATTCGTCGCCCTTGTAGCGGAACACGCCGGTCGGCCCGCCATCGGGATGCAGCGAGCCGGCGCGTTTCGGCGCGAACTTGTCGCCGCGCAGCGAGGTCTTCGGCACGTTGACTTCATGCATGGCGAAATAGGTGTCAACCAGCGAGCACTCGATATATTGCCCCTCGCCGGTCCGCTCGCGGTGCAGCAGCGCGAAGCCGACGGACATCGCCGCCGTCACACCGGTCGAGCTGTCGCCGATGGCGATCGGCAATTGCGCGGGACCGCGGTCGCCCTCGCCGATCGCCGCCGTGATGCCGGCATAGGCAGCGCCCATGTAGTCGAAACCCGGCTTGTGGCTGAGCGGCCCGGTTTGGCCGGCCAGCGAAATCGAGCACATCACCAGCTTCGGATTGATGCGGCGCAGGTCCTCGTAGCCAAGACCGGCGCGCGCCATCACGCCGGGCGCAAAATTCTCCACCACCACATCGATCTTCGGAATCAGCGACAGAATGAGATCGCGACCGCGTGGCTGCTTGATGTCGACCGCCAGGCTCTTCTTCGAGTGGTTGTGCTGGAAGTAATAGGTGCTGCGTGACGAACGCTTCAGCGCCGGATCGCGCGGCTTGTCGCCGGCCATGCGGCCACGGTCGCCGAATGGCGCCAGCTCCAGCTTGATGACCTCGGCACCCAACTCGGCGAGAATGCGCGTGCAGGTCGGCCCCGCCACGAACTGGGTGATGTCGAGCACGCGATAGCCTTTGAGCATCGGCAGTCTGTCGGTCATGGGTCTATCCCGCGCTTCATACCGCGCGCTGCAGCGGCTGCTCGCGCTTGAGGCCGGCCTCGGTCAGGCGGTGCTCCAACAGGCCGAGCCGGTCGTAGCCCCAGAACTGCTCGTTGTTGAAATAGAACATCGGCACGCCGAACACCTGATCGACCACCGCCTCCTCCTGCGCCCGCTCGTAATCAGCCGGACCTTCGCCGGCGAGATAATCCCGGAAGCCCTGCTCCGACAGACCGATGCTGGCGATCACCGGCGCGATGGCATCGGCTTCGTCGGCGGCCAGTTCGCGCCTGAAGAACAGGTCGAAGACCTTGTTGCCGTATTCACGGATCTTGCCGTGTTTCTCGGCATAGAGGCCGCCGATCAGCGCCGGCGTGGTGTCGAAGATCTTCAGCGGACCGCGGATCATCAGGCCGCCACGCAGGTTGGCCCAGCGCCGCGCGTCCATGTAGGAGTACTTCACCTTGTATTCGGAATAGACGCTGCGCTGGCCCTTGCCCTTGAGGCGAAGCTGGAACGGCTTCCACTTCACCTTGACCTTGTATTTGTCCTCCAGCGCGAAGGCCGGATCGAACGCCAGGAAGGCATAGGGACTCTTGAAGTCCGAATAGGTCTTCACTTCGGCGAGGTCTTCCATGACGTGTCTCCTTGATTAGATCGCGCCGGCGGCGCTGAGCTGTTCGATCTCGCTGTCGGTCAGGCCGAGCAGGTCGCGGTAGATTTCATCGTTGTGCTGGCGCGGCATCGGCGCCGGGCGGTCGTAGCCGGCGAAGGCGCCGCTGAACTTCAGCGGAAAGGCCGGTGCCAACGGCCCCTGCAATTGGGGGAACCCGGGGTGCGTCAGCGTTTGCAGCAATCCGCGCTCCGCCAGATGCGGCCAGGCGGCGACATCGCCAATATCGCGGATGGGGCTGCACGGGATTTCGCGGGCCGCGAGGTCATCGACAATGTCGGCGGTCGAGCGGGTACGCGTCCACGCCGCCACGACGCCGTCGACCGCGGCATTGTTGCCGATGCGCCAGCCGGTGTTCATGAAATTGGCGTCCGCCAGCAAATCGTCACGGCCCATGACCGCGAGCAGCCCGCGCCAATCGGCATCATTGGCGGCACCGATCGCCACCATGCCGTCGGCGGTCGGATAGGTATTGAAGGGCGAGAAGCGCATGATGCGGTTGCCCTGGCGCAGCGGCAGGCCGAGTTGTTCGTAGCAATCGAGCGGTTCGTCGAGCATCAGCGAGATCAGGCAGTCAACCATGGACACGTCGATGAATTGGCCCGTGCCGCTGCGCTCGCGTTGATACAGCGCGCCGAGAATGCCGCTCATGGCAAAAGTGCCGGCGATGCCGTCGCTCATCGGCGAGCCGGCCTTGAACGGCGTGCCATCCGGATCGCCGGTGATGCTCATCAGGCCGGACGCGGCCTGCACCATCAGGTCGAACGCCTTGAGCTTCCTGTCCGGGCCGGTGCTGCCGTAGCCGGTGATGGCGCAATGGATCAGGCGTGGATTGATCGCCTGCAATTGCGGATAGTCGATGCCCAAGCGCGCTGTGACGCCGGTGCGGAAATTCTCCACCAGCACGTCGGCGGACTGGACCAGGCGCATGAACAACGCCTTGCCTTCGGCTGACTTGAGATTGAGCGTGATCGCCTTCTTGGCGCGCGAGCGTTTCAGGTAGGCGATGCCGAGATCGTCGGCGGTCTGGCGCTTCAGCGACACGCCCTCGGGGCCAAAGAACGGCGGCGCATTGGCGGTGGGATCGCCTGTCGCCGGCTCGTCAATACGGATGACTTCGGCGCCGAGCGCGGCGAGAAACAGCGTCGCCTGCGGGCCGGACAGAAAGCGCGTCAGATCGAGGATCCGGACGCCGTCCAGAATGCGCGGCGGCTGGCCGGACGGAGCATCGATCATGGCGCGTCATCCTCTCCGGAGATTTCGTCGGGTCGCTACCGTTATGGCGCAGCGTTGCGGGGGTTTTGACAGAGCGGCGGGATCGATGTCAACGTGATATGAATAGCGGTTTTTCATGCAATTACTGCATCAATCCGGCGGGCACCATGGCACACCTCGACAACGTTCCGAATCTCACGCCCAAGCACCTGCGCGCTGTGGTGGCGCTGGCGCGCTATGGCAGCTTCGTCGCCGCCGCATCGTCGCTGCGCATCTCGCAGCCGGGTCTCAGCCGCATCATCCAGCAGAGCGAGGCCATGCTCGGCGTCAAGCTGTTCGCGCGCGGCACCCGCAGCGTGGCGCAGACCGAGGCCGGCCGCACGTTCATTCCCGCGGCGGAACGGATGCTGGGCGAACTGCAGCAGCAGACGCAGAAGGCGCGCACGCTGGACGGCGAGATGCGCGGCCAGCTGATCATCGCCAGCCTGATGTCGATCTCGCACCATGTGCTGCCGGCGGCGCTGGTGGCCTTTCGCAGGAAGCATCCGAAGATGTTCGTCGAGATCAAGGAAGGCCTCGCCAGCGGCGTGCAGGAAGACGTGCGCAGCGGCATTGCCGATTTCGGCATCGGCAGCGCCATCGGCCTGAGCGAAGGCCTGGTCGCGGATTCGGTCGTCAACGAACCGTGCTACGTCGTGCTGCCGCGCCGGCACCGGCTCAGCCGGATGGAGTCCCCGACACTGAAGGACATCGCCGACGAGCCGATGATCTCGATGCCGTCCGATTCCGGGCTGCGGCGCACGCTTGACGTGTTCGCCGGCGAGCGCGGCGTCGTGCTCGACCACAGCATCGTCATCAACCAGTTCGGCTCGCTGTTCGATTTCATCGGCCGCGGCCTCGGCATCTCGATCGTACCGGCTTCGGCGCTGCCGCCGTCCCGCGCCTTCCCGATCGTGGTCAAGCCGCTGCGGCCGGCGATCACCCGGCGGATCGGCATCATCCGGTTGTCGGAACGCTCGCCGACGCCGGCGTCGGAGGCGTTCCTGGCGATCTTCCGGCCGCGCTTCCTGGCCGCGACGGGGCCGCGGCGGATGGCCGGGTGAAGGCTCAGGCGTGGGCGAAGGCCCAGTACAGTTCGCGGGCCTGACGATAGAACGGGCCCGGCTGCAGCGAGCGCTGGTCGATGCGGTTGACCGGCATGACCTTTGAGTAATTGCCGGACGAAAAGATTTCGTCGGCGGTCTCGAGGTCGCGGTAGGTCAGCGCCGTCTCGACCACAGTGACGCCGGCCTCGCGCAACAGGCCGATCACGCGCTGGCGGGTGATGCCGTTGAGGAAGGTGCCGTTCGGCGCCGGCGTATAGAGTATGCCGTCCTTGGCCATGAACACATTGGCGGTGGCGAGCTCCGTGACGTTGCCCAGCATGTCGAGCATCACGCAGCTGCCGAAGCCGCGCTGCTGCGCCTCGATCAAGGCGCGTGCGTTGTTGGGATAAAGGCAACCGGCCTTGGCCAGCGTCGGCATCGTTTCCATGCTCGGCTTGCGGAACGGCGACAGCGTAATCGACGAACCCTCCGGCGGGCGCATCGCCGCCTCGTAGATGGTGAGGCACGCCTGCGTCGATTCCGGGTCCGGCGCGATCATCAGCTTGCCGCTGCTCTCGGCCCAGTACATCGGCCGGATGTAGAGCGCGGCGTCCTTGCCGAAGCGCTTGATGCCGTCGCGCGCCAGCCCGGCCCAGGTCTCCGGCGT
>JALHNV010000107.1 GCA_022843325.1 Pseudolabrys sp. | reverse complement strand
CGTCCCTCGATGATGCTTGGAGCGGCTCGCCGACTCCGTTGTTGACACCATCAGTCTGAGGGACGACCGCCCAGCCGCAAGGGGCGCCAGCACGCGGCCGGCCCGTTACCCCATCTACAACTCTGTACGTGGCGAGCCACCTCATGGATGGCCGGGTCAAGCCCGGCCATGACGGCGGAGAGTCATTGCAAAGACCCGCCCTCACTTCATCTCGAACTGCAACTTCGCCAGCCGCGCGTAGAGCCCGCCATTGGCGGACAACGTCTGGTGCGTGCCCTCTTCGACGATGCGGCCCTTGTCGAGCACCAAGATGCGGTCGCAGGACTGGATGGTGGCGAGCCGGTGCGCGATCACGATCGAGGTGCGCTGCGCCATCAGCACCGTAAGCGCCTGCTGCACCAGCGTCTCGCTCTCGGCGTCGAGCGCCGAGGTCGCCTCGTCGAGCAGCAGCAGCGGCGCCTCGCGCAGAATGGCGCGGGCAATGGCGATGCGCTGGCGCTGGCCGCCCGAGAGCGTCACGCCGCGCTCGCCGACCAGAGTCTCGTAGCCCTGCGGCATGCGGGCGATGAACTCGGCCGCATGCGCGGCCTCGGCGGCGCGTTCAATCTCGGCGTCGCTGGCGTCGGGACAGCCGAAACGGATGTTCTCGCGGACGGTTGCGGCAAACACCGCGGCGTCCTGCGGCACCAGCGCGACGTGGCGGCGGATGTCGGCCGGGTCGGCGTCGGGCAGATTGACGCCGTCGAAGGTGACGGTGCCCGACACCGGATCGTAGAAGCGCAGGATGAGATGGAAGATCGTGCTCTTGCCGGCCCCTGAGGGACCGACCAGCGCCAGCCGCTCGCCCGGCGCGACGTGGAACGTGAGGCCGTCGAGCACCGCGGCATCGGGCTGGCCCGGATAGGCAAAGCGCACGTCGTTGAAAGCGACCGCGCCGCGCACCGGTGCCGGCAGCGAGACCGGGACATCGGGCGCCTTGATCTGCGGCTTGAGCCCGAGGATTTCGAACAGGCGCTGCGCCGCGCCCGAGGCCTGCGCCAGTTCACCCCACACCTGGCTCAACTCGCCGAGCCCGCCGGCGGCGAATACCGCGTACAGCACGAATTGCGACAGCCGCCCGGCGGTGATGCGGCCGGCCAACACGTCCTGTGCGCCGACCCACAGCACCAGCACGACGCTGGCGAACACCAGGAAGATGGCAATGCCGGTGAGGATCGAACGCGCCTTGGTGGCGCCGCGCGCCGCCTCATAGGCGGTCTCGACCGCGGCGCCGAAGCGCGTCGTCGCCGCCTTCTCGTTGGTGAAGGCCTGCAGCGTGCGCACATTGGTGATGAGTTCGCTGGCGTAGCCGGACGCATCGGCCAGCGTGTCCTGCGCGGCGCGGCCCTGACGGCGCACGGCGCGGCCATAGGCGACCAGCGGCAGCACGATCACCGGAATGGCACCGAGCACGAACAGGGACAGCCGCGGGCTGGTCACCACCATCATCGCCGCGCCGCCGAAGAACAGCACCAGATTGCGCAGCGCGATCGACACCGAGGCGCCGACGGCGGAGCGTATCTGCGTGGTGTCGGCGGTGAGCCGCGACACCAGTTCGCCGGTCCGCGAGGCGTCGAAGAACGGCTGCGACAGCCGCGTGAGATGCGTGAACACGTCGCCGCGCAGATCGGCGACGATGCGCTCGCCCAGCGTCGTGACCAGGTAATACCGCAGCGCGCTGGAGGCGGCGAGCACGCCGGCGACCAGAATCATCACGGCGAAATAGGAGTCGATCAGATCGGCGGCCTTGTCGGAAAAGCCGAAATCGATCATCCGGCGCACCGCCACCGGCACCACCAGAGTCGTTGCGGATGCAACGATCAGCGCCGCCAGGGCCGCCGCGACGCGGCCTTTGTAGCGCGCGATATAGGGCAGCAGCTTGACCAGAGGCCGCAGTTTCACGCCGCGCGTGTCGCCTTCCGGCCCGCTGGCCGTGTTGTAACCTCGTCCATCACTGGCGAAAGTCATTGGAAACGACGCCTTTTCTCAACGCCCCGGCACGCGGCGTCCTGATTGCGCCGGAACATGCCCCGGGGCATTGAGGCCGGTCAATCGCGTGTCGCGCGACTTGCCGCCTCCCCCCGGGTCCTGTATAGACCCCACAAAATTCAGCCCCTTTCGGCGCGATCCGCCGCGCCTGGAACTTAGATTTAAGGCCTGCACCATGAAGCAAGATCTGCACCCCGATTATCACACCATCAAGGTCGTGATGACCGATGGCAGCGAATTCGTCACCCGCACCACCTGGGGCAAGGAAGGCGATGTCATGAACCTCGACATCGACCCGAAGTCGCACCCGGCCTGGACCGGCGGCCAGCAGCACATGCTCGACCGCGCCGGCCGCGTCTCGCGCTTCCAGAAGAAGTTCTCGGGCTTCCTGAAAACGGAAGAGAAGAAGGCTTAAAGTTTCCGGGCTCACGCCCGCACCTGAAAAACCCCCGCGCCTGGCGCGGGGGTTTTTGTTTGCACGGTGCCCCGGACGCGGCGCGGCACAAAGTGACGCGCCGCAGAGCCGGGGCCGTTCCAGAGTTGGCGTGCGGAAGGTCCCGGTTCTGCGGCGCGCCACCCAGCGGTGTCGCGCCGCGCCCGGGACAAGAAACGGCTTAATCCGTCTCGGTGCCAGAGGCGGCGGTTCAGCGACCACCCTGCCCCGGACGCGGCGCATTCGGCGCGCTCCCTTGGGGGAGAGGGTTGGGGTGAGGGAGCAAGTGACTATCGATAGTTTAAAACCCCTCACCCGGCACACTTCGTGTGCCGACCTCTCCCTATGGGAGAGGTGAAGAGCGCCGCGCCCGGGACAAGAAGGCGCTTAAACCGTCTCGGTGCCGAAGGCGGCCTTGAGCAGGCCGAGCTGGCGCTCGACCGGATTGATCGACGGCGCCTGGTCGGGCGGAATGCGGTTGTGAATGGTGGCGTCGAGCCGGCGCACCTTGGACTGCAGCGTCTGCGCCCGCTCGATCAGGGCGCGCAGCGTGTCCGGCAACAGCTCCATGTTGCCGGCGTCATGCGTGTCTGTGGCCGACAGCTTGACCTTGGTCTTTTCCTTGTTGGCCTGGGCGAGCGACATCTCGCCTTCCTTGACCGCGCGATGCAGCAGCAGCCACGAGGCGAGCTGCATCAGCCGCGTCGTCAGCCGCATGCTCTCGGTCGCGTAAGCGAGCGCAGCGCTGCGCTCCAGCTTCTTGGATTCCTGCCGGCCGTTGCCGTCGAGGTACGTGGCGGTCTCTTCGACCAGGGACATGCCATCGCGAAACAGATCGGAGAAGGCCTGCGAATTGGCCAGCCGCTCCCCGAACGAGACCGGCTGATGCGCTTCGACCCGCAATTTCTCGGACATGACTGAACGCCTTACTCACACGCACCGGGCCATACACACCCGGCATGTGGACGAGCATCGCGCGCGCGCCCGGCTCTGTCCAGACTATGGCCCGGCAATCCTTGCGACATAGTTGAAAGGCAAGCTTAAGAGCCGACGCCTGCACCCGTCCCGAAACGGGACATAAAAAAGAGCCGCCGTCGCCGGCGGCTCGAAGTTGATAACAGGGAGGCGTCAAACAGAGTGGACAGGAGCCACTCACGTCCATGAAGATGGACAAGCAAAGTAATAATCGAGAAAGCTTAATCCGCGGTTAAATGGCGACGCCCATGCCCTTTTTTGATGCAGCGGGCGGCTGCCGGGCCACGGTCTCAGCGCTTGAAAATACTGTCGGCGGCTGAGCGCGAAGCGCGCTTCTGCGCCATGTCGGCCTCCAGCCGCTTGATCTCGTCCTGCATCAGGTTGACCCGCTCGGCCAGCTCCTCGACCGACAGCAGGCGCAAGTCCTGCCCGATCTCGTGGGCGATCTTCTTCTTCGGCCGGTCGTCGTCGTCGATTGCCACTTTTTGCTCCTCCAAGGGCCTGAAAGCTAGCCTTTGCGGCCCGGGTTGTCACACCGGACGGCCGCGCCTACACAGGGCCGCCCGCGTCGAAAAAACGAGGAATTCCATGGCCGCACGTCCCGTCACCATGACCGCCATCGGCATCAGGACTCCGGGCGACGCCGATGTGCTGGTGCCGGAGCAGCGCCCGGTCCCGGCCCCCGGCGCCGGTGAAATCCTGATCAAAGTGGCGGCCGCCGGCGTCAACCGGCCCGACGTCGTGCAGCGCAAGGGTCTCTACCCGCCGCCGCCGGGCGCGTCCGACATTCCCGGCCTCGAGATCGCCGGCGAGGTCGTCGCAATCGGGCCCGATGCGTCGCGCTGGAAGGCCGGCGACCGCGTCATGGCGCTGGTCAGCGGCGGCGGCTACGCCGAATACTGCCTGGCCCATGAAAGCCACGCGCTCCCCGTTGGCACCCTGCCGATGATCGAGGCCGCGGCCTTCCCGGAGACCGCCTTCACGGTCTGGCACAATGTGTTCGAGCGCGGCGGCCTGAAAGCCGGCGAAACCCTGCTGGTCCATGGCGGCACTTCCGGCATCGGCACCACCGCGATCCAGCTCGCCAAGGCGCTCGGCGCCACCGTGATCGCCACCGCCGGCTCCGACGAGAAATGCGCGGCCTGCCGCAGGCTCGGCGCCGACGTCGCCGTCAACTACAAGACCGAAGACTTCGTCGCCGCCACCAAGACCGCCACCGGCGGCAAGGGCGCCGACGTCATCCTCGACATGGTCGGCGGCGATTACATCGCGCGCAATTACGAGGCCGCCGCGGTGGAAGGGCGAATCGTGCAGATCGCCTTCATGGGCAGCGCCAAGGCGACGGTCGATTTCATGCGCTTGATGCTCAAGCGCCTGCACCATACCGGCTCGACGCTGCGGTCACGGTCGGTCGCCGACAAGGCCGCCATCGCCCGTGCCGTCGCGCAGACGGTGCTGCCGCTGGTCGCCGCCGGCCAGGTCAAGCCCGTGATCTACAAGACCTTCCCGCTGACCGAGGCCGCCGCCGCCCACAGGCTGATGGAATCCAGCAGCCACATCGGCAAGATTGTGCTAACCCTTTGACGGGGCATCTGAAACGATTTGCGTCACGCGCCGCCGCGGCGGCGGACTGGGCCGCGAAGCCGCGAAAACGGCGCAATGTCGGACCTAGAGTGCCCGGGGTAGGATCGTTGGGGCGTTTTCATCGTGGGCGGGTATGCAGCGGCAGCAGCCATCGCGGGGCTGCCGGAGCCAAAGCTGTCGGCAAGGGATTGAGCTTGATCGTGAGACGTTGCGTGACGGCCGTGGCGTTATCGCTCGTGCTCGGCGGCTGGCTGCTGCTGGCCGCGCCGCTGGCGCATGCCGTGGAAGCCGTCAGCGTGCGGCTGGGTACCGCGGCGATCGATCTCACCGCCGCGGTCGAGCGGCAACGCACCGACAACGACCGCATCCAGGTCTCGACCGCGCCCGGCCCCGACGGCATCGTTCGCCGCATCGAGGTGCGCGCCCGCGAGGGCAACAACAACTGGGCCGTGTTCGCGCTCACCAACAACAGCGACGAACAGATCGACCGCCTGATCGTCGTGCCGCATTACCGCATGGTCGGCTCCGGCCTGATCTGGCCCGATCTCGGCCTGTCGCGCCTCGCCAGCATCACGCCCAGCACCGGCGACCGCCCGGTGCGGCAGGAGAGCACGTCCTCGGATATTTTCCGGGTCACACTCGACCCCGGCACCGTCATCACCTTCGTCGCCGAATTGCGCAGCGACCGGCTGCCGCAGATCTATCTGTGGGAGCCCGACGCCTACAAGGACAAGGTCAACTCCTTCACGCTGTACCAGGGCATCGTCATCGGCATTGCCGGCCTGCTGGCGCTGTTCCTCACCATCCTGTTCGTGGTCAAGGGCTCGGTGATGTTCCCGGCCGCGGCCGCGCTCGGCTGGGCGGTGCTGGTCTATATCGGCATCGATTTCGGCTTCTGGGGCAAGGTGTTCGACATGTCGGCCGGCGCCGAGCGGGTCTGGCGCGCCTGCGGCGAGGCGATCCTGTCGGCGACGCTGCTGGTCTTCCTGTTTGCCTATCTCAATCTGTCGCGCTGGCATGTGCGCTACGCCCATATCACCGTCGCCTGGCTGGCGGCGCTGGTGGCGCTGGTGGCGGTCGCGGTGTTCGATCCCGCCGTCGCCGCCGGCATCGCCCGCATCTCGCTCGCCCTTATCGCCGTGTTCGGCCTGGCCCTGGTGATCTACCTGTCGACGCACGGCTTCGACCGCGCCGTGCTGCTGATCCCGACCTGGATCTTGCTGGTGGTGTGGACCTTCGCCGCCGGCCTCGCCGTCACCGGCGCCGTCATGAACGACATCATCGCCCCGGCGCTGCTTGGCGGCCTGGTGCTGATCGTGATGCTGATCGGCTTCACGGTGATGCAGCATGCCTTTGCCGGCGGCATCACCCACGGTCTCGTCTCCGACGTCGAGCGCCGGGCGCTGGCGCTGACCGGCGCCGGCGACATGATCTGGGACTGGGACGTGTCCGCCGACAAGATCTTCACCAGCCCGGAAACCGAGCACATTCTCGGCCTCAAGCGCGGCGCGCTGGAAGGACCGGCGGCATTGTGGCTCGACGTGCTGCATCACCTCGACCGCGACCGCTTTCGCGCCTCGCTCGACAGCGTGGTTGAGCAGCGGCGCGGCCGCCTCAACCAGGATTTCCGGCTGCGCTCCAATGACGGCCACTACCACTGGTTCTCGCTGAAGGCGCGGCCGGTGGTCGGCTCCGACGGCGAGGTGGTGCGCCTCGTTGGCACCCTCACCGACGTGTCCGAGTTCAAGAACGTCGAGGAGCGGCTGCTGTTCGATGCGGTCCACGACAACCTCACCGGCCTGCCGAACCGCGAACTGTTCATCGACCGCATGGAAGCGGCTTTCGCCTTTGCCCGCTCCGATCCGGCCATTCGCCCCTCGATCATCGTCATCGATCTCGACCGCTTCAAGCAGGTCAACGACTCGGTCGGCATCGCCGTCGGCGACTCGATCCTGCTGACGCTGGCGCGCCGCCTCGGCCGCCTGCTCAAGCCGCAGGACACGCTGGCGCGGCTCGGCGGCGACCAGTTCTCGCTGATCCTGGCGTCCGAGCGCGAGCCGGCGCGAATCGTCGCCTTCGCCGAAACCATGCGGCGCACGATCCGCGCGCCGATCGCCTTCAACGACCGCGAAATCTTCCTCACCGCCTCGATCGGCCTGGCGCTGGCCGACAACCAGCCGCACCGCACCGAGGAAGCGCTCAAGGACGCCGAGCTGGCGATGTTTCACGCCAAGCGCGTCGGCGGCGACCGCATCGAAATCTTCAAGCCGGCGATGCGCGCGCGCAAGACCGACCGGCTGGCGATGGAATCCGAATTGCGCCGCGCCATCGAGCGCGAAGAGATCAAGGTCGTGTATCAGCCGATCGTGCGGCTGGAGGATCGCGCCATTGCCGGCTTCGAGGCGCTGGCGCGCTGGGACCATCCCAAGATGGGCCGCCTGTCACCGGCCGAATTCATATCCATCGCCGAGGAAATCGGCCTGATCGTCGACCTCGGCCTGTTCGTGCTGGAGCGCACCGCGCGCCAGCTCGCTGCCTGGCAGGCGCTCAGCCGCGGCAACCGCGAGCCGATCTTCGCCAGCGTCAACGTGTCGTCGCGGCAATTGCTGCGCCACGACCTGATCCAGGACCTGCGCAGCGTGCTCGGCCGCACCGCGCTGGCGCGCGGCACCCTGAAGCTGGAGATCACCGAGTCGCTGGTGATGGAGAACCCCGAACACGCGGCGCAGATATTGACGCGCATCAAGGAACTCGGCGCCGGCCTGTCGCTCGACGATTTCGGCACCGGCCATTCGTCGCTCGCCTACCTGCAGCGCTTCCCGTTCGACACCATCAAGATCGACCAGTCCTTCGTGCGCACCACCACGCGCGGCACGCGGCCGGTCATCCTGCGCTCGATCATCGCCATGGCGCACGACCTCGGCATGGAAGTGGTGGCGGAAGGCGCGGAGACGGATTCGGACGCGGTCGAGCTGTACCAGCTCGGCTGCGAATACGCGCAGGGCTACGCCTTCGGCGAGCCGATGAGCGCCGAGGCCGCCCGCGACCTGCTGATCGACAAGCCGGCGCGGGGGCGCGCGCTCAAGATCGCGTCGGAATAGACGCGATCTGACGCGGGCTTGGAAAGAATACCGGCGCAGCGGGCTTGCTTTACCTCTCCCATAGGGAGAGGTCGGCGCACGAAGTGCGCCGGGTGAGGGGTTACCGATTCTCGAGAGTCCTGGCCCCCTCACCCCAACCCTCTCCCCACAGGGGAGAGGGAGCGCGCCGAGGTTGCCGCTCATTTCAATATAAAGCGATTTCAGGCGTGGCCGGCCTGGCTCGACAGCATGCCGAGATCGATGCCGAGCTTGCGCAGCGCCAGTTCGTATTTGTGCGCGGTGTCGGTGCCGAAGATCAATTCGCTATCGGCCTTGCAATGCAGCCAGCCGTTCTGCTGGATTTCCTGCTCGAGCTGGCCGGGCGCCCAGCCGGCATAGCCGAGCGCGAGAATGGCGTTGGCCGGGCCGTTGCCGCTGGCGATGGCCTTGAGGATATCCAGCGTCGCGGTCAGGCAAACGCCTTCGTCGATCGGCAGCGTCGAGTTCTCGATGAAGAAGTCGTCGGTGTGCAGCACAAAGCCGCGGCCGGTCTCGACCGGGCCGCCCTTGAGAACCTTGACGTCGTCGGCCAGCGGCAGCTCGATCCGCTGGCCCGCCGGAATGACTTCAAGCTGCACCAGCAATTCGGGAAACTGAATGTCGGCGGCGGGCTGGTTGACGACAATGCCCATGGCGCCTTCGGTCGAATGCGCGCAAACATAAATCACCGAGCGGGCGAACCGCTCGTCGCTCATCGCCGGCATGGCGATCAGCATCTGCCCGTCGAGATAACTCACGGCGGACAGTGCATCGGCCGCGGCGGTTTTGGCGGACTTGCGTGATGACTTCGTCGGCTTCATGGCGAAAATGGTACCCGATCGTTTGGTCTTTGCAAACGAAGCTGGACGCATAAAGTTCAACACCATCCATCCCAGAGAACGTGACAAATGTGGCAAAATGCCCGCCTTGCATTAAACTTGCGCAACGATTGCTCACAATGAATTCAGTGGCGCCCTGCGCGCGAAGCGAATAGAGCGGCGGCAATGACAGGCTGGCACCGAAATTCTCGCGCGGCATTTCCGCTGGCGGCACTCGCCGCCTGCGGTATCGCGGTCACGGCGCCCGCGCCGGCCTTTGCCGCCGGTGCTTCTCCCTGGGTGCAGGACACCCAGTCGGCGTTCCGGCTGATTGCCGGCGCCGGCAAAGCGGGCGACGCGCGGCTGCGCGCGGGGCTCGAAATCAAGCTGCAACCGGGCTGGAAAACCTATTGGCGCTACCCCGGCGATTCCGGCGTGCCGCCGCGGCTGGATTTTTCCGGCTCGGACAATTTCGGCAGCGCCAAGGTCCTCTACCCGGCACCGCATCAGTTCGACGACGGCAGCGGCACATCGATCGGTTACAAGGGCGGTGTCATCCTGCCGCTGCAAATCTCGCCGCGGCAACCCGGCAAGCCGGTGACGCTGCGCGTGAAGTTCGAATACGCCGTGTGCGAGAAGTTGTGCGTGCCGGTCGAAGGCCGCGCCGAACTGACCGTCGGCGCCGGCGCCACCCCGTTCGAGTCCGCGCTGGCGGCGGCTGAGGCCAGCGTCCCGAAACCGGCGGCGGCCACCGGCATCGGCCTCACCGCACGCCGCGTCACCGGCGGCTTGAAGCCTCTGGTAATGGTCGACCTCCCCTCGGCCGCCGGCACGCCGGTCGAGCTGTTCGTCGAAGGCCCGACTGCCGAATGGGCCTTGCCGATCCCCAAACCGGCACAGGGCGCGCCGGCGGGCCGCCAGCATTTCGCCTTCGAACTCGACGGGCTGCCGCCCGGCGTCGATCCGAAAGCGCCGTTCGAGCTGACTTTCACCGTGGTCGAGCAGGGCCGCGCGCTTGAGATCAAGACCCATCTCGACTAAGCCGGCACTGCCGGGCTAGTTTTGCCGCCGGGAAACGCAACACCACAACGTACGAGGGACATTTCCATGACCATCAAGGTTGGCGATCGCCTGCCCGCAGCCACATTCCGCGTCATGACCGCGGACGGCCCGAAGCCGAAGACCACCGACGAAGTGTTCAAGGGCAAGAAGGTCGCCCTGTTTGCCGTGCCGGGCGCCTACACCGGCACCTGCAGCAAGATGCACCTGCCGTCGGTTCAGCAGAACGCCGACGCCATGAAGGGCAAGGGCGTCGACGCCGTCGTGATGACCGCGGTCAACGACATCTTCGTGCTCGACGCCTGGAAGAAGTCGTCCGCTGCCGACAAGGTGGAATTCCTGGCCGACGGCAACGGCGAATTCGCCAAGGCGATCGACCTGACCTTCGACGGCTCGGGCAACGGCCTCGGCATCCGCTCCAAGCGCTATTCGATGCTGGTCGAAGACGGTGTCGTCAAGGCGCTGAACGTCGAGGAAATGCCGGGCAAGGTCGAAGTGTCCGGCGGCGACGCGCTGCTCGCTAAGCTGTAGTCATTTCCGCGACGACGCGGAAAATCGAAACTCGTCATGCCCGGCCTTGTGCCGGGCATTCACGTCTTAGGCCCACAAGTAAGTCGTGGATGGCCGGGACATCAGGGCGTTTACGCCCGTCTTTGACGGGCTGTGCCCGGCCATGACGAATTCTACTTCTTCATCGCCCCGACCGCGCCCGCCCGCGCCGCCACCAGCCCGTCGCGCGCCAACTGATCGGCCCGCTCGTTCATGGCGTGGCCGGCATGGCCCTTGACCCAGTGCCAGTGCACGGTGTGCTGCGCCAGCGCCGCATCCAGCCGCTTCCACAGATCGACGTTCTTGACCGGGCTCTTGTCGGCGGTGCGCCAGCCGTTCTTCTTCCAGTTGTTGATCCAGCTCATGATGCCGTTGCGCAGATAC
>JALHNV010000106.1 GCA_022843325.1 Pseudolabrys sp. | reverse complement strand
CTGCGGCAGGTTCAGTTCGACCACCAGCTTCTTCCACTGCGCCACTTCGGTGGTGATCACCTCGTTGAACTTCTCCGGCTGCTCCACCGGAGCCAACCCGATCTTCTCGACGAAGGCGATGAAGTCCGGCGTCTTGGCGATATCGACCAGCTCGGCGCGCAGCTTCTGTACGATCGGCGCCGGCGTCTTGGCCGGCGCGCCGATGCCATACCAGCTCCAGAAATAGAAGCCGGGGAAACGTTCGCCGACAGCCTGCACGTTGGGCAGCTTGCGGACGCGCTTGGGGCCGTTGGTAAACAGCACCTTCACATTGCCCGCCTCGACATGCTGGGCGATGTCCGAATAAGGCACCAGGCCGACGTCGATCTGCCCCGCCACCAGATCGTTGGTGATCAGCGACGAACCCTTGTACGGCACCACGGTAAAGTCGACCTTGATGGTGCGCTTGAGATATTCCATCTGCGGCGGCGACTGGCTGCCGCAGCTGATCTTGTTGGTCTTGGTATAGGCGAGGAATTCGTCGAGGTTGTTGACCGGCAGGTTCTTGCGCGCGGCGATGACCAGATCGACCGACGCCATGTGCGCGATCGGCGTGAAGTCCTCGATGGCGAAGCCGGGCTGCTTGAAGATGGCGATGTTCTGCGCCAGCGGCGCCAGCATCACGAGCAGCGTGTAGCCGTCCGGCGCGGCCTTCGAAACGTATTGCGCGCCGATATTGCCGGACGCGCCGCCCTTGTTCTCGACGATGACGTTCTGCTTGAGCCGGTCGGTCAGCCGCTGCGCCGCGGCGCGGCCGATAATGTCGGTCGGACCGCCCGGCGCGGTCGGCGCCACGATGGTGACGGTGCGCGACGGGTAGTCGGACTGCGCGGCGGCCGGCAGCGCGAACTGCGGCAGCAGCAGGCTGGCGCCGGCGGCGCCGGCGCCGATGCCGAACTCGCGGCGGGTCAGGCGCAGTTGCGATCTGCGGTCGTTACGGTCTTTCATTTCACTCCCCATTTTGAAATTCTTGTTGGTGCAAAGCCCGCCGGTTTGCGGCCGGGCCGTCGTCTCAGTCCGTCGAGGTGGCGCTGTTTCTCCAGATGCGGTGGCTGCGGACGCAGCGCGCGGCTCACTTTTCCAGCACGACGGGATTGCTCAGCGTGCCGATGCCGGTCAGTTCGATCTCGACGGTGTCACCGGGCTTGATATTTTCCGGCACGCCGTCGGTGCCCATCCACATCACGTCGCCCGGATAGATGGTGCAGTATTTCGACACCTCGCTGATGTAGGTCGCGGCATCGAAGATCATGTTGTTGGTCTTGAAGTTGTCCTTGACCTCGCCGTTGACGCGGATCGTGGTCATCATGGCGTCGAGATCGACCTCGGTCTCGATCCACGGGCCCATCGGCTTGAAGGTGTCGGCGTTCTTGGAGCGCCACATGGTGCGGTCCAGCGCCTGCCAGTCGCGCTCCGACACGTCGTTGCCGATGGTCCAGCCGAACACGTAGTCCAGCGCCTCTTCCTTCGAGACGTTGCGCGCCTTCTTGCCGAACACCGCGACCAGTTCGCCTTCATACTGGAATTTCGGGCCGGCATCGCGCGGCTTCACGATGGCTTCGCCGTGCGCGATCAGCGCATTGTTGGTGCGATAGCCGATGTCCGGCTTCTTCGGATATTCCGGTTCCTTGTTGCGCTTGATCGCCATGCGGCGGACGTGGTCGGCGTAATTGATGCCGACGCAATAGAAGGTCGGCGGCACCACCGGGATTTCCAGCTTCACCGCCGACAGCGGCAGGGTGCGCGCCGTCTTCTTGTAGTCGCCGCCGAACGGCGACCCGTCGACCGCGACGACCGTGTCGCCTTCGATGATGCCGAACGAGATCTTGTCGTCGGTCTTGAACCGGCACCACTTCATGATCGCCCGCTTTTCGGTTTGCGTTGTCTGCGGCGGTCACATTTGCACAGACCGCCGCGCAAGCCAACGCAAGGCTCACACCGGCGCGAGCAGTCCGGCTTTTTCAATCACCGGCTTGGCCGCGGGCGAGGCCAGGAGATCGATCAGCGCCTTGGCGGCTTCCGGCGCCTTCGAGCCGGCGTGCACCGCCGCCGACAGCGGCATGACGTTCTGCAAGGCGTCGGGGAACGGGCCGAGCACGTGGACGCCATCGACCAGCTTGAGTTCGGCCAGCTGCTGGATCGCCATGGCGCACTCGCCGCTGGCAACGGCCGGGGCGACGAGGCCGGACCGCGTTGTGGTCTTGCGCGCCACTTCGTCGGCGATGCCGAGACTGGCGACGACCTTCAGAAAATGCGCGGCGCTCGGGCTGCCGGTGGCCGGATCGGCGTGGATCACCGATTTCGCCTGCAGCAGCGCGTTCTTGAAGCCCTCGACGGTGCTGATGTCGGGCTTCGGCTCATTGAGACCGACCGCCAGCCCCATCACCATGCGGGCAACGCCGCGGCTGGTGGCACCGTCGACCTTGCCCTCCTGCGCCAGCCCCGCGATCATTTCCGGCGTCGCAATCACCACGTCGGCAGCTTCGCCGGCCCGCACCTTCTCCACCGTCGCCGATGGCGGTGCGAATTCCATTGAGATGGCGACATCTTTCGCCTTGCGAAAATCGGGGGCGAGCGCTTCGATGGCGCCTTGCATGGCCACCGTCGTGATAATCCGGATCGTCTGAGTCATGTCGAGGGCTACCGCTTCCGTTAGAGTTGTGACGCTGCGAACGTATTGCAGGCCGACACCTTGCCCTCTTTCAGACCAATAGTGAACCACCGCTGGCGTTGCGCCGACGAGCCATGCGTAAATGAGTCGGGCACCACCGTACCGCGCGCCATCTTCTGCAAGCGGTCGTCGCCGATCGCCGCCGCGGTCTGCAGCGCTGCCTCGACGTCGCCGGGCTCGATCGACTTCCAGCGCTGATTGGAATGGAAGGCCCAGACGCCGGCGAAACAGTCGGCCTGCAATTCGACGCGCACCTGGATCCGGTTGGCCGCCGTCTTGTTGCCCGACGCCTGTTGCGCCTCGCGCGCCTTGGTCAGCACGCCGAGCTGATTCTGCACATGATGGCCGACTTCATGCGCCAGCACATAAGCCTGCGCGAATTCGCACGCCTTGCCGGTGCAGCCTTTGAACCGCACGCTGATCTCGCGGAAGAATGACGTGTCGAGATAGATGCGCCGGTCCGACGGACAATAGAACGGACCGCTCGCCGCGGTGGCGAAGCCGCAGCCGCCCTGCACCTGGCCGTCGAACAGCCGCAGCCGCGGCGGCCGATACTGCTGGTTTGAATTCTTGAACACCGCGGTCCAGGTGTCCTCGGTATTGCCGAGCACGGCGGCGACGAAATCGCCCATCTGATCCTGCGGCGCGCCGGTGCGCGGCGCGCGCTGCGCCGGCTGTTCGTATTGCGTGCGGTTGCCGGACACCATCTCGGCGCCGCCGATCAGGATGCTCGGGTCGATGCCGAGCGCCCAGCCGACCAGGCCGAGCACCACCACGGTGCCGATGCTGAGCCCGCCGCCGCCGACCGGCAATCCGAATCCGCCACCACCACCGCCGCCGCGCGCGTCTTCGACATTGTCGCTCCGGCGAAAATCATCCCAGCGCATCGGACCGTCTCCAGCGTGTCAAAGCCATCGTTATCACAGTGCGCAGCGCTTTCGGTGCCGCTTGCAGAGTTCCGTTTTCAGGTGCGCGCGAACGATCTAAGCCTCGGCAACATAGGCAGAATTTGCCCAGTATTGGGACACTTTCATAAACCGTTTTTTCACCTTGCACTCCCATAGTGAGCCCAAGTCGGTTGTAGGTCCCGCGTCTGCCGACCGCGTCGCCTGAGTCAGAGTAGTGAGTCATGGTAGTGTCGCGTCGCGGGGCGCCCTCACGGGCGCCCCGTGGAGTTTCCGAGAGCACCCAACAGCACCGCATCCTTGTCGGCGACTGCGTCGCCGAAATGGCCAAGCTGCCGGCCGGATGCGTCGATCTGGTGTTCGCCGATCCTCCTTATAATCTTCAATTGGCCAACGACCTGAAACGGCCGGACGACTCGCATGTCGATGCGGTCACCGATGACTGGGACAAGTTCGCCAGCTTCGCCGCCTATGACGCCTTCACCAAGGAATGGCTGGCGGCCTGCCGCCACGTCCTGAAGCCGTCCGGCACGATCTGGGTGATCGGGTCCTATCATAATATTTTCCGTGTCGGCGCGATCATGCAGGACATGGGGTTCTGGATTCTCAACGACGTCGTCTGGCGCAAAACCAATCCGATGCCGAATTTCCGGGGCCGGCGCTTCACCAATGCGCACGAGACCATGATCTGGGCATCGCGCGATAACGCGGCAAAGGGCTATACGTTCAACTACGAAGCGCTGAAAGCCGGCAACGAAGACATCCAGATGCGGTCCGACTGGACCTTCCCGTTGTGCACCGGCGAAGAGCGCCTCAAGGGCGCCGACGGCAAGAAGCTGCATCCGACGCAGAAACCCGAGGCTTTGCTGGCCCGCGTGATCCTGTCGTCGTCGCGGCCCGACGATCTGGTGCTCGACCCCTTCAACGGCACCGGCACCACCGGCGCCGTGGCCAAGAAGCTGGGCCGCCGCTTCATCGGCGTCGAGCGCGAGGCGAAATACGCCAAGGCGGCGCAGCAGCGCATCGCCGACGTGCAGATGGTGCCGTCGCCCTCGATCGCGCCGTTCATGACCGCGCGCGAGGCGCCGCGGGTCGCCTTCTCGTTCCTGATCGAGCGTGGCCTGGTCAATCCGGGCGCCATCCTGGTCGACGCCAAGAAGCGCCACAAGGCGCTGGTGCGGGCCGACGGCGCGGTGGCGCTGGGCGACGTGGTCGGCTCGATCCACCGCATCGGCGCGCTGGCGCAGGGTCTGGGCGCCTGCAACGGCTGGACCTACTGGCACCTCGAGACGCCGAAGGGCCTGAAGCTGATCGACGAACTGCGCGCCCAGGTGCGCTCGGAGATGTCGGAAGCGGCGGAATAGGCTTAGCGGACGTCGCCCTTCGAGGCTCGCGCGTTCCGCGCTCGCACCTCAGGGTGACGCCAGCGTCTCCAAAAACAACTCCAGCGCCCGTTGCGCGAACGCGTCCATGTTCGACTGCCGGTCGGCGCTGCCGGTTTCCAGCGTGATGGTACGGTCGACCGGTCCGGCCACCGCCATGCAGCTATGCCCGGCGCCGTCGCCATAGCGGTTGCCGGAGGGTCCGGCCGCGCCGGTCTCAGCCAGGCCCCAAGTCGTCTCGTGCCGCTCGCGCATGCGCTGGGCGCACATCAGCGCGAACACTTCCGTCGAGGCCCGCAGGCCGCCCGCCATGTCGGCGTCGGTGATGCCGAGCAGCACGGTGCGCGACTGCCGCGTATAGACCACCGCGCCGCCGACGAAATAGGCCGAGGCGCCGGGCACCGCCAAAAGCGCCGCCGCGATCAGGCCGCCGGTCGACGACTCGGCGACCGACACCGTCTCCTTGCGGGCGATCAGGCGCGCCGCGACTTTTTCGGCGATCGGCATCAATGTCTGCATTATCAGTCTCCGCGTGCGATGTTGCCGCTGCGCGCCGGCACGCCGAATTCGCGGCGGCACACGTCGGCCAATAGCGCCGCGCCGTCGCGAATGTCGTCGTGCGACGGGCTGGCGAAGCAGAGCCGCATCCGGCTTCTGCTATGGGTCTTGTCGGCCGACCAATTCGGCCCGGGATTGATGGCGACGCCTGCGGCCAGCGCCGCCTGATAGAGCTTCAGGGTGTCGACCTGGTCGGGCAGCTTGACCCAGAGAAAGATGCCGCCCTTGGGCACGTCGAATTCCGCCGCGGTGCCGAACTGCTCGTTGAGCGCCTCCATCAGCGTATCGAGTTTGGCGCGCAGGCCGCGGCGCAATTCCGGCAGGTGCGTGTCGAAATGCGCGGCGCAGTATTCCGCCAGCACCATCTGCTCCAGCGCGCCGGAGCCGGCATCGGTCTTGAGCGCCAGCATGCGCGACAGGATCGGCCACGGCGCGACGATGAAGCCGACGCGCAGCGCTGGCGCGATCGATTTGGAGAACGAGCCGATGTGAATGACGTTGCTGGATTGGCTCATGGCGTAAAGCGCCGGCGGGCGCTCACCGGTCCAGACCAGATCGGCGTAGCAGTCGTCCTCGAACACCGGCACGCCGTAGTCGTCGGCAAGCTTGAGCAGCGCGGTGCGGCGGCTTTCGTCGAGGATGGTCGCGGTCGGGTTCTGCACCGTCGGTATGGTGTAGATGAATTTCGGCCGGATGTTTTTCGCCTTGAGATCGGCCAGCGCCTTGGCCAGCGCGTCGATGTCCATGCCGCCGCCGTCGAGCGGGATGCCGACGACATTGACGCCGAGCCGCGCATAGCGGTTCAGCGTGCCCTCGTAGCAGTCGCGCTCGCAGATCACGGTATCGCCGCGGGCGAGCAGCGCGCCGTGCACCAGGTCGAGCGCCTGCAGCGAGCCCGACACGATGAGGATGTCATCGGCGCTGCAGTTCATGCCGGCGTCGCGCTTGAGCTTAGCGGCAAGGAAATCGCGCAGCGGCCGGTAGCCCTGCGGCCCGCTGTTGAGGCCGTACGTCGCCAGCGACCGGCCCTCGCGCGCGATCACCGACTGCGCCGCCGCCAGCAGGCCGTCGATCGGCACGCCGTCGGGATCGTTGTTGCCGCCTGTGAAGTTGTAGCGCGGTGCGCCGGTCCATTTCACCGCCGGCGCGGGCGTGCCGGGCGGCAGCAGAGGGCCGAAGTCGAATGTCATGGAGCGTCCCTCTGCGCCGGCCGATACGTTACTTCGCCGCCACCACCATGATCTCGACCTTGTAGTCCGGCGTCGCCAGTCTGGCCTCGACCGTGGCGCGCGCCGGCGTGTTGCCCGGCGACACCCAGGCGTCCCACACCGCGTTCATCTCGGCGAAATTGGCCATGTCGGTGATCCAGATATTGGCGGTCAGCAGCTTGGACTTGTCGCTGCCGGCCTTGGCCAGGAAGCCGTCGATCTGCGCCAGGATGTCCTTGGTCTGCTCGGTCGTGCTTTTGCCCTTCGGGCTATCGGCGACAATGCCCGCCAGATAGACCGTATTGCCATGCACAACGGCCTTGCTCATGCGCGGGCCGGTCTCGAAACGCTGGATGGTCATGGTTTTTGTCCTTTTCTGAAACTCGCGGCGTATTCCTAAAGAATGACGGGCCGCTGGCAAGCCCATAGGCATGGAGTATGATCGAGCAGCCGGGGCGAATGCGTCAGAACCCCGCGAATTTCGACGCGTGGGGAGAAGCGCATGACCGTTCTTGTGGCCGGCGGCGGCATCGGCGGCCTGACCGTGGCCCTGAGCCTGCACCAGATCGGCGTGCCGGTGAAGGTGTTCGAGAGCGTCACGGCGCTCAAGCCGCTCGGCGTCGGCATCAATGTGCTGCCGCATGCCTGCCGCGAGCTGATCGAACTCGGCCTGCTCGACAAACTGGACGAGACCGGCGTCCGCACCAAGGAGCTCGCCTATTTCTCCAAGCACGGCAAGCCGATCTGGTCGGAGCCGCGCGGACTGGATGCCGGCTACAAGTGGCCGCAGGTCTCGATCCACCGCGGCATCCTGCATCAGGTCTTGCTCGACGCCACGCGCGAGCGCATCGGCACCGGCAACATCCTCACCGGCCACCACCTGCGCGACTGGACCGAAACCGCCGACGGCGTACGCACCCAATTCGTCAACAAGGACGGCGACGCCATCGGCGATTATGACGGCACTTTGCTGATCGGCGCCGACGGCATCCATTCGGCGATGCGCGCCAGGCTCTATCCGCAGGAAGGCGCGCCGATCTGGAACGGCCGCATCCTGTGGCGCGGCGTCACCGAGGGCGAACCGTTTTTGTCCGGCCGCACCATGATCATGGCCGGGCACGAGAGCCTGAAATTCGTCTGCTACCCGATTTCGCGGGCCGCCACCGAACGCGGCCGGCCGACCATCAACTGGATCGCCGAACGGCTGTTGCCGCCGGACTACCAGTGGCGCCGCGAGGACTACAACCGAGCTGGCAAACTCGACGAATTCCTGCCCTACTTCCAGGACTGGACGTTCGACTGGCTCGACGTGCCGGGCCTGATCCGCAACGCGCAATATTGCTACGAGTACCCGCTGGTCGACCGCGATCCGCTGGAGCGCTGGACCTTCGGCCGCGTCACGCTGATGGGCGACGCCGCGCACCCGATGTATCCGATCGGCTCCAACGGCGCTTCGCAGGCCATTCTCGACGCCCGCGTGCTGGGCCGCGAGATCCTCGCCAAGGGCGAGACCCAGGCGGCGCTACAGGCCTACGAAGACGAGCGCCGGCCGGCCACCACGCAACTGGTGCTGCTCAACCGCAAGAACGGCCCCGAGCAGGTCATGCAGATGGTCGAAGAGCGCGCGCCCGACGGCTTCGACAAGGTCACCGACGTGCTCAGCCGGCAGGAGCTGGAGGATATCGCCGCCAACTACAAGAAAGTGGCGGGCTTCCAGGTCGACGCCCTGAACGCCAAGCCGCCAATCCTGCCGGCCGGCGCCGGACGTCGCGCCGAAGCGGCGGAGTAGCGCGGGCCGCGGAACTTTCGCGGCGGGTGGCGGCTTATTGCGTTGGAACTCCACAGGAGACGACGACGATGGGCTGGTTTTCACCCGACATGCAGACGATGGATGATCTCTTCATGCATACGCTGCAGGACATCTATTACGCCGAGCATCAGATCCAGAAATCGCTGCCGGACATGATCGAAAAGGCGTCCGACGCCGAGCTCAAGAAGGGCTTCCGGATGCACCTCAAGCAGACCAAGGGCCACATCAAGCGGCTCGACCAGGCCTTCAAGAAGCTCAAGACCAAGCCGAGCGGCACCAAGTGCCCGGCCATCGACGGCATCATCGAGGAAGCCAACGACATCGCCTCCGAGATCGACGACAAGATGGTGCTCAACGCCGCGCTGATCGCGGCGGCGCAGGCGGTCGAGCACTACGAGATCACGCGCTACGGCACGCTGGTGGCCTGGGCCAAGATGCTCGGCAGTCCCGACGTGGCCAAGCTTCTGGCCATGAACCTCAAGGAAGAGAAAGCCACCGACAAGAAGCTCGGCGATATCGCCAAGCGCAAGATCAACCGCAAGGCCATGCTGCGGCGCAAGCCCAGCCCGGATGCGGTCGAGCGCGCCGAGAACGCCATGCTGGTGGCGGCGTCGGGTATTCCGGCGATCTGAGCGGCTGAAGCGACGCGCTCGTCCCGTGATTACGGGACGAGCGCTGTTACAGCTCCGGCAACGCGTGCGCGATGACCTTGCGCATCACCGTCGGCAGCGCCTCGCCGGCCACCTCGTCCAGCTTGACCCAGCGCGCGCCGGCCGGCGCCCTGGCGCTGCGTGGCACGGTCGCGGTGAACACCGTCAACGCGAGCGGAAAATGCGTGAACACGTGCGTGACCACGCCCGCCACCTTGCGCCATGGCGCCTTGCCGATACGCGGCGCCTCGTTGAGCGCAGCCGCCACATCGAAATCATGACTCCACACCGTGCCCGGCACTTCGGTCATGGCGCCGAGCAATCCCTTGTCCGGCCGCTGCCGCAGCAGCAGATAGCCGTCGGCGCGCAGCACCACGAAAGCCGCGCCGTAACGCTGCTTGCCCTCGCGCTTGGCCGCCTTGCGCGGAAACGTCTCCTGGTCGCCGCGCGCCCGCGCCACGCAGACGACGTTCCACGGACACAGCGCGCAGGCCGGCCGCTTCGGCGTACAGATGGTGGCGCCGAGATCCATCAGGCCTTGCGCGAAATCCCCCGAGCGCGCCGGCGGCAGCAGCGATGTCGCCAGTTGTTTGATGACGGGCTTCGCCGCCGGCAGCGCCTGTTCGACCGCGAACAGCCGCGACACGACACGCTCGACATTGCCGTCGACCGGCACCGCATCGGCATCGAAGGCGATCGAGGCGACCGCCGCTGCGGTGTAGTCGCCGATGCCGGGCAAAGCGCGCAACGCCTCGAGGCTGTCCGGAAACACGCCGCCATGGCGTTCGACCACGGCTTTGGCGCAGGCGTGCAGATTGCGGGCGCGGGCGTAATAGCCGAGCCCGGCCCACAGCCGCAGCACGTCGTCGAGCGGCGCCTCCGCCAGAGCCGTCACCGTCGGCCAGCGCGCCAGGAAGCGCTCGTAATAGGGCCCGACCGTCCTCACGGTGGTCTGCTGCAGCATGATCTCGGACAGCCAGACGGCGTAAGGGTCGGCCCGCGCCCCGCCGCGCGCCCGCCACGGCAGCACGCGGCGGTGACGGTCGTACCAGGCCAGCAGTTCGCCCGGTTCCGGCGTCCCCGCTGATTTCTTTCGCCGCACCGCCCGGACTGCTACGCTCATGGCGCCGACGATGGCACGAGAACGCCTGTCATGAGCAAGCCTGCGCGCAGTTTTCCCCGGCCGCTTTCCGACCTGCTCGGCGCGACCCTGAACGACGCCTTCAAGAGCCAGGGCTTTGCCTCGGCGGAAATCCTGGCGCGCTGGGGCGATATCGTCGGCGCCGACATCGCCGCCCACAGCGAGCCGATCAAGATCAACTGGCCGCGCGCCAACCCGTCCGGCTCGATGGGCGAGGCGCCGCCGGAACCGGCCACGCTGGTGCTGCGGGTCGAGGGCCCGGCAGCGCTGGAAATTCAGCATCAGACGACGGTCATCCTGGAGCGGGTCAACCGCTTCTTCGGCTGGCAGGCGATTGGCAAGATATCCTTGCGCCAGGCGCCGCTGCGGCGGCCCGAACCGCGCCATGCGCCGCCGCCGCCCGATCCGGCCGTCACCGCCCGCATCGCCGCCAGCCTGCCCAATATCGCCGACGACGGCCTGCGCCAGGCGGTGGCCCGGCTGGGCGCCGCCATCAAGAGAAAGTGAGCCTGCCGGCCGGCCGGGCCATCCGGCCCGGCATTGCCACATTTACCTGTTCCAGATAGCCAATGTGCCGTTCACCCGCGCTATAGCCCACGGAGCCTCCATTGCTGTTCACCCGACGCGAGTTTTGCCAGAGCACCGC
>JALHNV010000105.1 GCA_022843325.1 Pseudolabrys sp. | reverse complement strand
CGGCCGGCGCGGTCCTCCCGGTGGTCCTCCCGGCGGTCCTTGGGGCGGCGCCTCGCGGCGCGGCGGTGGTCCCTGGGGCTGAACCGCGCCGGCGGGCGCGAACGCGGGGCATCTTGGCCCGCGCGTCGATGCAGTCGATGATATCCCGGCCGGCGCCCGCAAAGGCGCCGGCTTTCTGGACTCATCCGCCCCCCGCCGCTAAATAGCGTCCCGGTAAAACATCAAGCCTGACGGGGATTTATCGGCCCCCCGACGGCGTTTTCGGCCAAGGGGGTGCGCGGTCCGGCCCGGCGCGGGGTCAGGCGGCGTGCGCAGCGATTGAAAGCGATTGGGTCTCCATGAGTGGCGTCAACGACATCCGCAAGGGCTTCCTCGATTACTTCGCGCGCCACGATCACCAGGTCGAGGCGTCGTCGTCGCTGGTGCCGCGCAACGACCCGACGCTGATGTTCACCAATGCCGGCATGGTGCAGTTCAAGAACGTCTTCACCGGTCTCGAGAAGCGGCCCTACAGCCGCGCCGTGACGGCGCAGAAGAGCGTGCGCGCCGGCGGCAAGCACAACGATCTCGACAATGTCGGTTATACCGCGCGCCACCTGACCTTCTTCGAGATGCTCGGCAACTTCTCGTTCGGCGACTATTTCAAGGACGTCGCCATCGAGCTGGCCTGGAACCTGATCACCAAGGACTTCGCGCTGCCGAAGGACAAGCTGCTGGTCACCGTCTACCACAATGACGACGAGGCGGCCGCGCTGTGGAAGAAGATCGCCGGCTTCTCCGACGACCGCATCATCCGCATCGCCACCTCGGACAATTTCTGGGCCATGGGCGACACCGGTCCGTGCGGGCCGTGCTCGGAAATCTTCATCGACCGCGGCGACCATATCGCGGGCGGACCGCCCGGCAGTCCGGATGAGGACGGCGACCGCTTCCTCGAGTTCTGGAATCTGGTCTTCATGCAGTTCGACCAGCCGGAGCCCGGCGTGCAGGTGCCGTTGCCGCGGCCGTCGATCGACACCGGCATGGGGCTGGAGCGCATGGCCTCCATCATGCAGGGCGTCGATAGCGTCTTCGAGACCGACCTGTTTCGCGGCCTGATCGACGCCACGGCGTCGGCGCTCGGCCGGGCGCCCGATGCGAAGACCGTCGCCTCCTACCGCGTCATCGCCGATCACCTGCGCTCGTCGTGCTTCCTGATCGCCGACGGCGTGCTGCCGTCGAACGAGGGCCGCGGCTATGTGCTCCGCCGCATCATGCGCCGCGCCATGCGCCACGCCGAACTGCTCGGCGCCCGCGAGCCGCTGATGTGGAAGCTGGTGCCGTCGCTGATCCGCGAGATGGGCCAGGCCTATGCGGAGCTGGTGCGCGCCGAGGCGCTGATCGCCGAGACGCTGAAGTTGGAGGAGACACGCTTCCGCCGCACGCTGGAGCGCGGCCTCATCATCCTCGACGAAAAGAGCAGCACCCTGAAGAAGGGCGATATGTTCGACGGCGAGACCGCCTTCACGCTCTACGACACCTATGGCTTTCCGCTCGATCTGACGCAGGACGCGCTGCGCGCCCGCGGCATCAGCGTCGATCTGGCGTCGTTCAACGACTCGATGCAGCGCCAGCGCGAGAAGGCGCGTGCCTCATGGTCGGGCTCGGGCGATGCCGCCACCGGCGCAGTCTGGTTCGCGCTGCGCGAGAAGGTCGGCGCCACCGAATTCCTTGGCTACGAGACCGAGAGCGCCGAAGGCGTGGTGGCGGCCTTGGTCAAGGACGGCCAGGAAGTGACCGAGCTGAAGCAGGGCGACAGCGGCGTTGTCGTCATGAACCAGACGCCGTTCTACGGCGAGTCCGGTGGCCAGACCGGCGACCGCGGCGAGATGCGCCGCGACGGCGTGCGCCTGACCGTGACCGATACCCAGAAGGAATCCGGCGACCTGTTCACCCATTACGTGACGGTCGAGCAAGGCACGGTGAAGGCCGGCGATCCGCTGCTGATGGAAGTCGACCACAGCCGCCGCGCCGCCATCCGCCAAAACCATTCAGCCACGCATCTGCTCCACGAGGCGCTGCGCCAGGTGCTCGGCGACCATGTCGCGCAGAAGGGCTCGCTAGTCGCGCCCGACCGGCTGCGCTTCGACTTCTCGCATCCCAAGCCGCTGACCGCGACTGAGCTCGAGCAGGTCGAGGACATCGCCAATGCCGTGGTGCTGCAGAACTCACCCGTGACGACGCGGCTGATGGCGCTGGACGACGCCCGCGCCTCCGGCGCCCGGGCGCTGTTCGGCGAGAAATACGGCGACGAGGTCCGCGTCGTCGCCATGGGTGAGGGGACCGGCAACACGCTCGGCTGGTCGGTCGAACTGTGCGGCGGCACCCATGTGAAGCGCACCGGCGACATCGGCCTGATCTCGGGCGTGTCGGACTCGGGCGTCGCCTCCGGCGTCCGCCGGCTCGAGGCGCTGACTGGCCTCGCCGCCCGCAAGGCTGCCAATAGCATGATGCAGGTCGCTAAAGCGGCATCTGCAGAACTTAAAGTAACGCTCGAAGACATGCCGGCGCGCATCGCCAGCCTGCTCGACGAACGCAAGAAGCTGGAGCGCGACCTCAACGAGGCCCGCAAGAAGCTGGCGATGGGCGGCGGCGGCCAAACCGGCGGCGCCGCAAGCGACGACGTCGAGACCGTGGCCGGGGTCAAGGTGATGGCCAAGGTGCTGACCGGGGTCGAGGCCAAGGACCTGCGCAGCCTGGCCGACGACGGCAAGAAGAAGCTCGGCTCCGGTATCGTGGTGCTGCTGACCGCCGATGCCGAGGGCAAGGCGGCGCTGGTGGTCGGCGTCACCAAGGACCTCACCGCGGCCAATGACGCGGTCAAGATGGTGCAGGCCGGCGTCGCGGCGCTGGGCGGCAAAGGCGGCGGCGGCCGGCCCGACATGGCCCAGGGCGGCGGGCCGAACGGCGGCGAGGCCGCGGCGGCCATCGCGGCCATCAAGAATCTCGTGAAGCCGGCCTGATTTTCTGACTTAATCGCGTGCGAAGGGCGACGCGTGGCCGGTCCTCCGGGCCGCCCGCGCCGCCTTCTGCAAAGGCGGTCGCGTGCTGCACGCCGAAGGCTTCAAGGGCCTGCTGATTTTCCTCGTCGCGGCGGGCGTCATCGTCCCGCTGTTTCACCGCGCCCGCATCAGCACGGTGCTCGGCTTTCTGCTGGTCGGCGTGGTTTTCGGACCGTTCGGGCTTGGCCGTTTTGTCGCCGACCATGCGTGGGTGGGGTACGTCACATTCGACAATCCACGGCAGGCCGAGCCACTCGCCGAGCTCGGCATCATCTTCCTGCTGTTCATTCTCGGGCTCGAGCTGTCGGTGCAGCGCCTGTGGCAACTGCGCCGCTACGTGCTCGGCGTCGGGATGTTCCAGGTCGCGGTGACGGCGCTGACGATGGGGATCGTGTTGCGCCTGACGGGGGCGCCGCCGCCTTCCGGCATCGTGCTCGGCCTGTGTCTGGCGCTGTCGTCGACCGCCATCGTCATGCAACTGCTCGTCGAGCAGCATCGCTCGGCGTCACCGGTCGGCCGGATCGCGCTCTCCGTGCTGCTCTTCCAGGACCTCATGGTGGTGCCGATCCTGTTCATCGTCGGCATGCTCGGCGGCAGCGGCGGCAGCAGCGGCGGCAGCAGCGGCGGCAGCAGCTCGTGGTGGTCGCTGGCCTTCGCCTTCGGACAGGCCGTGGCGGCGATCGGCGTCATCATGGTGCTCGGGCGTTATCTGGTGCGGCCACTGCTGCGGTCCGCCGCGCACACCGGCAGCCGCGACCTGATCATGGCGATCACGCTGCTGATCGTCGTCGGCATCGCCGCGGCCACCGGCGCGGCCGGGTTGTCGGCGGCGCTCGGCGCCTTCCTCGCCGGCCTGCTGCTCAGTGAAAGCGAATACCGTCACCACATCGAGGTCGACCTCGAACCGTTCAAGGGCCTGTTGCTCGGCCTGTTCTTCGTCACCGTCGGCACCACCATCGACCCCGCCGTGGTGCTGCAATATGCCGGGCCGATCGTGCTGGCGCTGGCGGGGCTGATCGCGGTCAAGGCGCTGGTGCTCAACGGCGGCGCGCGCCTGTTCGGCGTACCGCGGTCGCAGGCCGCGGAAGTCGGGCTGCTGCTGGCGCAGACCGGTGAATTCGCCTTCGTCGTCATTGCGCTGGCGCGCAACAGCAATCTGCTGCCGGCCGAGCTGGCGACCGCGACCGTCGCGGTCGTCGGCCTCAGCATGATGCTGACGCCGGTGCTGGCTTATGTCGCACGCCGCGTCGGCCGCCGCCTGGCGCCGCTCGATCATGCCGAACCCGCGCAGGAGCACGACACCGCGGACATGAAGGATCACGTCATCATCGGCGGCTTCGGCCGTGTCGGACGCACGATCGCCGAACTGCTCGAGAAAGAGCAGGTGCCTTACGTCGCGCTCGACATGGACGAGATGACGGTCGCGGAGGAGCGTCGGCGCGGCCGGGCGGTGTTCTTCGGCGATGCCAGCCGCACGCAGATGCTGGAACGGGCCGGCGCGCAGCAGGCCCGCGCCTTTGTGGTGACGCTCGATGGCCGCCGCGAGGCCGAGCGCATGGTGCAGGCGGCGACGCACCTGCAGCCCAGCGCCCGCATCTTCGCCCGCGCCAAGGATGCCGAGCATGCCAGCAAACTCACGCGCATGGGCGCGGTCGGCGTCATCCCCGAGACGGTCGAAGCCAGCATTCAGCTCGGCGCCCGGGTGCTCGAAGGGCTCGACATTCCGGAGGACATTGTGGCGCTGCGCCTCACCGAGGTGCGCGACGCCGCTGCGGCGCAGCTGAAATGAGCCGGCGAAGGCGCGGCGTCCCGCGCCGACGTGTCGACGCCTAGGCCATCGCCTTCTTCAGGTTGTCGTCGACCTTGTCGAGGAAGCCGGTGGTCGACAGCCAGCGCTGATCGGGGCCGACAAGGAGGGCGAGGTCCTTGGTCATGAAGCCCGACTCGACGGTGTCGACGCAGACCTTCTCCAGCGTCAGCGCGAATTTCCCGAGCGCGACGTTGTTGTCGAGCTTGGCGCGGTGGGCGAGGCCGCGGGTCCAGGCGAAGATCGACGCGATCGAGTTGGTCGAGGTCTCCTTGCCCTTCTGGTGCTCGCGGTAGTGGCGCGTCACGGTGCCGTGCGCGGCTTCCGCCTCGACCACCTTGCCATCCGGCGTCATCAGCACCGAGGTCATCAGGCCGAGCGAGCCGAAGCCCTGCGCCACCGTGTCGGACTGCACGTCGCCGTCGTAGTTCTTGCAGGCCCAGACATAGCCACCCGACCACTTCAGCGCCGACGCCACCATGTCGTCGATCAGCCGGTGCTGGTAGATGATGTTCTTCTCGGCAAACCGGTCCTTGAACTCCGCGTCGAAGACTTCCTGGAACAGCTCCATGAAGCGACCGTCGTACTGCTTCAGGATGGTGTTCTTGGTCGAAAGGTACAGCGAGTAGCCGCGGTTCAGCGAGAAATTCATCGAGGCGCGGGCGAAGTCGCGGATCGATGAGTCGAGGTTGTACATCGCCATCGTGACGCCGCTCTCCGGCGCATCGAACACCTGCTTCTCGATGACCTTGCCGTCGGTGCCCTCGAACTTGATCGTGATCTTGCCGGGCCCGGGGAACTTGAAGTCGGTGGCGCGGTACTGGTCGCCATAGGCGTGACGGCCGATGACGATCGGCAGCGTCCAGCCCGGCACCAGCCGCGGCACGTTCTTGCAGATGATCGGTTCGCGGAAGATGGTGCCGCCGAGAATGTTGCGGATGGTGCCGTTCGGCGAGCGCCACATTTCCTTGAGGTTGAACTCCTTCACGCGGCCTTCGTCCGGCGTGATGGTGGCGCATTTCACGGCGACGCCGACCTTCTTGGTCATCTCGGCCGCGTCGATGGTGATCTGGTCGTTGGTCTCGTCGCGCTTTTCGACGCTGAGGTCGTAATACAGCAGATCGAGGTCGAGATAAGGGTGGATCAGCTTGTCCTTGATGAACTGCCAGATGATCCGGGTCATTTCGTCGCCGTCCATTTCGACGACGGGATTGGCCACCTTGATCTTCGCCATTTCGGAAAGTCACCTTGTAAGAGCCGCGGCGCGCCCTCATAGCACTGCCTTTCAGGGCATGAAAGGCGGGGTGCTGCGACGTCCGGCGTGCCCATGCAGCGCCCACACAAACCACCCGCGTGCGGCAATCTGACCGGAGGCAGGGGGAAAGGGCGACGCGGTCACAAAACTGTGTCGTCCGGCGGCGGCAACAGGCGTCCGCTCAACTGGAAATCGGCCGCCGCCGCGTTAAATTAAAGACATCTTGTCGGTGTCCTCTCTGCGGGAAACGGCGCTGTCGCCAGGAGGAGTGCATGACGCAAATTTCAAGCAAGGTTCTCAACCGCCGTAGTCTTCTTGCCGCCGGCGGTTCGGTGCTGGTGGCCGGCGCTTCCGGTCTGCTGCTGCCCGCGCAGGCGCAGGGACTGGCGCCGACCCCCTCGATGTCGGGGGGCACCAACAATTATCGCAAGGGTGTGCCGGTCGTGAACCGAATCGGCAAAGGCGGCTTCTGGATGACCGGGACCGTTCGCCGCGCTGGCGACGGCGCGCCATTGGCCGGGCAGCGCATCCTGATCTGGGCGCACACCGTGGAAGGGCGCGAAGAAGACGAACGCAGCCATGGCGCCACGCTCACCGACAAGAACGGCGCGTTCCGGCTCGAGATGCCGCAGATCATTCCAATCTTCGGCCAGCCGCACGGCCATGTCGCTTATGAGAGCGGCGGGTTCAAAGCCGTCTTTCTGCGCCCTGTGATGCGGAGTGCGAAGGACACCAGCCTTGAGGCGCATTTCGTCCTTCAGCCGGCCTGACGCATTGCTGACAGGGGAAGGGAGATCGGCGCGCGCGGCCCTGATCTGGGGCTTGCTCGTAGCCGTCATCGTCATTCCCATCGCCGCGTCGTTCACGAGCCCGTTCCTGGAATGGCGCGGGCCGGTCTATATCGGCGCCGGACTGGCCGGCATGGTCGCGCTCGGCCTCTTGCTCGTTCAGCCGCTGCTGATTGCCGGATATTTGCCGGGCCTGTCGTCGTATCGCGGACGCCGTGTCCATCACTGGATCGGTGGTGCGCTGGTGGCCGCGGTGCTGGTCCATGTTGCCGGTCTCTGGGTCACCAGCCCGCCCGACATGATCGACGCGCTTCTTTACCAGTCACCGACGCCGTTCTCGCCCTGGGGCGTGACGGCGATGTGGGCCATCGTCGCCGTCGCGGTGCTGGCGGGATTCCGGCGGCGGATGGGCCTGCGCACGTGGCGCATCGTGCATATGCCGCTCGCGGTCGTCATCGTCGTCGGCAGCGTGGTCCACGCCATGCTGGTCGAGGGCACTATGGAGATCATGTCGAAGGCCGCGCTGTGCGCGGTGGTCGTCGTCGCGGCGATCAAGGTGATGGTCGACCTTTGGGTACGGCAAAAGAAAACCCGTCCGATGGGTTCATCACCGGACGGGTTTTAGCGGTTTTAACTCCGCTCATGCCCGCGAAAGCGGGCATCCAGTCTTTCTCAAAGAGCTGGATCCCCGCTTTCGCGGGGATGACCGGAAAAAAACTAGAGCGACGCGAGCGCGTCGTTCAGCGTCTTGCTCGGCCGCATCGCGGCCGCTGCCTTCTTGTCATCCGGCCGGTAGTAGCCGCCGGTATCGACCGGCTTGCCTTGGGCGGCGAGCAGCTCGGCATTGATCTTGGCTTCCTGGGCCGACAGCGTTTCCGCCAGCGGCTTGAAGCGCGCGGCGAGGCCGGAGCTGTTGTCGCGGCGGGCCAGCGCCTTGGCCCAGTAGAGCGCCAGGTAGAAATGGCTGCCGCGGTTGTCGATCTCGCCGACCTTGCGCGACGGATTTCGGTTGTGCTCGAGGATCTCGCCGTTGGCCTCGTCAAGCGTCTCGGCCAGAACTTTGACGTCCTCGTTGCCGCTGACCTGCGCCAGATGCTCCAGCGAGGCACCCAGCGCCAGAAACTCGCCGAGCGAATCCCAGCGCAGATAGCCTTCATCCTTGAACTGCTCGACATGCTTGGGCGCCGAACCGCCGGCGCCGGTCTCGAACAGTCCGCCGCCCTGGAGCAGCGGCACGACCGACAGCATCTTGGCCGACGTGCCCAGTTCCATGATCGGGAACAGGTCGGTAAGATAGTCACGCAGCACGTTGCCGGTGACGGAGATGGTGTCGAGGCCCTTGCGGATACGCTCGAGCGAGAACTTCATCGCCTCGACCGGCGCCATGATGCGGATGTCGAGCCCCTTGGTGTCCTCGTTCTTCAGGTACTTCTCGACCTTGGCGATGAGCTGCGCGTCGTGCGCGCGTTTGGCGTCGAGCCAGAACACCGCCGGCGTGTTGGTCAGGCGCGCGCGGCGCACGCCGAGCTTGACCCAATCCTGAATCGGCTCGTCCTTGACCTGACACATGCGGAAGATGTCGCCTTGCTCGACCTTCTGCGTCATCAGGACCTTGCCGTCCTCGCCGACGACGTTGACCGTGCCATCCGCCGGGATGCGGAAGGTCTTGTCGTGCGAGCCGTACTCTTCGGCCTGCTGCGCCATCAGGCCGACGTTCGGCACCGACCCCATGGTCTTCGGGTCGAACGCCCCGTTCGCCTTGCAGTCTTCGATGGTGGCCTGGAACAATGTCGAGTAGCAGCGGTCGGGGACCGCGGCGATACAGTCGTGCAGCTTGCCGTCGGCACCCCACATCTTGCCGCCCTCGCGGATCATCGCCGGGATCGACGCATCGATGATCACGTCGCTCGGGACGTGCAGGTTGGTGATGCCCTTGTCGGAGTTGACCATGGCAAGGCCGGGCCGCTTGGCGTAGACGGCCTCGATATCGGCCTTGATCGCCGCCTTTTCCGCCTCCGGCAAAGTTTCGATCTTGTTCATCATTTCGCCCACGCCGGTGTCGGGATCGACGCCCAGGCGCTTGAGCGTGGCGCCGTGCTTCTCGAACACATCGGCGAAGTACACGGACACGCAATGACCGAAGATGATGGGATCGGAGATCTTCATCATGGTCGTCTTGACGTGCAGCGAGAACAGGATGCCGTCCTTCTTGGCGGCGTCCATCTGCGCCGCGAAGAAGGCGCGCAACGCCTTGGCGTTCATCACCGAGCAGTCGATGATCTCGCCGGCCTTGAGCGGCACCTTGTCCTTCAGCACCGTGACCTTGCCGTCGCTTCCGGTCAGCTCGATCCGGGCAACGCCCGCGGCCGGGACGGTCATGGCGACCTCCGAGCCGTAGAAGTCCTGGCCCGCCATATAGGCCACGCGGGTTTTAGAGTCCTTGCTCCACACGCCCATCTTGTGCGGGTTGTTGCGGGCATATTGCTTCACGGCGCCGGCGGCGCGGCGGTCGGAGTTGCCCTCGCGCAGCACCGGATTGACGGCGCTGCCCAGCACCTTGCCGTAGCGCGCCTTGATGTCCTTCTCGGCGTCGGTCGCGGGATTCTCCGGATAGTCAGGAACCGCGTAGCCTTTGCTCTGCAGCTCCTTGATCGCCGCCTTGAGCTGCGGGATCGAGGCGGAAATATTGGGCAGCTTGATGATGTTGGCTTCCGGCTTCATCGCCAGCTTGCCGAGCTCGGCGAGTTCGTCGTTGACCTTCTGCTCGGGCTTCAGCTTCTCGGGGAAGTTGGCGAGGATGCGGCCGGTCAGCGAGATGTCCTTCAGCGTCACCGCGACGCCCGCCGCGCCGACGAAGGATTCGACGATCGGCAGCAGCGAATAGGTCGCCAGCGCCGGGGCTTCATCGACCTTTGTCCACATGATTTCGAGTTTTGACATGCTTGTACCTTCTGACGGCGGCTGACGGGAGTTGGGGGCCCTATAGCATCCGCATACCCCGGGTAAAAGCCTTGTTCGGGGGCAGATTACAGGCTGCGCTTGACGCCAGCGGCGGGCTTGGGCAGGGATCGGATTCGGCCTGTTGCGCTTTTCCGAGGTTTGAACCGGTCTATTAAGACGGCCTGCCTGGGTTAGGCACGGACGGACGTTCGGGATGGGGATTTCGCGGTGTTACCTGATCTGGTGGAGTTGCGAGGCCGCTACAGCCGCTGGCGTCGGGCGTTTCGCCGCCGGCTGGTGGAGCGGACGGTTCTTCGACGGCTCACCGTGAGGGACACGGTTCTGGCGCAGCTATCTGAAAGCGGCACTCTTCTGTATCGCGAATGCGGGCAGGGTAATTTTTTCACTGATCCTGCGGACTTTTCGGTCGGCGGCGCGCTGGTTTGGCGGGGCGAATGGGATCCGCAGCTTGTGGAGCGGGCGTGCGCGATTCTGGACGCCGCCGGCCATTTTCGCGCTGGACAGGTCTTCGTCAATATCGGCGCCAATATTGGCGTCCAGGTTGTGTCCGCATTGCGCGGCGGACGTTTTGCGCGCGCCGTTGCTTTCGAGCCGGAGCCGGCCAATGCCGCCTTGCTGGTTCGCAATCTTGCTGCCAATGCGTTAGCGGATCGCGTCGTTGTCGAGCGGGTTGCTCTCGGCGATCGTCCGGGCAGCGCCTATTTGCGGCTTCACCCGCGCAACAAGGGGGCTCATTCGATCAATCTTTGGCCTTCTCGCGACGGGCGGGACAGCATTGAAGTGCCCGTCGAGCGTGGCGATGCGGCCTTGGCGAGGCTTGCTGTGCTCCCCGGCGATATCGGTCTCATTTTGATTGATGTCGAGGGTTATGAGCCTGAGGTGATGGAGGGGTTGGAAGAAGTAATGGCGAGCCGAGTTCCCCTCGTGATCGAGTTCGCACCCGAGCGCTATGCGCCAGTATCCTTCAGGCGTTTTCTCGATCTGCTTAACCGATACTATGGGCAGGTATGCCCGCTCGATACCGCAACGCCGGAGCCGCGTCCGGTCTCGGCGCTGGCGGAAATTCGAAACCAGATCGACGTTCTCATTTATTGAGCTGTCATGCCAGGCGCCGGAACCGACAAGACCAAACGCTGGGTTGAACAGCCGGCGCCGATCGTCGTCCTGGTCGAGCCGCAAATGGGCGAGAATATCGGCGCCGCCGCCCGCGCCATGGCGAATTTCGGCTTGTCGCAGCTCCGGCTGGTGAAACCGGTGCGCGGCTGGCCGCAGGAGAAGGCGCGGATCATGGCGGCCGGTGCCGACCGCGTGCTCGACGGCGCCGTGGTCTACCCGACGCTGGCCGAGGCGCTCGCCGACTGCCACTTCGTGCTGGCGGCGACCGCGCGCAACCACGACCAGGCCAAGCCGGTGATCGGCGCCGACACCGCGGCCGAGCAGATGTCGGCGCGGATCGCCGACGGCGAGAAGGTCGCCCTGGTGTTCGGCCGCGAACGCAACGGCCTCGAGGTCGAGGAGGTCGGCATGGCCGACCGCATCGTGACGCTGCCGGTCAACCCGGCTTTTGCCTCGCTGAACCTGGCGCAGGCGGTGGTGATCCTCGGCTACGAATGGTTCAAGCGCGCCGGCGGGCAACTGCCGTTTGCCATGCCGGAGCGCTCGCCGCCGGTGTCCAAGCAGCAGATGGCGGCGTTCTTCGCCGACCTCGAGCGCGAACTGGAAAAGGTCGAGTTCTTCCGCCCGGAAGAGAAGCGCGCCACCATGCTCGTCAACCTGCGCAACATCTTCCTGCG
>JALHNV010000104.1 GCA_022843325.1 Pseudolabrys sp. | reverse complement strand
GTCGCGCAGCCTCGACGTCTCGGCGCTCAGCGGCTGGCTGACGCTGCGCGCGGTGGAAAACCAGGCGAAGAAACTGCAGGCGGCGGAAGAGGCGGCGGCGCGTCGCGCTGCCGAAGAAGAGGCGCGGCTGAAAGCGATCGCGGCGGCGACCGAAGCGGCGCGCCTGCGCGCGGCCGAGGAAGCCCGGCAGAAGGCCGCCGCGGAAGCTGCGCGCCAGCAGGCTGCGGAAGAGGTGGCGCGTCAGAAACAGGCGGCCGAAGCCGCCGCGCGGCAGCGGGCGCTTGAGGCGGCGCGTCAGCAAGCACCGGCGTTCCCGCCGCCGATGGATATCAAGCCGATCCCGGCGCCCGCGGGGGCGTCAGTCGGCCCGCAGAACTGAAGCTTCGGCGTGCTGGGGCATGCTGGGCTCGCGGGGCGCGCTTTGACCCGCGCGCTCGCCTTTTTCACAGGATTGGGCGCGGTACTGATCGAGCACGAACAGCCGGATCGCCGATGACAGATTGCCGTGACGGCGGTCGGTGTCGATGGTGGCGACCAGATCCGACAGGGTCATGTCCCTGCTGGTGGCAAGGTCCTTCAGGCCTTTCCAGAACGCGTCTTCGAGGCTGACGCTGGTCTTGTGACCGGCGATAACGATCGAGCGTTTGACAACCGGCGATTTCATTTGCCGTTTCCTCCTGCGTCGATCCGGTGCCCGTCGAGTGCGCGTTCGGCTTTCGCCTGGTGGGCCGCGTCGAGCTTGCGCACATGCGAGGACTGTCCGTGGGCCAGGCGATTGGCGTTGGCACGCTGTTCATCCTGCGTCCGCTGAGCCCGCTTGCGGGCGGTTCGAAGGTTCACCAGTTCAGCCATTCACGTCTCAAGGTAGCCGGATACATATGGCCTGGACCGTGACGATGGTCCCTTCCATTCGCCCTGACGGTGTTCGGACACGTCCGCAGAACGATTTCGTAAGACTGCACGTATCATCTGTCGCGGCATTCAAGTGATTTTTCAACACACGGTTAGTTGATCGTTGAAAGTGTCTAAGTGACCATCGCTAAATACCATCAGATGAGCCGACTATAGATCGCGTGGTACTATGGAACTCAGAGAGTTGTATTTTGCGCATTTTCTGAAGATATCGATTTTTATTACTTGAGTAGAGCGCTTTGTCAGTCGAGGTATCCATGAACCCAAGGCCTGGGGGAAGTAGAATATTACCAAGATACACGCCGCTCGTTCCGCTGCACTGCCTTGTGAACGATTCTAAACTAGGCCTCGATACGCAACACAAAGATGTAAATTAACGGCTGGGCGGTTTCAGACGCGCGCGCGATTGCCCGGATAACGCGTGGGCGCGCGAATGTTTCCGGCCCACTCAGCGCGGCCGGGTCATTTTCTTCGGCTGCACCAGCCGGTCGAAGTCGGCGCCGCTGATAAAGCCGAGGCGCAGGGCCTCTTCGCGCAGCGTGGTGCCGTTGGCGTGCGCGGCCTTGGCCACTTGGGCCGCCTTGTCATATCCAATATGCGGCGACAGCGCCGTCACCAGCATCAGCGACCGCTGCATCAGGTCGGCAATCCGGGCCTTGTCGGCCTTGATGCCGACGACGCAGTTCTCGGTGAACGAGTTGACCGCATCGCCGAGCAGGCGGATCGACTGCAACATGCAATAGGCCATCACCGGCTTGTAGACGTTCAGCTCAAAATGACCCTGGCTGCCGGCCACCGTGATCGTCGTGTTGTTGCCGAACACCTGGCAGCACACCATGGTCAGCGCTTCGCTCTGCGTCGGGTTGACCTTGCCCGGCATGATCGAGGAGCCGGCTTCATTGCTCGGCAGGATCAGTTCGCCGAGGCCGGAGCGCGGGCCGGAGCCGAGCAGGCGGATGTCGTTGGCGATCTTGAACAGCGCGGCGGCGGCGGCGTTGAGCGCGCCATGCACCGACACATAGGCGTCGTGCGCCGCCATGTGCTCGAACTTGTTCGGGGCGCTGACGAAAGGCAGCTTGGTCAGCGCCGCGATGCGTTTGGCGAAGGCCTTGGCGAAGGCCGGCCTGGAGTTGATGCCGGTGCCGACCGCGGTGCCGCCCTGCGCCAGCGGATAGAGTTCGCGCTGCGCCAAGGCGATGCGGGCCATGGCGGATTTGACCTGCGCGGCGTAGCCGGAGAATTCTTGGCCGAGCGTGACCGGCGTCGCGTCCATGGTATGGGTGCGGCCGATCTTGACGATGTCGGCGAATTCCTTGGCCTTCCTGTCGAGCGCCTTGTTGAGCAGCGTCAGCGCCGGCATCAGGTGACCGGCGATCTCCAGCGCGGCGGCGATGTGCATCGCGCTCGGCATCGAATCGTTCGACGACTGGCTCATGTTGACGTGATCGTTCGGATGCACCGGCGTTTTGGCGCCGAGCTTGCCGCCCAGCGCCACATTGGCGGCGTTGGCGATCACTTCGTTGAGGTTCATATTGCTCTGGGTGCCGGAGCCGGTCTGCCACACGACGAGCGGGAAGTGGTCGTCCAGCTTGCCGTCGGCGATGTCCTGCGCCACCGCGACGATGGCGTTGGCGCGTTTGGCGTCGAGGTCGCCGAGGTCGCGGTTGACCTCTGCCGCGGCGCGCTTGACGAGGCCGAAGGCGCGCACGATCGGCAACGGCATGCGCTCGCCGCCGATGCGGAAATTATGCAGCGAGCGCTGGGTCTGCGCGCCCCACAATTTGCCGGCCGGGATCTCCAGCGGGCCGAACGAGTCGCTCTCGGTGCGCGTCGCGCCGGTGGGCGGTGTCTTTGCCATTACTTCTTGCGGAAGCGGTCGAGCCGCACGACTTCGCCGCCGCCATTGGTCGGCTTGTCCGGCTTGTCGCCGGAAACGTCATCCGGACTGGCTTCGGCCCGGGCCTCGGCTTTTGCCGCCGGGGCTTTCGGCGGCACCGCCAAGGCCGGTGCGGGCGCCGGGCCGCTGCTCGGCACGCTGGTCGGCCGCTTCTTCTTGGCCGGTTTGTCCGGCGCAACCTCTGCCGGGGCGGCGCCTTCGAGAATTTCCTCGAAGCGCAGGCCGAACTGCACCGACGGATCGACGAATTCGTTGATCGCCGCGAACGGCACGTTGAGCTTTTCCGGCACGCCGCCGAACGACAGCCCGACCTCGAACGCGGTGTCGTGCACCGCCAGCCCCCAGAACTGGTGCTGCAGGATGATGGTGATCTCTTCGGGGTACTGCGCGCGCAGCCGGTCCGACATGCGCACGCCGTCAGCGCGGGTGTCGAACGAAATGTAGAAATGGTGGTCGCCCGGCAGCCGGTCGTTCTTGGCGACGTCGATCAGCACGTTGCGGACCACGCCGCGCAGCGCTTGCTGGGTCAGAAGATCGTAGCGGATATGGTCGGCCATGCGGGTCACGAACTGCGTTGACGGAGGGGAGGCGATCGCCACGCTGTCATAAATCGGAACCGCGCCATTGCAAAACGAAACTGTGGCAAAATGAAACTGCGGCACAACGAAACCAAGGCAAAAATGAAAGTGGAGGCTTCTGTTGCCAGGTGCCTCCGAACCCCGCCTGACCGCTGCTAAGACGGCCAGGGCTTGTAGGCGTGGTTACTAAAACCGCTTAAGCGGCCTGAGCAACCGGAGCATAGTTGTCATTTGCAACTACGATTTGGCCCGATAACGGCGGAACCATGCCGAGCAAAAGTCCGTCCTTTACGCCCTCGTCGATCCTATTTCGCCCCCGCCGAAACCCTCCTTTGGAGGGCTTGGGTGGAGGCGCCGGGTACTGCCCCCGGGTCCGAAAGGTTTATTACGACGTTCGTTTATCGCCATAGCCGGGTTGCCCCGGCAGGATGAATATAGGGGTTAAGTGTTGACGAAAGAAGAGGGGGCGGGGGAAATCGCGCTTTATATGAAATAAGTCCCATGGAGGTTGACCCGCGCGATGAGGGGGCAAGCGCGGAGTTGATCGGGGCGCGCGTGTACCCGGCGCGGGTTTCGGCCGGCGCCAATCCGGACGGCGAATTCGCCAACAGCGCTCAGACTGAGACCCTCCCGCGCCGACCGGTCTAGCGGCGCACGGCGCGGCCATGTAATCGTTGCCGTGCAATGTCCGATCCCGCCGCTCCGTTCCCTGACGCTTCGCCGCCCGACGCATCCCCGCCGCATCGCCCGCCGCTGTCCGAAGTGTTCCTCGCTTTCGTGCAGGTGTCGGTGTCGGGCCTCGGCGGCGCGCTGCCGTGGGCGCGGCGCATGATCGTCGAGCGCAAGCGCTGGATGACAGCGGAGGAATTCAACGAGGCCTTCGCGCTGTCGCAGTTCCTGCCGGGGCCGAACACGGTCAACTTCTCGGTGGTGTTCGGCCAGCGCTTCGGCGGCGCGCCGGGCGCCTTCGTGGCGATGGCGGGACTGATGGGGCCGCCGCTGATCATCGTCACCATGCTGGCGGTGCTCTACGCGCAGTACGGCGATCTCGAGACGCTCGGGCGCATTCTCAAGGGCATCGCCGCCGCCGCCGCCGGCTTGCTGATCGCGGTGGTCGCCAAGATGGCGGCGCCGCTGTTCACCGCGCGATGGAATTCGGCGCCGCTGATCGCCATCCTCGCCTTCATCGGCGTCGCCATCATGCAATGGCCGCTGCCCTATGTGTTTCTGGCGCTGTCGCCGGTCAGCATCGCGCTCGCGTGGTTCAAGCGATGAACCACGACAGTCCCTTGCTGACGCTGTTCGGCTACTTTGCGATGCTGTCGCTGTTCGCGGTCGGCGGCGCCAACGCGGCGATCCCGGAGATGCATCGCGTCGCCGTCGAGGTGATGGGCTGGATGACCGACCGGCAATTCGCCGACATGTTCGCGATCTCGCAGTTGTCGCCCGGACCGAACGTGATCATCGTGACGCTGATCGGGTATCATGTCGCCGGCTTTACCGGCGCCGCTGTCGCGACGGCGGCGATGATCGGCCCGACCTGCATGATGGCGTTTTTCGTCACGCGCTTCTGGGACCGCTTCAAGCATGCGCGCTGGCGCATCGCGGTTCAGGCCGGCCTGGTGCCGGTGTCGCTTGGGTTGATCGGCGCCAGCGCCTTTGTTCTCGCGCGCGCCGCCGACAACACGGTGATGGCCGGCGTGCTGACGGCGGCGACGGTCGTGGTGGCGTTTTTTTCCCGCATCAATCCGCTGTGGTTGTTCGCGGCCGGCGGCGTGCTCGGTCTGACCGGCTGGCTGTAAACGGCCGCTCGCTTATGCGTTGCACGCGATGTGCCGCATGATCGCATCGATACTCATCACGCGCGCCATGCCGAAAAGTCGTCAAAGCGTTTAATTTTTTTATTTGCATGATGTCGGAGAGATATCCATAAGCTTCGTACTTATCGGCGGAACCTGTCGTGTCGATCAAACAATGCTGGTTCTGACAGTTCAGTGTGCGGTGCAATACGCCGGGGTCACGCGGTTGTCTGGGTGCACCGTAAAGGGAGGTCGCTTCTCACGGCCATCTCGCTAGGGATTGGCGAGCGGCAATGCCGCGCATCAACCGCTGGTGTGAGATGGTTTATGTCCGCCCGCAGCACGGGCGGATTCCGGTGTTATTTCCCTGTCTTGCCCAACATCTTTGCTTCCTGCTGCATAAGCACCTGTGCTAGCACGTCGCACGTGGGGTGAGACAATAGGCTGCGAGCGTGCTGCGCTGCTGCCGATAATAAGAGAGAGTCTGGAGGGGTAATGTCCGACGGTACCAACGCCTCGCCCAAGCGGGGTGGTTTTCCATTGAAAGTGCGCGGGCCGCAAGACTTCTATGGCGGGCTGGCCCTCATCCTCGTGGCGATTCTCGCCATGGTTGCTTCATCCAATTTGCCGGGACAGCAAGGCTTCGCCTTCGGCCCCGGCACGGCGCCGCGCATCTTCGCCGGTATGCTTGCCTTTATCGGCGCAATCGTGGCGCTGACGGGTCTGCTGGTCGATGGGCCGAAGATCGAGCGTTTCGCCATCAAGGGTCCGGCCTTTGTCGTATCGGCGATTCTGCTGTTTGCCGCCTTGATCCGCGGCATCAGCATCGGCCCGATCCACATTCCGGCCATGGGCCTGATCATTTCCACCTATACCGCCTTCATCGTGTCGATCATGGGATCGACCGAGATGCGCTGGCTGGAAAGCCTGATCGCCGCGACTTGCATGACAATTTTCTGCGTCATCCTTTTCGTTTATCTGCTGGGGCTGCCGTTTCAGCTTTGGCCTTGGTACTGATCGGGCGCATGACCAATGACTGACCTTCTTGCAAACCTTGCGCTCGGCTTTTCGGTCGCCGCGAGCCCTTACAACATCATGTTCTGTCTGCTCGGCGCTCTCGTCGGCACGCTGGTTGGCGTGCTGCCGGGCGTCGGCACGGTGGCCACGGTGGCGATGCTGCTGCCGATCACCTTCGGCCTGCCGCCGGTCGGCGCGCTGATCATGCTCGCCGGCATCTATTACGGCGCGCAATACGGTGGTTCGACGACGTCGATCCTGGTCAATATTCCAGGCGAAGCGACATCGGTCGTCACCTGTCTGGACGGCCATCAGATGGCCAAGCAGGGCAGAGCCGGTCCGGCGCTGTCGATCGCGGCGCTCGGCTCGTTCTTCGCCGGCTGCGTCGCGACCGTGCTGGTGGCCGCGCTCGGCGCTCCGCTGACATCGGTGGCGCTGATGTTCGGTCCGGCCGAATACTTCTCGCTGATGGTGCTCGGCATGATCTTCGCCGTGGTGCTGGCCAAGGGCTCCGTGCTCAAGGCGGTGGCGATGATCGTGCTCGGCCTGCTGCTGTCGATGGTCGGTTCCGATCTGGAAACCGGCGCCGGCCGCATGACCTTCGACATCCCCGAGTTGTCCGACGGCATTGGCTTCGCCAATGTGGCGATGGGTCTGTTCGGCTTTGCCGAAATCATTCGCAACCTCGAAGTTTCGAAGGAAGGCCGCGAGATCGTCAACGCCAAGATCACCGGCCTGATGCCGACGCGACAGGACCTCCTCGATGCGTCGGGGTCTATCGCGCGCGGCACCATCCTCGGTTCGATCCTGGGCATTCTGCCCGGCGGCGGCGCGGTCGTGTCGTCGTTCGCGGCCTATACCTTCGAAAAGCGCATGTCGAAGCATCCGGAGCGTTTCGGCCGCGGCGCCATCCAGGGCGTGGCGGCGCCGGAAAGCGCCAACAATGCCGCGGCGCAAACCGCGTTCATCCCGCTGCTGACCCTCGGCATTCCGCCGAATGCGGTGATGGCGCTGATGGTCGGCGCCATGACCATCCACGGCATCGTGCCGGGACCGCAGGTCATGATCAAACAGCCGGAGCTGTTCTGGGGCATGATCGCCTCGATGTGGCTCGGCAACCTGATGCTGATCATCATCAATTTGCCGCTGATCGGCATCTGGGTGAGCCTGCTGCGGGTGCCTTACCGGCTGCTGTTCCCGTCGATCATCGTGTTCTGCTGCATCGGCATCTACTCGATCAACAATGCGCCGACCGATGTGTTGATCGCGGCGGTCTTCGGGCTGATCGGCTACTGGCTGGTGAAGCACGACTTCGAACCGGCGCCGCTGGTGCTGGCCTTCGTGCTCGGCCCGCTGATGGAGGAAAACCTCCGCCGCGCCATGCTGATCGCGCGCGGCGACGCCACCGTGTTCGCAACCCGGCCGATTTCGGCGGGGCTGCTCTTTGTCGCCATCACGCTGCTGGTCCTGGCCATGCTGCCGATGTTGAAGAAGAAGCGCGACGAGGTGTTCGTCGAGTCGGAAAACTAGCCGGCATCCCGGCATACGCGGAAACGAAACAAGGCCGGCGCAATGCCGGCCTTGTTGATTCCGGGGCTGCCGTGCCGGCCTCAGGGTTCCGGGCAGCGAATTGCGGGGTAAACCGCTGCCGTGCTGTTGCCGGAAGGCGTAGACTTCCCCATCTTCCCCCGAGTCGCGGAACACGGGCCGAAGCCATGCGCCAATATCTCGATCTGCTGGAACTTGTGCTGCACCACGGGGTGGAGAAGCGCGACCGCACCGGCACCGGCACGCTGTCGGTGTTCGGCCATCAGATGCGCTTTGCGCTCAGCGACGGCTTTCCGATGCTGACCACCAAGAAGCTGCATCTCAAGTCGATCGTGCACGAGCTGCTGTGGTTCCTGGCCGGCGACACCAACATCAAATACCTCAACGACAACGGCGTGCGCATCTGGGACGAGTGGGCGGACGCCGACGGCGAACTCGGCCCGGTCTACGGCCGGCAATGGCGGTCGTGGCCGGCGCGCGACGGCGAGACCATCGACCAGATCGCCAACGTCGTCGCCATGATCCGGCGCAACCCGGACTCGCGACGGCTGATCGTCACCGCCTGGAACCCGGCCGACGTCGACAAGATGGCGCTGCCGCCGTGTCATTGCCTGTTCCAGTTCTATGTCGCGGAGGGCAGGCTGTCGTGCCAGCTCTACCAGCGCTCGGCCGACATCTTCCTCGGCGTGCCGTTCAACATCGCGTCCTATGCGCTGCTGACGCTGATGGTGGCGCAGGTGACGGGCCTGAAACCGGGCGAGTTCATTCATACGCTGGGTGACGCGCACCTGTATCTCAATCACCTCGAACAGGCCGAGCTTCAGCTGTCGCGCGCGCCGCATGCGCTGCCGGCGATGCGGCTGAACCCGGCCGTCAACGATCTTTTCGGGTTCCGTTTCGAAGACTTCACGCTCGAGAACTACCAGCCGCATCCGCATATCAAAGCGCAAGTCGCGGTATGAGCGCGCCGGGGAGCCTCACGATCCGCCCGGCGGCGCCGGCCGACACGGCGCTGATCTTTGCGCTGGTGTGCGAACTGGCCGACTACGAAAACCTGCAAAGCGAGGTCGACGCCACGCCGGAGGAAATCGCCGCGGCGCTGTTTGCCGGGACGCCGCGGGTGTTCTGCGACATTGCCGAATGGGACGGCGAGCCGGCCGGGTTCGCCCTCTGGTTCGTCAATTTCTCCAGCTTTCGCGGACGGCATGGGCTTTATCTGGAAGACCTGTATGTTAGGCCCGGCCTGCGCGGGCGCGGCATTGGCACGGCGCTGATGCAGGGCCTGGCGCGGCGCTGCCTTGATCAGGGCCTGGCGCGCTTCGAATGGGCGGTGCTGGACTGGAACGCGCCGTCGATCGCTTTCTACCGGTCGATCGGCGCGACGGTGATGAACGACTGGAAAATCTGCCGCCTGAGCGGGCCGGCCTTGCAGACCTTTGGCCGCGAGAGGATGAGCCCATGAATATCGTGCTGGTGGCGGCGATCGGCGAAAACAACGTGATCGGCCGCAACGGCCAGTTGCCGTGGCGGCTGAAGTCCGATTTGCAGCATTTCCGCGCCGTCACCATCAACAAGCCGGTGGTGATGGGCCGCCGGACCTACCTGTCGATCGGCAAGCCGCTCAAGGACCGCACCAATATCGTGCTCACCAGCGATCTGGCGCTGCCGGTTCCGGGCGGCGTGCTGGCCACCAGCCTCGACGCGGCGCTGGCCTTTGCCAAACAGGATGCCAAGCGGCGCGGCACCGATGAGATCATGATCATCGGCGGCAGCGACGTCTTTGCCCGCACCATGCCGATCGCCAGCCGGCTCGACATCACCCATGTTCATGCCGCGCCCGAAGGCGACGTCGTGTTCCCGGCGATCGATCCGGCGGTATGGCAGGAGGTTTCGCGCATCGAACACCCGGCCGGGCCGGACGACAGCGCGGCGTTCGCGGTTGCGGCTTATCTGAGGCGCTGAGCGAGAGCCAAAGCGCCGCATATCGGCGCGTTGTATCGGGGGCTTGCGTCCCCTATAACCCCACCCAACTACAGTGAGCCGGCCGCACGGCGCCGGCCCCCCGGAGAATATATCGATGCCTTGGAGCAATCAGAGTGGCGGCAGCGGCGGCGGCGGACCATGGGGTTCGGGCGGCGGTGGCAAGGGCCCCTGGGGCTCCGGACCGCAATCGCCCGGTGGCGGCGCGACGCCGCCGGATCTCGAGGAAATTCTGCGCCGCGGCCAGGACCGGCTGCGCCAGGCGCTGCCGGGCGGCAGTCTCGGCGGCAAGGGCTTCGCGCTGCTGGCGCTGGCTGCCATCTCGCTGTGGGGATTTTCCGGCTTTTTCCGGGTCGAACCGGACGAGCTCGGCGTCGTGTTGCGCTTCGGCAAGAACGTGCGCGAGGTGCAACCCGGACTTAATTACCATCTGCCGTATCCGATCGAGACCGTGCTGACGCCGAAGGCGCTGCGCGTCAACAAGATCGACATCGGCATGCGGGTGGTGGACGACACGCGCCGCGGCTCAACCGTGCGCGACGTGCCGGAAGAGAGCCTGATGCTCACCGGCGACGAGAACATTGTCGACGTGGATTTCGCGGTGCTGTGGCGGGTCAAGCCGACCGGCGTCGGCGATTACCTCTTCAACATCCAGAATCCAGAAGGCACCGTGAAGGCGGTGGCCGAGAGCGCCATGCGCGAAGTCATCGGCCGCTCGGAAATTCAGCCGATCCTGACCGGCGCACGTCAGACCATCGAAACCGCAGTGCTCGAGCTGATGCAGTCGACGCTCGATACCTACGGCGCCGGCATCCTGGTGCAGCAGGTGCAGTTGCAGAAGGTCGATCCGCCGACACAGGTCATCGACGCCTTCCGCGACGTGCAGGCCGCCCGCGCCGATCTCGAGCGATCGGTCAACGAGGCGCAGACCTACGCCAACCGGGTGGTCCCGGAATCGCGCGGCCGCGTCGCGCAGATCACGCAGGCCGCCGAAGCCTACAAGTCGCAGACGGTGGCGGAAGCGACCGGTCAGACGGCGCGCTTCCTGAGCATCTATGAGGAATACAGGAAGGCGCCGGCCGTGACGCGCGAGCGTATGTATCTGGAGACGATGGAGCGCGTGCTGGGCGGCACCGACAAGATCATCCTGGATGCGAACACCGGCGGCTCCGGCGTGGTGCCGTATCTGCCGCTCAACGAGTTGGGACGTCCGGCGCAGCAGCAACAGCCGCAGCAGCAACGTCCGGCCACGCAGATCCAGCCGCAATCGCAGGCTCAGACGGGAATCCGGCCATGAAGCTGAATTTCATCGGCGGCATCGCCGTCGTCCTTCTCGTCGCCGCCGTGATCGTCGGTTACGCGTCGATCTTCACCGTCTATCAGACCCAGCAAGCGCTGGTGGTCCGCCTCGGTCAGCCGGTGCGCGTCGTCAGCGAGCCAGGCCTGAGCTTCAAGGCGCCGTTCATCGACAACGTGATCGGCATCGACAAGCGCATCCTCGATCTGGAATCCCCGGCGCAGGAAGTCATCGCGTCCGACCAGAAGCGGTTGGTGGTGGATGCCTTCGCCCGTTACCGGATCGTCGATCCGCTGCGCTACTACCAGACGCTCGGTTCGATCCAGGGCGCCAATTCGCAGCTCGCCATTCTGCTGAACTCGGCGCTGCGCCGCGTGCTCGGCGCGGCGACCTTCACCAACGTCGTGCGCGACCAGCGTTCCGACCTGATGAGCCGGATTCTCGAACTGGTCGATCGCGACGCCAAGTCCTACGGCATCACCGTAGTCGACGTCCGTATCCGCCGCGCCGACCTGCCGGAGCAGAACAGTCAGGCGGTCTATCAGCGGATGCAGACCGAACGTCAGCGGGAAGCCGCCGAATTCCGTGCGCAGGGCGCCCAGCGCGGCCAGGAAATCCGCTCGCGCGCCGACCGTGAAGTGACGGTGCTGATCGCCGAAGCAACCTCCGCGTCCGAGCAACTGCGCGGCGAGGGCGATGCGACCCGAAACCAGATCTTCGCCGACGCCTTCGGCAAGGACCCCAACTTCTTCTCGTTCTACCGCTCGATGCAGGCCTATGAAACCAGCATGCGGCAGGGCGATACCCGGCTGGTGCTCAAGCCCGATACCAGCTTCTTCCGCTTCTTCAACGATCCGTCGGGCACCATGAGCGGCATCACCACGGCGGCGCCGACGCCGCCGGCGGGCGCCCCGACACCCACGGGCGCCCGCGCTGCCGCTCCGGCGCCGACCCCGGCTGCGGCC
>JALHNV010000103.1 GCA_022843325.1 Pseudolabrys sp. | reverse complement strand
CATCAGGCGACGGCCGACAGCGCCGATCCCGAACAGAAGCAAGTGCCCGGCGAGTGGATTGACGCAAAAAGGGATTGACGAACCAAGGCCCGTTACAGAAGCCCGCATGGAGCGAAGCGGAATGCGGGGACGCCCGTCCCGGATTGTGCTTCGCTCCATCCGGGCAATGATTGTGCCTTTCGCGCCTTGCTGCAATATTTGCCAATCGCGGCAGCACTGCCTTGCTCCGTCACCCTGAGGTGCGAGCGAAGCGAGCCTCGAAGGGCGACGGCCCGAGAGTCAGCGGCCGTTCATCCTTCGAGGCTCGCGCCATCGCACGTTGAAGACACACGTCAACGCGCTTTCGGCGCTCGCACCTCAGGATGACGGATTGAAGAGCGCGGCATTACGCCTGCTCGCTTCGCTCGCCCCCCCGCAAGGCGGAGGTTCAAGAAAGGTCACAACGGCAAATTATCGTGCTTCCTTGCCGGCATCTCGACCGCCTTGTGCTTCAGCATCGCCAGCGCGCGGGCCAACCGCCGCCGTGTCGAGTGCGGCATGATCACGTCGTCGATATAGCCGCGCTCGGCGGCCACAAACGGCGACAGGAAGCGGTCTTCGTATTCCTTGGTGCGCGCCGCGATCTTGTCCTTGTCGCCGATGTCGGCGCGGAAGATGATCTCGACCGCGCCCTTGGCGCCCATCACCGCGATCTGCGCGGTCGGCCAGGCATAGTTGACGTCGCCGCCGACATGCTTTGACGCCATCACGTCATAGGCGCCGCCGAAGGCCTTGCGCGTGATCACCGTCACCAGCGGCACCGTCGCCTGGCTGTAGGCGAACAGCAGCTTGGCGCCGTGCTTGATCAGCCCGCCATATTCCTGGTCGGTGCCGGGCAGGAAGCCGGGCACATCGACGAAGGTGACGATCGGAATGTTGAAGGCGTCGCAGAAGCGCACAAAGCGCGCCGCCTTGCGCGAGGCGTCCGAGTCGAGCACGCCGGCCAGCACCATCGGCTGGTTGGCGACAAAGCCGACGGTGGTGCCGGCGATGCGGCCGAAGCCGGTGACCATGTTCTTGGCGTAGGCCGAGGCGATCTCGAAAAAGTCGCCCTCGTCCACCACCTTGGCGATCAGCTCCTTGATGTCATAGGGCTTGTTCGGATTGTCCGGGATCAGCGTGTCGAGCGATTCATCGATGCGGTCGCTGTCGTCGAGCGTCGGCCAGGACGGCGCCCCGGCCTGGAAGTTCGACGGCAGGAAGTCGATCAGCCGGCGCATCTGCAGCAGGCATTCGACATCGTTGTCGAACGACCCGTCGGCCACGCCCGACTTGGTGGTGTGGATCGAGGCGCCGCCGAGTTCTTCCGCCGTCACCACCTCGTTGGTCACGGTCTTCACCACGTCGGGGCCGGTGACGAACATGTAGCTGGTGTCGCGCACCATGAAGATGAAATCGGTCATGGCCGGCGAATAGACGTCGCCGCCGGCGCAGGGGCCCATGATGATGCTGATCTGCGGAATGACGCCGGAGGCGATGACGTTGCGCTTGAACACTTCGCCGTAGCCGCCGAGCGCAGCGACGCCCTCCTGGATGCGCGCGCCGCCGGCATCGAACAGGCCGATGATCGGGCAACGCGCCTTCATCGCCATGTCCTGCACCTTGATGATCTTCTGCGCGTGGGCCTCCGACAGCGAGCCGCCGAATACGGTGAAGTCCTTGGAGAACAGGTAGACGACGCGGCCGTTGACGGTGCCCCAGCCGGTGACGACGCCGTCGCCGGGGATCTTCTGGTTCTCCATGCCGAAGTCGCTGGAGCGGTGTTCGACGAACATGTCGAACTCCTCGAACGACCCCTTGTCGAGCAGCAGTTCGATGCGCTCGCGGGCCGTCAGCTTGCCGCGCTTGTGCTGGGCGTCGATCCGGGTCTGGCCGCCGCCGAGACGGGCCTCTTCGCGGCGCGCCGCCAGCCTGTCGAGGATATCCTTCATGTTTGGTCCTTACCCCTGCCCGTGGTCTTCCGACCACCCGGCCATAGCCGAAAATGGTGCAAAACGCATACCATGGGCGAGGCATTTTCCCCTGCCGGTGGCGGCGGGCCGCCGCCGCCCGGCTTGGCAGGCGGCCAATCCCTGCTTAGAACCCACACCCATGAACTCCACCATGAATACCGCCCCGACCGCGGCCCAGCTGATCGAGCAAGGCCTGATTCATCACCGTCAGGGTCAGATCGCGCTGGCCATGGACCGCTACACCGAGGTGCTGCGCCGCGACCCGGGCAATGCCGACGCGCTGTATTACATCGCCGTGGTCGCCTGCGCCGAAGGCCAGTTCAAGGAGGGCATCGACCTCGCCCGCCGGTCGCTGACGTTTCGCAGTCGCCAGGCGCGCGCCCACAACCTCATCGGTCAGGCGCTGTACCGGCTCGGCAAGCCGAAGGATGCGCTGGCCAGCTTCGACGACGCGCTCGAATGCGACGTCAATTTCGCCGACGCCTATGGCAACCGCGGCAACATGCTGAGCGAACTGGGCCGGGCGCCCGAGGCCCTGTCGAGCTTCGACCGGGCGGTGGCGCTCAATCCGGCCTCGGCGATGGACTGGCACAACCGTGGCGCCACGCTGCAGGGAATTGGCCGGCTCGACGAGGCGATCGACAGCTACGACCGCGCCATCGCCATCGACCCGGAATTCATCCCCAGCCACAGCAACCGCGCCGGTGCGCTGAACAGTCGAAGGCGTTTCGACGAGGCGCTCGAAGGCTATGGCCGCGCGATCGCGCTGGCCCCCGACATGGCGCACCCGCACCTCGGCCGGGCGCAGGTTCTACAAAATCTGGGCCGGTTGGACGAAGCTCTGGCCAGCGCCGACCGCGCGCTGGAGCTGGCGCCCGACTTCGCCGATGCGCACAGAGGGCGCGCGCTCGTGCTTCAGGCCATGGGCCGGCATGAGGAGGCCAAGGCCAGTCTCGAAAATGCCGCGACCGCGGCCGCCGCATCGCCGCCGGAGCAGGCTCAGCCCGGCTGATTTGCGTTGCGGGCGCACTTGAATTTTATCGGGCGGTTCCGACATGGAACTTTGTCCCCGGCCCGGGATTGGACGAGGACCCGCACAGAGGATTTTCGCCATGACGACCCCGCCCAAAACCTCCCCGCGCCTGAAAACCCCGACCGACCTGAAATCCAACGCCACCAAAGACATAGCGGCCGCACTTAACGTCATTCTGGCGGACACCTTCGCGCTCTACCTGAAGACCAAGAACTTCCACTGGCACGTGAGCGGGCCGAATTTCCGCGACTACCACCTGATGTTCGATGAGCAGGCGGCCGAACTGTTCGCCTCCACCGACGAACTTGCCGAGCGCGTCCGCAAGATCGGCGGCAACACGCTCCGCTCGATCGGTGATATCGCCCGCCACCAGACGCTGGCCGACAACGACAAGCCCTATGTGTCTGCGGACGACATGCTGAACGAATTGCGCGAGGACAATCAGCGCACCATCGAGGCGATGCGGGAGGCGCATGATTTGTGCGACGAGCACAAGGACGTCGCCACGGCGAGCCTGCTCGAGAACTTCATCGACGCGGCCGAGAAACGTGTCTGGTTCCTGTACGAGACCAGCCGCAAGGCCGAGCCGTCCGGGCACTAGGCCTTGCCAGCGCCGGCGCGGCGGTTGAACGACCACAGCGCCAGCGCAATGCCGAGCATCGCCAGCCCTCCGAGCAGCACCGAAGCCGGCGTGGCGCCGAGCGTCTCGAACCACTGCGTATAGAAGTGGATGGCGCCGAAGGCGGCTGCCGTGTTCACCAGCCAGCGCCGGTTGACCTTCGCGGCCCAGGCGCCGGCAGCGATCAGCGCCACCGCCCAGCCGGCGCTGAAAACCCAAGGCGGCACGATAATATTCGTCAGCCGCACGTACGTGCTGTCATCAATGCCACGCAGCAGCGCCAGCGGATCGCCCCAGAGCGAGCCGACCCAGAAGCCGAAATTCACCAGCACCACCGACGTGCGCGCGGCCATCAGCGCGATGCGCTCGTAATCCGCCGGCAGGCGAAGCGAGGCCATATAGGCCGCGAGCGCCAGCCCAGAGAACAGCACGATGGTCAGTGTCGGCTCGAAGATTGCCAGCGAGTAACTGGCGTGTTCGTAGCCGGTTCTGGCACCCAGGCAGGCCGACGCCGCCAGCACCGCCAGCGCCGTCAGCAGGCTCGAGCGCGCCGCCACCGCCGCCACCGCCAGCACGGCAGTGACGATCAGCATCGACCCGAAAGCCCCCTCGCCCTGCGCGATAACGCCACCGCAGAACAGCAAAGCGCCGATCACCAGGCATATTTGCCCGAGCACGCGCCACGGCCGCAGATCGCGCAGCACGATGGCGAGGCCGGCGGCGAAGACGGCGGCGCCGAGCGCCAGCGCCGTCAACGGCGTCGGCACCAGCGCCACCGTGCCGGCAGCGACCGCGACCACGCCGAAGGCGATCAGGATGTTGATGCCGAGCGAGCCGGTCTCGTGCGCGGCCAGCGCCTTCAGACTCTCGGCCTCGGCGGGCGTCAGCCGGCCGTCTTCGACCAACTTCGACAGGTCGAGCGTGATCTTCATCGCAGCGCCAGCACGTCCGCCGCTGCCTGCATTTCGGTCTGCCGGAGCGCACGGCGCGCCAGCGCGGCCTCATCGTGGCCCCACTGCCCCATCTGCCAGTCCTCGTCGACGTGGGCGGCGGTCCAGGCGGTGGTGGCGTCGATGGCGCCGTGCGCCACCGCCAGCGCCAGCAGCGCCGACCCGGTCAGCACCGTCATCGACGCCACCGCGCCGAGCCGCCACGGCTCGGTCGGGATCGCCGCGCTTGCGGCGGCCACCGCCGCCGGCGGCTGCTCGGCATAGACGACGCCTTCGATCTGCATGAAGCGCGCGCCGAGCGTCTGATGCGCCCACGCCAGCACCGGATCCCAGGCCTGCGCCTGACGCTCGATCAGGCTGGCCGGCGTGCCAGCGCGGTAGCAGATCAGGTCCGAACCGAGATACTTGACCACTTCGTCGATGACCGGCTGCGGCGCCGTCACCAGCGCGTCGATCACGACATTGGCCAGCCGCGTGAGCGGCATCGTCGACGGGTCGATCGCCTCGGTCTGCGCATTCCATTCGCCAGCGATTTTCTCCGCCAGCGCCTGCGCCGGCGCAGCCAGCAGCCGCTTCGCCGGCGTGCGCACCGGCTTGCCGTCGAGCAGCAAGGCAAAGCCGCCGTCTGCCGCCGCGCCGACATGGGCCTTGGTGTAAAAGCGCTTCCGCAAGGACGGCCGCCCGCCACGCCGCGCCGACTCCTGCGGATCGAGCGGCTGGTGGGCCAGAACGTCAGTCAAAATGTCGCGCATCGGGCTACCGTCATATTGCGCCGCACAAACGGCTGCGGGGGTGGACCGTCTCAGATGAAACAACCACCTTTCAGCCCTCAACTAACAATCTTCCGGGCCGATTGCGAGATCGTCAAACAGCGTCCGCCCTGCCGCTTTCAGAGAGCGAAAAATGCAGGCGCGGCTTGCGGTTGATAGGGCTCCCGCGCGACAGAAGGACAGTAGCCTTGAGCCATTCTAAGCCATAGTATCCGCCGCGGAGTCGAGCCGGATAACAAGGCGGACCCGGGTGGAAATGCCAGCCGCATGCGGCTGTGACGCGACCGTCGCGCTGCAAAGCGCAGCGGGGCGCGTTTCGAGGACGACATGAAGAACACGGACATTGCGGCGCCTGACTACTTCCACAAAGTCGTCGACTGCCAGTGGGCCTGCCCCGCGCATACGCCCGTACCCGAATACATCCGGCTGATCGCCGCGGGTCGCTACTCCGACGCCTACATGATCAACTGGCGTTCGAATGTATTTCCCGGAATTCTCGGCCGCACCTGCGACCGCCCGTGCGAACCGGCCTGCCGGCGCGTGCGCGTCGAGGATGAGCCGGTCGCCATCTGCCGCCTGAAGCGCGTCGCCGCCGACTACAAGGACGACATCACCGCGCGGCTGCCCAAGCCCGCCGTACGCAAGAACGGCAAGCGCGTGGCGCTGGTCGGCGCCGGTCCGTCTTCGTTGACGGTGGCGCGCGATCTCGCGCCGCTCGGCTACAGCGTCACCGTATTCGACGGCGACTCCCGCGCCGGCGGCATGATCCGCACGCAGATCCCGAAATTCCGCCTGCCCGACAGCGTCATCGACGAGGAGACCGGCTACATCATCGGTCTCGGCGTCGACTTCCGCGCCGGCCAGCGCATCGACTCCATGAAGGCGCTGCTGGCGGAAGGCTGGGACGCCGTCTTCGTCGGCTCCGGCGCGCCGCGCGGCCGCGACCTCGACCTGCCCGGCCGCCAGGAAGCAGCCGCTAATATCCACATCGGCATCGACTGGCTGTCGTCGGTGTCGTTCGGCCACGTCACCAAAATCGGCAAGCGCGTCATCGTCCTCGGCGGCGGCAACACGGCGATGGACTGCTGCCGCTCGGCGCGCCGTCTCGGCGGCGATGAGGTGCAGGTGGTGGTGCGCTCGGGCTTCGACGAGATGAAGGCCAGCCCCTGGGAAAAGGAAGACGCCCAGCACGAAGGCATTCCGATCCACAATTACCTGGTGCCGAAAGCCTTCACCTACGACAACGGCAAGCTCACCGGCGTCACCTTCGAGAAGGTGAAGCCCGAACTCGATGCCAAGGGCCGCCGCAAGCTGGTGCCGGCCGGCGAGCCGGATCAGCACTTCCCCTGCGACGACGTGCTGGTGGCTGTCGGCCAGGAGAACGCCTTCCCGTGGATCGAACGCGATGCCGGCATCGAGTTCGACGAATGGAACATGCCGAAGGTCGATCAGCTCACCTTCGCCTCAACCAACCCGAAAGTGTTCTTCGGCGGCGATGCCGCCTTTGGCCCGAAGAACATCATCTGGGCGGTGGCGCATGGCCACGAGGCCGCGGTGTCGATCGACAAGCTGCTCAACGGCGAGGACATCGCCGACCGCCCAATGCCGGCGGTGCAGTTGATGAGCCAGAAAATGGGCATCCACGAGTGGTCCTACGATAACGCCATCGAACTCGACAAACGCTACAAGGTGCCGCACCGCGACACCGTCGTCGCCCTGAAGGACATCAAGGCCGAGGTCGAACTCGGCTTCGATCCGAAGCTGGCGCTGGCCGAAGCCGGCCGCTGCCTGAACTGCGACGTGCAGACCGTGTTCAGCGCGCCGCTGTGCATCGAGTGCGATGCCTGCGTCGACATCTGTCCGATGGACTGCATCACCTTCACGCAGAACGGCGAGGAAGCCGAATTGCGGACAAGGCTCACCGCGCCGGCGAACAACCTGAGCCAGGACCTCTATGTCCAGGACGGCCTGAAGACCGGCCGTGTCATGGTCAAGGATGAAGACGTCTGCCTCCACTGCGGTCTCTGTGCCGAACGATGCCCGACCGGCGCATGGGACATGCAGAAATTCTTGCTCGATGTGACTCACGCAGGGACTTCATGCCGACCGCCAGCCCGATCAGCCGCGTAAACGACTTCGTCATCCGGTTCGCCAACGTCAACGGCTCCGGATCGGCAAGCGCCAACGAGATGTTCGCCCGCGCGATCATGCGCATGGGCGTGCCGGTGGCGCCGCGCAACATCTTCCCGTCGAACATTCAGGGTCTGCCGACGTGGTACGAAGTGCGCGTGTCGGAAGCCGGCCATCTCGGCGCCCGCGGCGGCACCGACATGATGGTGGCGATGAACCCGCAGACCTTCGACAAGGACATCGCCTCGATCGAGCCGGGCGGCTATCTGTTCTACGATTCGACGAAGCCCCTGCCCGCGTCGAAATTCCGCGACGACATCACCGTCATCGGCGTGCCGCTGACCGCGATCTGCAACCGCGAATACACCGACCCGCGCCAGCGCCAGCTGTTCAAGAACATCATCTATATCGGGGCGCTCAGCGCGTTGCTGGATATGGACGTGAAAGTCGTCGAGCAGCTGATCGGCGAACAATACAAGGGCAAGGACAAGCTGATCGCGCCGAACATAAAGGCGCTCAACATCGGCCGCGACTACGCCATCCTGAATTTGCAATGCCCGATCGGCCTGCGCCTGAGCCAGCGCGACAAGGTCGGCGACCGTATCTTCATCGAAGGCAACAACGCGGCGGCGCTCGGCGCCGTCTATGGCGGCGCAACCGTCTGCGCGTGGTATCCGATCACGCCGTCATCGGGTCTCGCCGACGCCTTTACCCGGCACTGCGAGAAACTGCGCGTCGATCCCGAAACCAAGAAGGCAAAATACGCCATCGTCCAGGCCGAGGACGAACTGTCCTCGATCGGCATGGTGATCGGCGCCAGCTGGAACGGCGCCCGCGCCTTTACGGCGACGTCGGGCCCCGGCATTTCGCTGATGCAGGAGTTCATCGGCCTCGCCTACTTCGCGGAAATCCCGGCGGTGCTGTTCAACGTGCAGCGCGCCGGGCCGTCGACCGGCATGCCGACGCGCACCCAGCAGTGCGACATCATCTCCTGCGCCTATGCCTCGCACGGCGACACCAAGCACGTGCTGCTGTTCCCGGAAGACCCGACGGAGTCGTTCCAGTTCGGCGCCGAGGCTTTCGATCTCGCTGACCGGCTGCAGACGCCGATCTTCGTCATGCTCGACCTCGACATCGGCATGAACCATCATCTGTCGCAGCCGCTGAAGTGGGACGACGCCCGCGCCTATGACCGCGGCAAGGTAATGACCGCCGCCGATCTCGACACCGGCAAGGACTTCGGCCGCTACCTCGATGTCGACGGCGACGGCATTCCGTTCCGCACCTATCCCGGCACGCACCCGACCAAGGGCTCGTTCTTCACCCGCGGCACCTCGCGCGACCGCTATGCGAAATACACCGAAGAAGCCACGCCCTATGTCGACAACATGCAGCGGCTGCTGCGCAAGTTCGACACCGCCAAGGATCTGGTGCCGCGGCCGGTGCAGGCCTCGGCCGGCAAGCCGACCAAATACGGCGTGATCTACTACGGCTCAACCGCGCCGGCGATGGACGAGGCCATCCACATGATCGAGGCACGCGGCCACGCGCTCGACCGCATGCGGGTGCGCGCCTTCCCGTTCCACTCGTCGGTCAACAGCTTTGTCGCCGACCACGATTTCGTCTTCGTGGTGGAGCAGAACCGCGACGCGCAATTGCGATCGCTGATCGTCAACGAATGCGACATCGACCCGGTGCGGCTGGTGCCGATCCTGCATTACGACGGCACGCCGATCACCGCCCGCTTCATCGACAAGGCGATCGGCGACCATCTCGATCGCATGAAAGTGAAGCCGATGAAGGTGTCGTCGTGAGCATCATCGCATCCGACCTTTCTTCACCTCCCCCTGGAGGGGGGAGGTCGGTTCGCCGTAAGCCGGTTCACACGCGCCTTCAGCGCGCGATGGCGAACCGGGAGGGGGTGAACTTTTTGCCCCGCCACCCCACCCCGGCGGACTTCGTCCGCCGACCCTCCCCCTCCAGGGGAGGGTAAAGAGAAACAACCATGACCTATCTCGCCAAACCGAAATTCCATCACCCCGATCTGCCGAAGAACGACCTCGGCTATACCCACCGCGATTACGAGGGCACGGTCTCGACGCTGTGCGCCGGCTGCGGCCATGACTCGATCACGGCGGCGATCATCCAGGCCTGTTTCGAGCTGTCGATCGAGCCGCACCGCGTCGCCAAGATTTCCGGCATCGGTTGCTCGTCGAAGACGCCAACTTATTTCCTCGGCAACTCGCACGGCTTCAACTCGGTGCACGGCCGCATGCCATCGGTGCTGACCGGCGCCAACCTCGCCAACCGCGACCTGATCTATCTCGGCGTCTCGGGCGACGGCGACAGCGCCTCGATCGGCTTCGGCCAGTTCGCGCACAGCCTGCGCCGCGCCGTCAACATGACCTATATCGTCGAGAACAACGGCGTCTACGGCCTGACCAAAGGCCAATTCTCGGCCACCGCCGACCGCGGCTCGAAGTCCAAGCGCGGCGTCATCAACACCGACAACTCGATCGACCTCGCCGCCATGGCGCTGCAGCTCGGCGCCACTTTCGTCGCCCGCTCCTTCTCCGGCGACAAGCAGCAGCTGGTGCCGATCATCAAGGCGGCCATCGCCCACAAGGGCGCGTCGTTCATCGACGTGATCTCGCCCTGCGTCGCCTTCAACAACCACGCCGGCTCGACCAAGAGCTTCGATTTCGTCCGCGAGCACAACGAGGCGGTCAGCCGGCTCGATTTCATCTCCAGCCGCATGCCGATCGAGATCCAGTACGATCCGGGGACGGTCGAGATCGTCGAGCAACATGACGGGTCGAAGATCGCGCTGCGCAAGCTCGCCGCCGACTACGATCTGCACGACCGCACCGCGGCGATGGGCTTCCTGCAACACCACGCCGCCAAGGGGCAGATCGTTACCGGGCTGCTCTACATGGACAACGAGTCCGACGACCTGCACGCGCATTTGCACACGGTTGACCGTCCGCTCAACGAATTGGGCGCGAAGGAGCTGTGCCCCGGCCAGACGGCGCTGGACAAGTTCAACGCCGGCTTGCGCTAGTTACTGCGTCACGCAGCTGCCGAGATAGGCGTTGCGGTCGCCGGCGGCATCGCCATAGGCGCCGGCCTGATGCGCGCAGCGCACGGCGCGGTCCTGCGACGTCTCGGCGCCACGGGGGCCCGATCCGGAAATCGTCGGCATGTTCGGCAGCACCGCGCCCGTCTGCGGCACATAGATCGGCGGCGGCGGTGCGGCTCGCCGTTGTGACGGCGACGGCAGGCGCGGCGTTTGCTGCATGCGGTTCAGCTCAGGCGGCGACCGGTAGGTCTGCCCCACCCCCGGCCGATACGGCTCCGGCTGCATGATGGAGAGGCCATCATTCGATTGCGCACGCAGCGGCGCCGACGGCGCGAGAGCCGTCAGGATCAATAGAGCGGCAAGGAAAACCGGGCGCTGCATCTTAACCAGATAGGAAGCGCCCGGCCCGATCGCTACTCCTCCTCGGGGGCGTCGTCGATCGGGTCGTAGCGCGTGGCGTCGAAGCCGAGCAGGTTCCACGACTGTTCCATGTGCGGCGGCAGCGGCGCGCTGACGTCGATGGTGCCGCCGCGCGGATGCGGCACGGCAATACGCCGCGCCAGCAGATGCAGCTTCTTCTGGATGCCGCCCGGCAGCTCCCAGTTCTCGATGTTGAAGTATTTCGGATCGCCGATGATCGGATTGCCGACATGCGCCATGTGCGCGCGCAGTTGATGCGTGCGGCCGGTCACGGGCTTGAGCGAAATCCATGACAGCTTCTGCCCCGCCGTTTCGACCACGGCGTAATAGGTCACGGCGTGCACCGCGTCCTTCTCGCCGTGCCGGGCGATGCGCATGTAGGAATCTTCCTCGTCTTCCTGCTTGGCGAGGTAGGTCGAGACCCGCCCCTGCTTCGGCTTCGGCACGCCGGCGACCAGCGCCCAGTAGATCTTGCGCGCCGAGCGGGTGCGGAAGGTCTTGGCCAGCGCCGCCGCGGCAAAGCGAGTCTTCGCCACCAGCAGGCAGCCGGCGGTGTCCTTGTCGAGCCGGTGCACCAGCCGCGGCCGCTGCGCGTCGGCATAATTGCCGCGCAGCGACTCCAGCATGTCGTCGATGTTCTGGGTGATGCCGCTGCCGCCCTGCACGGCGAGCCCCATCGGCTTGTTCAGCACCAGCACGTCGTCGTCTTCCGACAGCGTGATCGAGCGGATGAATTCGCGGTCGCGCAGCGCCTGCGGGGCGTCGTCGCGCACCTTGGGCGCTTCCAGCTGCAGCGGCGGAATGCGCAGCACCTGGCCGCCTTCGAGGCGGTTCTTCGGCTCGGTGCGCTTGCCGTCTACCCGCACTTCGCCCTTGCGGATGATGCGCTGGATATGGCCGAACGACAGGCCGGGAAACCGCGCCTCGAAGAAGCGGTCGACGCGCATGCCGTTTTCGTCGGCGGTGACGGTGACGTTCTGCACGCCGGCGGAATAATTGGCCGGGTTGGGCACGGGCTTCGGCGCCGGCGCCGGTGCCGCGACCGCGGGTTCGG